>JASJCY010000044.1 GCA_030065825.1 Nostocaceae cyanobacterium | reverse complement strand
GCTATGTAAGCGTAAACATATTCAGAGTCATAAATCACCTCTGATTCTTCTCTTTCTTCAGCTTTAACTCTTGGTTCTCCAAGAAACAGGAACTTGCCTTTAACTGTAATGTTATTTTTACCAGAAAAAAAGTTTTTCCATTCAGGAGTATGAGATTGGATTTTTAATACTTGTGTCACTATCTCTTTGGCTTGTGCCTCTGTTCTAGCAAGAACTTGTAATTGATAACCTTTTTCCCAGTCAGCATAGGTGTACAGAAACTTACCTTTCTTCCATATATAACCATTATTGCTAGCAAATAATTTCTTAATTTGTCTAGCTAAAGTTTCTAGTTTCCTTTTTGTTAAAGTTTCACTTGATTCATTCATCAACCTAAATGAGATTCTTCCATCAATAGGTCTAAACCCTTCTTTTACATTTAACTTGGATTGAACAAAGTAAAGAGTAACTATTGGTTTAAATGAACGAATTTTGTCTGTTCTTGGTCGCTCAATTTCGTACTGAGGTTCTTTTTCAAGATTTACAATTAAATAGAAAACAAGCATTCTACCAACAGACAAAATTAAAGGGTCTTTGTCTTTGTGCAAACAAATATTTCTAATTACGAATCTAGCTGTACTCGATGTGTACAAGCTTTCATCGTCTCCTTTAACATCATTAAAATATTTCTTGACTTCTAGATTTATATATCGTCTACAAAAACTTTGAAATGCTTCGACTTCATTTGGCTTAGCCATTAGTACATTATTACCAAATTCACATACAATAATTATTGTATGTAATTTAGGTGTTTTTTTTATGGCTGAACCTACGTTAATAGAGGTTTTTGGTGATAACGCAACTCAGGACGCAACTACTTTAACTATTTCTAAAGCAGATTTAGTTGAAACTGGTTTGACACCAGCAGCTGATAATACTGCTCAATCCTTAATTGCAGCTTTGCTTAAAAAAGGAAAAGGGAAACTTAACGTTGCTAATCAAGAACTCGACCCGGATATTCAAGTTACAATTAGCGACCCAGCGTTATGCACAAATAACAGAAATAACATAAACTACGACCAGTACAATTACACTGTTAGCTTCGAGATTGAAGCAGCACCAATTGACCCTGACCCTGACGATTTGTAAGCTTACCAAAATTACTGACAGTAGTTACTGTCAGTACATACTGACAGTAATTTTTATGGACGAAGATAGAGATGGCAGAACCAACATTTGCTTTTGAGGTTCTTTCTGATGAAGCGATACTTGACCCAGATGATTTTTAAATTATGGCTAGCTATTGCAATATTGGTGATATAGCTAGGGTTACTTTACCTGATGGAGGTATTCGAGATTTTACAGATACCTCCATCAGTATTTCTTTTGAAGAAAGTTACCCGGATTGTGCAGTTGTCACAATTTACTTTACCTACAGTTATTACCATTCGTATCGTAGAGAAATAATAAGTAGGTCTGGTTATTCAAGTGTTCGTGCTCCTGTTAGTGGATTACGAATTAATCCAAACAGAAACGATTGGTTAGAAGCTTACTGTCGTGGTAGAGCTACTCCGGGTTTCCCTTGTTATCCACCAAATTGGTTTAAAATTGGTGACCTATCTGGTGGAGATTATTACGTTTCTGTAAGTGATATAGAAAATATTAGTTCTACAGATGAGCCAGAAAGACGATTAATTATTACTGGATATTCAGGGACAACTTTATATAACGAAATTGTAGAAAGTGATGATTATTCAGTTGAGTGCATAAAGTCATGTCCCGAAGGAACTATAGATTGTGGTGATTGTTGTTTACCTTGTGAACCAACAGTAAATTCTGTTGTTGATTTAAGAATGTTAGTTGCTAGTTTAAGATGACAAGTTGTAGTGAAATTGCGGCTCAATTAGCTGCGTTAAGAGAAGATATAGCTGAATTAAACAATAAGTTTATCTTGAAATCTGAGAGAGATAGTATTGTTAATCAATCAGTTAATAAATCTGAGCAATCAATTATCCCAAAAGTTCCTGATTTAGCTTTAGCTGCTGTAATGCCAGCGGTAGGAATTGTAATCGCTCAACGAATTAATCCTTTACAATCACAAATTGGATTATTAGATGGAAGAATAAATGCAGTATCAGGAGTTGCGAATGATGCATTAAGTAAAGGTACCAATGCTTTAAAACAATTTGGTGTTTTGGCTGGCAAAGTAGCAGGAATATTGTCAACACTTGCTGCGTTAGCTGTTGCAGTTGCAGCATTACAAGTTCTTGGTGTGAGACTAGATGCACTTGAAAGTTTTGTAACTAGTTTGAGCAATGATTTGTCTAAAGCACTAGGATTGATTGGTGAGAATAGACAAAAAATTAATAGTAATTCTGAAACAATAAAATCTGTCTCAACTAAAGCAGATAAAGCTAGACTTACTGCTGAAGCAGCTATCGATAATTCAAATGTTGCTATAAAACAAAGTAATGCAGCAATTCAAAAATCAGATAAAGCAAACCAGAAAGCAGAGCAAGCATTACAAACTTCAAAGGAAGCAATAAATAAATCTGAAGTAGCTGCCGCTAAAGCAGAAAATGCATTATCAAATGCACAGTCAGCAAATAAAAAAGCAGGTACAGCTTTATCGCAATCAGCTAAAGCTGAAAATACTGCTAATGAAGCTATAAATTTAGCTAATACAATTAGAGGATTAGTACAAATTGCAATTAACAACTCAGTCAATGCATTAACTAAATCATTAGAAGCAATAGGGATTTCAAACTCAGCAAAATCTACAGCTACAGCAGCTAACTCTACTGCTGAAAATGCAAATGCAAAATCTACACAAGCCATAGGAGCTTCTCAAGAAGCAATCGGTATTGCTCGAAATACTCAAAAGGTAGTTGAAGGAGTAATAGTAACGGTTGGTAAGTTAAACACTAGAGTTGGGGCAATTGAAATTCAAATACCTGGTATTCAAGGACGTATTCGTAATAATGAAGTTGAGATAGAGAAAGTGAAAGGTGAAGTTGGTTCACTTTCTAAAACAGTTGCAGGAGTTCAAAGCCAAGCTAACGCAAACGCTAACAATATTGGTCAAATAGGAGGAGCTGTTGGAACTTTGACTGGTGAATTTGATGATTTTAAAAGGGACACTGATATCGTGAATAGAGAAGGCACTGATTTAATTAAACGATTAAGAGAAGATATAGCTAACATTCCTCCATTAATCACACCAATAGGTGCAGGTGTTGCAGCAATTCCAAAAGGTAGAGATTTTGTGGATAAAGTAGGTCAAGGAACCTGCAATACTTTGAATTCTTCTCGATGTACAGCGAGTTTAAGAAATGGTTTCAAAAATGATTTACAAAGAAGCAATGATTCACTTTTAGATAAATTTAATGCAGCGAGTAATGCAACTAATAATGCCGCCAATGCAGCACAACTGCAGCTATTAAATACAATTAATTCTAAACTTGGTAAACAGATAAAAGGAGGTTTGAGTGGGGCTTTTAATGCTTTATTTTCTAATTCACAAATAGATAGAATTTTTACAATTGCTAATTTTGTAACTAATTTACACAATGCCGTTATGCTTAGCAATAATGCTGTTGCTACTCTCGGTGCTACCATTGACGCTGCTGCTAACTTAGTTGGATTACAAATAAAGAACGAAGAAGGAAAGCCCCAGTCTTTATCTAATCTATTTAAAACAACAATTAAAAATGGATTAGCTTCAGTTCTAGGTTCTGGGTTTTTGTTATTCTTGGTTAATACATTTAACAAGGCTAATAGAATTTACCAATCAGCAACGAATATGTTGACTGAAGTTCAAGGCATGTTTGATAGTGCAAGACAGATTGGAGAATTAACAGCCAACAACACAGGTAAAATTGGGAATGCTTTGAAGAAGGCAGGTGCGGTTTATGAAGATGCTTACAAATGGATGAGTGAAAAAAATACTGCTGCATCTGCTAAACAGAAAAAATGGGATGCGATTATCGAAGGTATAAATGAGGCAGAAGAAAAGTTCTCTAATTTGAATTCGATTGTTTCACAGGTTCAAGATATCAAAGAGTCTGTGAAGAACTTACAAACAACTAGAGAAGACTTTAAGAAATTATTAAGTGATGAAGAAAAAAGTAATAATACGCAAGCTAGGTCAGAAGACAAGCTGTCAGAATTGAAGGCAACAATAACTCAAAAAGATTTAGTTAAAGCGGATGGTTGATTACATCAGATTATCTGTTGAAATATTCTTGGCTTCAATGCAATTATTCCAAATTATTTGGTTAGTTTCAGAGCGCATTGAAATCAGAAATCATACGTTAATTATTAGGAGAGTAAAAGATGATGTAAAAGTAGTTAAGGAAGCGGTAATCATGAGAGAAATAAATTGATGATTCTAGGGACATGAATTTTCAGTTCTCAAAATGAGGATTCAACTCGCTTGACTTTGAAGAAATTGCAAAACAAATGTACTATCAGTTAGGTTCCTATAGGATGTCAGGTAAAAAAAATCGGAAGGTCAGGTTTTGACACGGGAACGGCTTTAGTTTCTTAAACAAATAAAAGGGTAAGAGAATATTCCTTACCCTTGATTAAATATTTAGCTCTGACTCTCTACCTCCCTCCATTCGTTTACAGTAATTACTGTCAGTAATTACTGACAGTAATTACTGACAGTAAAAAAGGTAGACCTAGTCGTCTAGCTGGTAGATAACTCTAAAAATGGCTCTAGCACTAGGTATTGAGAGGTCGAAGCCAAGTGCCTCTAATCTATTTGTAGCCATCCCGTAGTCGAGGGGCTGTTTAGCGTGCTCAGTTAAGATGTCAATCGAGGTCTGGAAGTTGGTACGTTGCTTGTATATTGAGTCATTAATGGTAGTTGAGTGTCCCAAACTCCTAGCTCTAATTTCTTGTGGGATACCGTACTGTTCCCCCAGTTGGTTGCCTAAATGGCGAAACGCGTACATTTGGGTAACCGGACAGTTCCAGTACTTCAACCTATCCCTCATGTTCTTGCTAAAGCCATTTGTTATTGTTTTTGGATTGTTGCTTCTGGGTGTATACTCAGGCATTCTTGGGACTTGAATTTGCAAGCGTTCGATTAGCGCTTTATCATTTACCAATGGTCTACAAATTCTGCCACCAGTTTTGATAGTGGTACCGAAGTAGGTTTTATCTAGAAGTACAATCAACAAAGACTTGTTGCTGCGATCGTTCAGCGCTGGTATGGTTATCCCATCTTGTGAGTATGGTTTAGTGAGATTAGTGATTGCCGCTGCTTCACTAGGACGTAATCCATAGACTACGCACATGGAACACACCCACAACCAGGATTGCCTTACTTCTAGGTGTTTATCAGTTGTTGCATTATCTAAGGTTTGTTGATGCCAATCTAGAAACTGCTTTAGGCTGATAGATTGCCGCTCTTTGAAAATGGTTTGTCTACCGTCTATTTCAGCAAGTAATCCCAGGAATTTATCTGGGTTGGGGCACAAACGACAGATGCGCTTGATGACCGAGTATGCATCTTTGAAAAGTTTGGTTCCTTGCTCCCAAGAGAATAGGACAGATTTTATCTCATCCCACTCAGGCTGTTTGTCCCAGTTAGAGAACTTCTTGAAAACCAAGCCGTAGTAATTATTAAGAGTGACTACATCATTGGGGATGCTTTTACCCCGTGTTCGCCTGGTGTTCCGGTTGCGGGAATCCCAGTAACTTTGCTCTATTTTCTCGAATATCTCACGGTAGGTGATTAGGTCATCAACTATGTTGTTGTTACCTAGTATTTCTTTGTCGTACCATTCCCACAGATGGGACTCTGTTTGGAATGTGTCTAGTGCATTGCGTATCTTCCACGCTTTATCCAGTGCCTGGTAGATACCTAAGTCTGTGAACTCACAACCACTAGGCTTAACTTTCCTTTTGCCGCTGGGTAAGGTAATCTGGAAGTTGAGATATCTATCTCTCTCCCTTTTCAGCCGCACTCCTTTGGGGAGACGTTTAGAAACATTCTTGAGAGTTTCAAGGATTGCTTCAAAACCTTCATAGGTGCCGTCTCCCCCTAATTTTATTTTATCACTCATTTTTCACTCAAACAAAATAGGTTGACCTTTTATGAGGGAAGTTTGAGTATTGAGTTTTCGAGGGTTGTGGGGCTTGGTTCAGGTTCAAATCCGACTGCCGGCTTTTTTCAACTCCCTGGGGGAGAGGGAACTCTTAGCACACATCTTGCACCTGGGTCAGAAACCGGGTTTATTGAGGATATTGACCTGTCAAAACCTTAATTTTGGGTTTATAAACCCCGGCAGTCACTTTAAGTCGGGGAACCCGACCAACGCGCTGCCTCGCTTTCTCTATGCTTGTGTTGCTGGTTCTTTTCCTGTTCCCACCATCGGGTCTGAGTCCCCCACCTATAGCTGGTAAGTCTTGATGGGGGTTGAAATCCCCCATCACAGACAATCCCTGTTCCCTATTCCCTATTCCCTATTCCCTATTCCCTATTCCCTATTCAGACATCTTGCACCTGGGCTAAAAACCGGGTTTCTTGCAAATCTCTCAGTCTCAAAACCTTAATTTTTCGTTTAGAAACCCGGTTTTTTTGCAAGATATGAGTATTCCCTGTTCCCTGTTCCCTGTTCCCCGTTAAGTATTTATGAATCAAGTTGATATTTCATCATAATTTTGATCGTTTTATTCTTGTTCAAAGCAAAACTGGTATCTCTAAATTTTGGTGTACCAGTGGTGATGGATACTTTTGGGTTTCGAGAAAGTCCAAAACCTTCTTTGGGGATACCAAAAAAGTCTCTGTTGAGTTTGCGATCGCCATTTTGATCGTCAACTACAGCAACTGCATAAGTACCTGGTTTCAACCCAGAGAATTGCTTTTTGATGGAAGTTCCTGTAATTTGAGTGCAAGCACTTTTGACTTCACTAGTATTATTCAGAGGAAATCCAACCTCAGAGTCGTAAACTCTCAGACATATTTCTCCTTTTTGGTGACGGATACCATCGACAATTACAGTAAGTATTGTACGAGGTTCTGCATAGGCTATTTGTGCTAAAGTGCAAGTTGCTAAAGTAGCAAGTATCAAAGTGCTGAATCGAAATTGTTTTTGCATAATTAAGTCGGTACTTCAAATGGGTAATGGGTAATCGGTTTATTATTTACTCTTTTGTTACTGAATTGGTGTTTTAGGTGTGAATTTATCTGTGAATCTTCTGGCTAATATTTGAGTAACATTGACTAAATCTTTGAACAAGAGAGGTTCTGTGCCTTTTAATTGTGTAACTATACTAATATGGCAAGATAAACGCTGATACCAGTTCATTTTTCCCATCCAAGCTGAACGCAAATACTCCCAAAATATTCTCCAGTGTGGAAACATAATTTTTCCTTTATTTGCTGAGTCAAACCACACTGCATAACCACCAAAATCAGGCAGCATTTTTAATGTAAATTTGGGATTATTATTAGTAAAAGACATGTAATCTGGGAATAAAAGCTTTAATGAGTGTTGGGAATGACTGCGAGCAAAAAATAAGTATTCTGGGATTTCATAAAACTTGCCTAAAAGACCCAATCTTAACAATAAAATTGCATCTGCTGCACCGTAACTGCCAAAAAGTGGTGTTGCCTTCAAAGCACTAGAACGTATGACTCCAAAACATGGATAACATAAATGTTTAGCCATTAATGCATGAAAACGCTGATGTGGTTTTGGGGAATCAGCATTGAGATGAAGTTCGTAGTTTTTAATAAATTTTCTATTTTTATCAATAATAGATACTTGAGAATGGCATAAGACAACGCTGGGATTTTCATCTAGTATTTGAATACATTTTTGCAGGAAATTAGGAGCAAGAATATCATCATGTGCTGCCCATTTAAAGTATTCACCACGAGATAATTGAAAACAGCTATTAAAATTAGGAGAACCACCAAGATTTTTGGCGTTACGGTAATAACGAATGCGGTTATCTTTGGCGGCATATTCTCGGCAAATTTCCTCGGTTTTATCTGTAGAAGCGTTATCGGAAATAATCAATTCAAAGTCTTGAAATGTCTGATTTAAAATTGAATCGAGTGCTTCTCTGATAAAGTTTTCACCATTGTATACAGGTAATCCAATACTCAAACGTGGTTGATACTGATTCATAATCAAATAATTGTTAATATATTTCCATAAAACCAGGACTTACGATAGTGTCACAATTGATAACTGGTGCGTGAGGTCGGAAGTCTTATTTCTACGTTCACGTTGTTTCTTAGCGTCACACACCCTACAAGAAAAAATGTGCCAGTTGCGTAAGTCCTAAAAACATAAAATAGGTAATAGATAATAGGTAATATGATTAATTTTTATTCAATTATCCATTACCCCTTCGGGTTCGCCACTCCCCACCCTACGGGAAGGCTTTCAGCCAACAACGCGGGGAACCCGCGCACGGGGGTGGACTCACCATTACCCATTACCCATTACCAATTACCAATTACCCATTACATAAATTGTTTGAGGTCAGTTTTTTGCAGCCATTCTCTGGTAAGTTGCATACCTTCTGCTAAATTAATTGTTGGTTCATAATTTAATATTTTCCGGGCTTTATCAATTGAATAAGCATAGGGACGAGTCATAAAATCTACAGCTTCTGGTAAAATATCCGCTGGCTTTCTAAATAGCTTTTGTCCCTGATATCGGAGTTTGAGAAATAATTTTAGTTCGTCTTTTGGCAAAGAAAAAGGTGCTGGTAAACCTGCCATTTCTGCTAATTGTGTAAAATACTCTTTCCAAGAGGTTTCTTGTCCATCCGTAATATTAAATATTTCGCCGTAGGTTTCTTTTTCCAGTGCTAAGAAAATGGCATCAATTAAATTATCAATATAGACATGATTAATCACCCCTTGCCCATCATTAGCTACAGCAAATAATTTTTGACGCATTAATAGTAATGGTCTAATTATCCAAGGAATGCTACCTGGTCCATAAACATCTCCAGCTCGCATAATAATTACACCAAAGTCTGGGGATGAATTCAATTCTATAAGGGCTTTCTCGGCTTCAATTTTTGTTTGACAATAGGGATTATCATCTCCTGATAAAGGTCCATCTTCTTGGACATTTTTGGGATAATTAAAACCATAAACCAACCCACTGGAAATATAAACAAAGGTTTTGACTCCAGCTTTTTTTGCTGCTTTTGCCATGTTAATGCTACCGTCAACATTTACCTGACGAAATTCTTTAATTGCACCACCTTCTTTGGCAATTTCATCTGTATGAATGACGATATCTACTCCCTGACAAGCCATTTCGGCTGTAGCTAAATCAGTAACACTACCAACAATTACCTTAGCGCCAAAATTCTGGGCTTTTTTAGCTTTATAAACTGCTTCTTGCAATCCGCTAACTTTTATACCTTTACCTATAGCTAGTTCCGCAGTTCGTAAGCCGATAAATTCCCCAATACCAGTAATCAGGATAGTTTTGTCTTTCAGGTTCATATCCGAATAGTTACGTATTTGAATGTTGTTTACAGAGATAAATAGCCCTTAATAAATAGGACTACAATCTTATTCCTTTAAATACTGTTTCAGTCAGTTGTAGAGATTTCCGGGTTATAGAAATTAATTGTCTGTTAACTTTTCCTGATAAGGAGTTAATGTTAGAAAATATCAGCGGGATCTGTGGAACGGAGTTTATTGATAGCTAGTGCTCCCGATGTCATACACATTAACATTGATGAAATTAATACTAATACCGCATTATGAAAGCTCATCATAATTGGTAATTTTGTAGCTTCCATAGCAAAATCATAGAGAAATATTGAAATAGCAAATCCTGGTATATAAGCCAAAGCTGATAAAATAAAAGCCTGTTGAAAGACAATTATTAATAAATAATTAGTTTCATAGCCGATGGCTTTTAATGTTGCATAAGCAATCAATTGTGTAGAGATATTGCTGTAAAGAATTTGGTAAACAATCACCACACCCACAATTGAAGCCATTGTCAACATTAAATTGAGAATAAATCCTATGGGGGTTCTAGTAGCCCAATAGTTTTTCTCATAATCAATAAATTCTTTGTGGGTGAATATCTTTACATCTTGAGGAAGTTTAGCTTGTAAATCTGCTCGTACTTTTTCGGGGTCGGCATCAGGTTGGAGTGCAATTACTCCCACATCTATAATTTCTGAAGGACGACTATTAGGGAAAATTCTCAGGAATGTGGTATCACTTACAATTAAGTTACCATCTACCCCAAAGGAAGGACCTAAACTAAATAAAGCACCCACTCTTACCCTATAACCCCTTAAGGAATCAAAGGGAAATATTTCTATGATTTGCTCTCTTTGTTCCTCCTCAAATTTTTTGGCAACATCCCCAAATTCTGGTCGAGATTTTCTATCAAAAAGTACCACATCTGGAACTTTGATTTTATCTATATTTTCCTGAACTTCTGGAATGTTCATGACTGGTTTTCCTGGCTGAACACCAATCACATAAATTGAATATTTCTGACCAGTATCGGGATTTTTAAATTTAGCAAATCCCAAAGACATGGGAGCAACGGATTCGACACCATCAAACCCCAATGCTTGATACAAACGAGTCCGAAAATAGCTTTGGATTGCTGTCAAGGATTTATATTGTGAACTCACTAAAAATAAATCCCCTCTTAAGTTACGATGCACTTGGGTAGCACTAGAATATAGAGCATCTTGGAACCCAAGTTGCATAAACATTAAAATGATAATAAAAGCAATACCAGCTACAGCAACTAAAGAACGAATTTTGTTTCTGGCTAGTTGTAGCCATCCCAAGGGAGTTTTAAAAAACATGATTCACGCAGGTGCAAATGTGGATTTTGAGATTCACAAACAACAACAAATAATGTTAGATTTTGATGGCAACATCTACTTGTAAATTGGTTAAACCTGCCACCCTTTGACTATCTTTTGGATTGTCGAGACGAACTTTTACCTGAATTACTCTGCGGTCAGTATCTGCTCCCGGATTAATACTTAAGATATTTTGTCTATCAACTAATAAACCAATATCGCTGACAGTTCCTTGCAATTTACCACTAAAAGCTGTGCTGCTAATGGTCGCTTTTTGACCTACATGTACTTTCTCAATATCTGTTTGATAAACTTCGGCAATTGCATACATTTGAGATGTTTTACCTATCTCTACAATCCCTGTGGTAGCAATTACTTCTCCAGTTTTAGCGTGAATTTTCAAAACTTTGCCGTCTATCGGTGATGTCACATAGGTTAAATCTCGTTCGGCTTTTGCTTGGGTAACAGCAGTCATGGCACTTTTAAGTTCTGCTTTTGCTAACTCCACATCTACACTACGGACTTCTTTGATACTCCCTAGTCTGGCTTTTGCTTCTTTGAGTTGTTCTTTAATATTATTCTTAGTACTTGTAAGGTTAGCTTCAGCTTGTTTCAACTGCTGTTGTACGCTCTTCATTTGCAATTCTTTGGCATCAGCAGCAGAGGCAGAAATAGCACCGTCTTTGTATAATTGTTGATAGCGATTGTTCTCTGTTTGAGCATTCTCTAATTCAGCTTGTAAGCGAGCAATGGCTGCTTTTTGGGTGGAAATTTCTCCACTTAATTGCCTCTCTAAACGGGCAATATTGGCTTTTTGTGCCTCAATATCTCCTGATTTAGCTCCAGCTTTTACCTGTGCTAATTTTGCCTGACCAATTCTAACTTTATCTTTTGCTTGTTGCAAAGCTGCTGTAGCTTTGCTATATCCTTGTAACCAAGCCACGACTTGTCCGGCTTTGACTTTTTCTCCTTCTTTTACTAATAGTTTTTCAACTCTGACACCACTCAAAGAACTGGGAGCAGATAGTTGAATAACTTCGCCTTCAGGTACTATCCTGCCTAAAGCAGTTATGGCTACTCTCGCTGGTGTAGTGGGTTGAGTTTTTGCTTCTTTAATTGGTGTTTGAGAGTCTATTTTAGAGCAGCTATGAAAAGATACTAAGCCAGCTACTACAACTACAGAAGCTGCAACAATCATCCGCCAGCGTACAGGTTTGAAAAAGGTCTGGGTTTGCTGTTCTGATGTCATATTTATATTCCAATTCTACTTGTACCAAGAAAGAGCTTTAATGGCTATTTCTATTAATTAAAACTACTTGATTTTCTCTACTAATACTGCATTTTTTGCAACGAAAAATAGTAGATATAGCGCTGGGAGCAAGTCACCCATTCAAAAGTTTACTACTCATATAACATTTTGCAAGTAAATGAGGTACAAAAATAAATTGTAAAACTATTGTGTGATGGAGAGCAGCGCGTTGCTTTTCCAAAGTTGTAGCGACTGCGGGGCATCCTTGCCCGTCAGATTGTACTTCATAAATATAAAATATGCTGTAAGTTTTATACCTCAACAATCTCTTAAGCTAATTAATTGCTGTTATATTTTTAGTGCTGTTTATCTTTACTTTTAGAGACCATTTATCAAGTAAATATTAAGTCTATGGGCGTAGGGAGAAATCCGGTTTCTATAGGTGGAGTATCGAATCCGCATCGTAATTATCCTCAAAAAAAACCGGTTTTTTGGGTCTTAAGGTTTACTTTATAAATAACCTCTTATAGTGCAGAGAAAATATACTTGTTCGTGGAGATAAACTGCAGAAAACAAGTAGAAAACATTGTAGACCTAAAACACGTGAGATGATATTTCAAAAGTATTGTTTAAGTATCAAATATTCCGGTAATTTGTTGATGGAAAACCCATTTTTTGAGAGGGTTGTTTTAATTTTCACAGATATAACAGATAATATTTATTATATCTGTTTTTATGGACTATCAAATTACTCTGATCTATAAAGACAAAACTTTTAAAATTTCCTCTTTAATTATGGTAAAACCTTTAGATATTGTCAAGACATTGACCCATATTCAGCGCTGTTAAAATGTAACTTTAACTACAAATATATTTTGACATTCATTCATTAAATTATGCCGTTTATAATTAATAAGTTTCTGTTCATTTTGCTACAAACTAAATTGTATTTATCCCGCGTAAAGCAACTTCAGCAAAACTTATTAGAAAATTCAAATTGATAATTCTGCCGATGAAATATATTGGGTATATCCCATTTTTAGTATTTTGACTGCCAAAAATCAATAATAAGAAATTATGCCTAAAGTATCTATAGAACAAATTCACATTGGTGCTAACCGTCGTCCCATTAAGGATGAAAAGGTAGTTGAGTTAATGGAATCGATTCAAAACAACGGTTTATTAAACCCAATCACCATCGATAAACAGCACAATTTGATTGCAGGATTGCACCGTCTCACCGCTTGTAAGCTGTTGGGGTTAGAAGTAATAGAGTGCAATATAGTAAATTACCAAAATTCTCAACAAGCTCGTTTAGCGGAGATTGACGAAAATCTCATCCGTAATGAGTTAGAACCCCTTGAACGTGCTGAATTATGGCTAGAGAGGGATGAATTATTAACCAAAATGGGACAAAGAGCTAAAGCAGGGGATAATCAATATACTCGTCAAGGTGGCGAAATGCTTTCACCTCCAACCAAGACTACTTTGGATTTAGCAAAAGAAGTGGGATATTCTGAGCGCACTTTGCAACATGGAAAGCAAATTGCCAAAAGTATTGTCCCAGAAGTTAAAGAAATGATTAAAGGAACCGTAATTGCTAAAAGTACTACTGAATTATTAAAAATAGCAAGGACTGGTAAGAAAGAACTCGCTTTGGCTGAGTCAGCACAAAAAGCTCTAGAACTTGCTCAAGCCAAAGGAGAACAACAAGAAGTCGAACGTCAAAGTCAAATCTTAGAAGCAGCGAAAACTAGGCAAAAAGAGTTACAAATGCTGGCTGTGAAAAATGCGATCGCTCAAAAAGAAGCAAGGTTAGCTTCCAAACATACCCAACCCCCACTAAAAATCGCCAACAATGTGCCTCAATTCCCAAAAATGGAACAGGGTAAGGAATGGATGCTAGAAAGGCATCTGGTGTATTGTGGGGATACCGCTGGTAAGGATTTTATTAACCTCCTACCCTCAAATGCGGCATTAGCGATCGCCACTTTATCACCTACATGGAATCACGATTACCTGGTTTCTCAGGCTAGGGTTGTGGCTGTAATGCGCACCCAAGGGGGAATTTATCAGTTTTGTAGACAGACTGCTATGCCTTTTCGCTATGAATTGGTAATTGGCGATATCTATGTAGGAATTTTTTCCTATGAAGAAATCTCTAAGCCGCAAACACCAGTTAATATCAATGGAGTTGAGGGAATAGTCACCTATTTACTACATTTGTACACTAATCCCAATAATTTTGTCATTGCACCATTTATGGGATATGGTGAAATCATAGTAGCTTGTGAGAGAATGGGACGTACTTGCTTTATTGGGGATGATAACCCAGAGGTTGTTAGTCGTGGTATCATCCGCTGGCAAAAGTTGACTGGAGGGCAACCCCAAACAGCAGCAGCAATTACTAAAGTGCCATCCTGATGTTTTTAGGAATAGGGAATAGGGAACAGGGAACAGGGAACGGGGAACAGGGAATAGGAAACAGGGAACAGGGAACGGGGAACAGGGAACAGGGAATAGGAAACAGCAACTCGTTTCCAGGCTAAGCCTGGAAATGCATACAACGAGGCTCTGCCTCGTATCAAATTATAGCGGTTTTCGGTTGTAGGCGTTCACCGTTAGGTGTTCCCGTAGGGTAGCCTTCCCGGAGGGTGTACAATACAAAGGGAATCGGTGAAATTAGGATGGGCAGGGATATCCATCCCTGGTGTATTAGACCCAAGTGAAAATCGCTATATTTTAGTGCTTTATGCTACCCTGCGGGATGCGCTACCCTACGGGAAGCCACTACTCTACCCTTCGGGAACGCTTTCAGCGAACGAGAACGACTGAGTCGCTTCGCGACACGCTACGCGAACGTCGGTAAGCGTGCCTCTTTCAGAGGAACTACGTTAACGCGGAGCGTGCACTTTGCGCTTAGCTATGCCGTAGGCTTTACGTGTCTAACACGCTACGCAATAACACACCCTACTAATCTTATAGATAGCCAACACCATTATTTTGGTGCGTTATGCTTCGCAATAACACACCCTACTAATTTCATAGCAGAAATTCAAAAATAAACAGTATCAGCAATATCAAGGCAATTTTCTAGAAAGATGAATATTTACCTATTAGATAAATTGCTAATATTATAGTTCATTTTTGTGAATTTAAAAAATCACAAATTCCTCACTTAATTATCATGTTCTGCTGAAAAACATCTAAAATAGCATTACTGGGTTGTATGTATTGATTTAATCAGTTAATCAAGATACAGCGATAAATTGATTAGCTGTTCCTCAAGGTACAATTAATGTTTGCCGTTATCCAGCAACAAATATTTACGCAAAAATATTCGTTTGTAATTATACTATTCACAACAAAAAGTCCTAATTGGTGTCGAATAAATTTGAAAATTGTTCCTGAAAAAGCCGATTAAACATGTTTATGTCTCTCTTATTTGTGTTAGTGTTTTTATTAATTCAAATGTTTATGAGTGACAAGGTTTCTAACTGAGTCCTGTAATTTTGAGTTTTAGATTGTGAATGTAATCCCAAATTAAATATCTAAAATTCAAAATTAAAAATTCTCGCTAGCCTGGTTGCTATCACCATTCGAGAGTTTCATGGGTGGCTCAATTGTTTGATTAATTCCGATATTTATATGTTTTGGTTCTGTAACGGATTTGTCAAACTTTCGTGGCTCAATTTTCTAAACTATATTATCTTGAAAGTCGCAACTGGCTATGGCATTTATCAAGATCCAGAACGTTGTTATCAACACAAACTACGTTGCTGCGGTAAGGCTAGATTGTCAAACTATATCTGGAGAAAAAAGCGTTTCTATTTTGATAGCAAATCCCAATGTTCCATCATTAGAATGGGAAACTATTTCCCCAAATCTCTACCAAAATCAATGGATGGAGTTCACTGGTGAAGCCGCTTTAGCGCTACAAGATTATTTTTCCAGTGGCAATAATGTCATCGACTTACTACCCCATGAGTCGAGTATTATCTAAATGCTTTCCTATATGCCTGTAAGAATGATGGTATGTGTAACCTGGGTAGATTTTTGATAGCAATTTGATGAGGGTTCGCAGATAGGATAGCTACTTTCATTTGTTGCGATTTAGCAATTTACATTACCAAAATTTAATCCTATGTCTGCTTCTTGGATTGATACTGCCTTAGCACAATTGTCAGAGGAGATAGACGATTGCGAACAGGCTGTAATTAGGTTTATTGAGGAGAAGAAAATGAGGTCGGAACCATCTCTGTCAGTCCACAAAATTAATAGGCAATTGCAATATACTCCTATAGCCATTGTTGGCATGGCTTCTATATTTCCTCAAGCCAGAACTTTGAGGGATTATTGGCAAAATATTGTTAATAAAATTGACTGTATTACTGATATTCCAGAAACCCATTGGAATGTAGATGATTACTACGATCCTAATCCCAGAACACCAAAGGATAAAACTTATTGTAAGCGGGGTGGATTTATTCCCCATGTGGATTTTAATCCTATGGAGTTTGGGATTCCCCCGAATATTTTAGAAGTTACTGATGTTTCCCAACTTTTAAGTTTGGTGGTGGCTAAGGAAGCATTAGAAGATGCTGGTTATGGTGAAGGTAAGGAGTTTAATCGAGAAGCTGCGGGGGTAATTTTAGGTTCTGCGGCTTTAAAGTTGGGGATTCCCCTAGCATCACGGTTGCAATATCCTGTTTGGAAGAAGGCACTTTTAAGTAGTGGTTTATCTGAATCAGATGCAGAAAAAATCATTGAAAAAATCCAAAGTGCTTATGTGAAATGGGATGAAAATGCTTTCCCTGGAATGTTAGCAAATGTGATTTCCGGAAGAATTGCTAACCGCTTTAATTTGGGAGGGATAAATTGCACCGTTGACGCTGCTTGTGCGAGTTCTCTGGCAGCTTTAAAAATGGCAATTAGCGAACTGGTTGAGCATCGTTGTGATATGATGCTTACAGGTGGGGTGGATACTGATAATTCCATCACCGCTTATATTAGTTTCAGCAAAACTCCTGCGGTGTCTCCTGGGGATAAGGTGCAGGCTTTTGATGCTAAATCTGACGGGATGATGTTGGGTGAAGGCATCGGGATGATGGTGCTGAAGCGGTTGGATGATGCGGTGCGGGATAATGATAAAATCTATGCCGTAATTAAAGGCATGGGTACTTCCAGCGATGGACGTTATAAGAGTATTTATGCTCCCCGCAAAGAAGGGCAAGTTAATGCTTTACATCGCGCTTACGAAGATGCAGGAATTGCCCCGGAAACTGTTACCCTAATTGAGGCACATGGTACGGGAACCATGGCAGGAGATCCGACGGAATTCGGTTCCCTACGGCAGTTTTTTGGGCAACACAACCCTAAATTACAACAAATCGCCTTGGGAACTGTTAAATCCCAAATAGGGCACACCAAAGCTGCAGCAGGTGCCGCTAGTTTGATCAAAACGGCGTTGGCATTGCACCATAAGATATTACCACCAACCATTAACATTACTCAACCCAACCCCAAATTAAATATCGAAAATTCCCCCTTCTACCTCAATACCCAAACTCGTCCTTGGATTCGTGCAGAGGGAGAAGCACCCAGACGTGCAGGGGTGAGTTCCTTTGGCTTTGGGGGTACTAATTACCATGTGGTGTTGGAAGAGTACCAAGGGGAACATCATCAACCTTATCGCTTGCACAATACCCCTTCGGAAGTGTTGCTGTTTGCTGATACTCCCACCCAGTTACTGGAGAAGTGTCAAGAAACTTTAAGCAATTTGCAATCCCAAGAGGGAGAGCAACATTATCTCAATCTCCTGGAAGCCTGTAAATCTGGGGAAATTCCTCAAAATGCGGCGAGAGTGGGCTTTGTATCTGATTCTCGCACCCAAGCTTGTAAATTCTTGCAAATGACTGTGGACTTGTTGAAAAACAAAGCCTCAGCACCAGCTTGGGAACATCCCCAAGGAATTTACTACCGCGCTGCGGGGATGGAGTTGAGTGGTAAAGTAGTCGCTTTATTCTCCGGACAAGGTTCCCAATATTTGGAAATGGGACGGGAAATTGTGATGAATTTCCCCGAAATGCGGCGGATGTATGGCTGTATGGACAGTTTGCTGCTCAAAGATAACTTAAAGTCGGTTTCAGAAGTTGTCTTTCCCCCTGCGGTATTTGATGAAGCAGAAAAGAAAGAGCAAATTGATGCCTTGCAACGGACGCAATATGCTCAGCCCGCCATCGGAATGTTAAGCGCGGGGATGTATAATATCCTCAAACAGGCAGGATTTAATGCCGATTTTGTGGCTGGACACAGTTTTGGGGAAGTTACCGCTCTCTGGGCAGCAGGGGTACTGAGTGAAGAAGACTACTGTTTCCTAGTTAAATCCCGGGGTAAAGCAATGGCGGCTCCCAAAGACCCCCATTACGATACGGGGGCAATGTTGGCGGTGAAATCAGAGCTAAGTAAGATAGAATCTATACTTCATAATTTCCCCCAGGTGGCGATCGCTAATCTTAATTCCCCTCGTCAGGTAGTTTTAGCAGGTCCGACACCGGAAATTAAGAAGGTGCAGCGGGTATTGGAGGAACAAGGATGTGCAGCGGTATTATTACCTGTGGCTTCTGCTTTCCACACACCCCTAATTGCTTTTGCTCAGAAGTCTTTTGCGATCGCCATTAAGAGTGTTCAGTTCCAATCTCCTAAGGTTCCTGTTTATACCAATGTCACAGGTAAGGAGTATCCCCGGGAAACAACAGCAATTCAGAAGTTGTTGGAGACTCACCTGTCTAATTCGGTACTGTTTAAGCAAGAGATTGAAAATATCTACGGTGCTGGTGGTTACTGTTTCGTCGAATTTGGTCCGAGGAAGGTTTTGACGAACTTGGTTAAGGATATTTTAGGCGATCGTCCCCATTTAGCGGTAGCTTTGAATCCGACTCCTCAAAAAGATAGTGATCGGTGTTTGCGGGAAGGGGTGGTTCAGTTGCGGGTTGCTGGGATGTCTTTGCAGAATCTCGATCCTTATCAGGTTGTACCTGGGGTGAAGAAGAAGGATAAGAAGGGGTTGAGTTTCCAGTTAAATGGTAGCAATTTTGTGTCTGATAAGACTAAAAAAGCGTTTGCGGAAGCTTTGCAGAATGGGTATCAGGTAAAGGTTGGGTCGGTTGCGGAAGTTAGTCAGGAAGAGGTAATTAACCACACAGACACGAAGAACACAAAGAAAGAATTTTCTGGAGAACAGAGAGAAGAAGGTGAGAGTGCAAATCTGCAAAATGGTAAAAATGGTACTTCTAAGGCATATAAATCAAAACTGAAGATTACCGATTTAACCCATAAAGTCACCTCTTCTTCCCCCACTCCCCACACTCCCCACACTCTCCACACTTCCCTCACTCCCAATCTCTCCACTCCCCTACACCAGACTATGGAAAGTCAAGACAAGTTCGTGAATTACCAGCAGGTATTAGCTAGTTTAGAGTACGTTCTGACGCAGTTCCAAGAAAATCAAAGTCAGAATTTAGAGGTTCACGGAAACTACCTCAACCATCAGGTGGAATATGCAAGAACTTTCTTCCAATTGATGCAGCAGCAAAATGTTTTGTTTGCGGAAGGTAAAGGTTCTGAGGATGCAGCGCAAATCATGTCTAGTTTAGAGCGTAGCATGATGCAGTTTCATTCCCAACAGGGTGATACTCTGCGTATCCATGAGCAATATCTTCATGAGCAGGTAGAATATACTAAGAATTTCTTCCAACTGATTCAGCAGGAGTATGGACGGTTGGTTGGTGCAGAAAAGACAAGTCAGCCTGTGGTTTCTACTGATGTTACTATTCCTGAAAATGGCGTATTTCCTACCAAAGAGTTACCACCACTTCTAGAGGTAGAAGCAGTAAAGGAAGAAAGTCCCGTACCTCCCACTGCTAAGTTCTGGGAACCCCAACCACAACCAGTAAAAGAAGAGAGTCCTGTACCTCCCACCGCTAATTTCTGGGAAACGGAATCAAAGCCTGTGGTTAAAAATGGCACTACTGCATTGATGGATAAGGTGGTGGAAGTGGAACCCGAACCAGTGGTGGAAATTTCTGCACCTGTTGTCAGCGAACCTGCAACAACTCCCGCAGTCGCAGTTGATTTAAGCAATTTGGCTGATAATCTTTTAGCCATCACCAGCGAGAAAACTGGGTATCCTGTGGAGATGCTGGAACTCGACATGGATATGGAAGCAGATTTGGGGATTGATTCTATCAAGCGGGTAGAAATTATGGGTGCATTACAAGAAATGTATCCCGACTTACCCAAGCCTGATAATGTAGAAGAATTAGGGGAATTGCGTACTATCAATCAGACGGTAGAATATTTGCAATCTTTGGTAGCGAAGAAATCCTCGGTGGAAGTAGCTACTCCTCAAGTTGAAACAAGTACTGTGGTTGAGACGGTTGCTACCCCCGAACCAACACCAGAAATTCAACCGGAAGTTTCTGTCAGCGAACCTGTAGCGGTTAATCCAGAAACGGAATCCGCAACTGGTGTAAGTATAGATTTAACTAATCTGGCTGAGAATCTCCTAGCCATTACCAGCGAGAAAACAGGTTATCCCGTCGAGATGTTAGAACTCGACATGGACATGGAAGCAGATTTGGGGATTGATTCTATCAAGCGGGTAGAAATCATGGGTGCATTACAAGAGATGTATCCCGACTTACCCAAACCTGATAACGTGGAAGAATTAGGAGAACTACGTACCATTAATCAAATAGTCGAGTATCTCCAGAAGTTAGCTGGGGGTGAAAAAAAAAAGCCACACCATGAAAGAATTAGTCACCCCAGGGAAGTAATTGATAACGTCAAACGACTTCCCGCAAAACTAGAAGTTCTTCCACCACCAGACTTTTGGGAAATTTCTTTACCAGAGGGACACATCGGATTAATTACCGACGATGGTTCCCTCACCACCTCTAAACTTGCAGAATCATTAAGGGAACGAGGATGGAAACTAGTAGTTTTAAACTTCCCTTCATCCTTAGTTCCTCATCAATCTCCCCTTCCTCCAGGAGTTCATCGCGTCACCCTCGAAGATTTGAGTGAAGAACACCTACAACAACAACTAAATCTAATTACCACAAATTACGGTTCCATCGGTGCATTTATCCATCTCCATCCGGTATTTACAGGTAATGAGAATCCAATTGCTTTCTTACCAGCAGAAAAAGCCATTGTTAAACACATCTTCTTCATGGCTAAACATCTGAAAGCAACCCTAAATCAAGCAGCAAATGGACGTAGTTGTTTTTGCACCGTAGCGAGGTTAGATGGAGCATTTGGATTACAACATCAAGGTAATTTTGGTGCAATTGGTGCTGGACTTTTCGGATTAACTAAAACCTTGATTTGGGAATGGTCAAAAGTCTTTTGTCGAGCCATTGACATTAGTCCAGAAATTAATCCCGAAACATCAGCACAACATATTTTAGCAGAACTTCACGACCCCAATCATTACTTGACTGAAATTGCTTACGGTTCCCAAGGAAGAGTTACCTTAAAAGCGACAACAAACAGGTAAAAAATCAAAAGTTAGTAGGGGCGCAATGCTTGCGCCCAGGAATTAGTAGGGGCGCAATGCTTGCGCCCAGGAATTAGGAGTTAAAAGTTAAGAATAAGGACTGATAATTCATCATTCATAACTTATAAATCCACCCTACACCGAACGTCTTTGAAGTACACTCAGTATTGATAATTTCTAACTCCACCCTACACCGAATGTCTCTGACATACACTCATCATTCATAACTCATAACTCCTCACTTATAACTAATTATCTCTTCTAACTAAATATGAAAACATGACCAGGAATCCACAAGTAAATTATATTGGTCGAGTTATCGATCAATACAGACAAGCTCCCATAAGTAGAGCTAAAATTACTTTAACTCTTAATGATGCTACCCCAATTGTCACCTACACAGATTTAGAGGGAATTTATCGATTTACAGTTAATTATAGAGAAAGAAGCAGCATTCAAGGAACCCTTACCATTGAAGCTGATGGCTATAGAATTTATGAATCTTCCATAAGGCTATCACCTGATAAGAATGACTTGGGAGATATTCGACTTTTAGATGAAAACGCACCCCTCACAGATACTATCCCAACTTCAATTATTATTGCCGTAATTATGGGATTTATAATTATCGCTCTACTTCTGCTTAAATCATCATCTCCCAAGAAGAATAACAACCAGCAAAATTATCTCATTCACATGAATATCGCCATGATTTTCACAAAGAAAATATAGGATTACTATTTGATTTTCAAAAATCAAACCGGATTCCTAGACTTATTCTCTCATTATTTTTCTGATAGTATTTTGTTCAATTTTTGTCCATTGTTCTCTGTTAAGAGTTCCCGAGTTTTGCAAGATGTCTAAGATTAAAATACATAACACTTTGCGCTAGTCTACGACAATGCTTGACATCATACCTGCACCGTAGACACTAAGACACAAATATAGATTCCGCTTCATGAATACATAATAGGAGAAAATATGACTGTACAAACTAAAATTCGTCCCTCTTCTGTGTTTATAGTTAGTGGTGGTGCAAAGGGGATTACTGCTAAATGTACTGTTGAATTAGCACAACAATATCCTTGCAAATTTATTTTACTTGGACGTTCAGAAATTTTGACCAAAGAACCGGATTTTGCAGAGGATTGTTTTGAAGAAGCAACATTAAAAAAACGCATCATGGAAAGTTTAATCTCCCAAGGAGAGAAACCGACACCCATGAAAGTGCAAAAGATTTATAATCAAATTGCATCCAGTCGAGAAATTAGACAAACACTATCAGCAATTCAACAAGCTGGTGGGGAAGCAGAATATGTGAGTGTTGATGTTACAGATGCGTTAGCTGTACATCAAAAAATTGCTGCTGCTGTGGAAAAGATGGGTGAAGTTACAGGAATAATTCACGGTGCGGGTAATTTAGCAGATAAATTAATTGAGAAGAAAACAGAACAGGATTTTGAAAAGGTTTATGCTGCTAAAGTTAAGGGATTGGAAAATATTTTATCTTGCATTAATCCCAATAATCTTGAACATTTTGTTTTATATTCTTCCGTCACTGGCTTTTACGGCAATATAGGACAATCAGATTACGCTCTTGCTAACGAAATTCTCAATAAATCTGCCCATTTATTTAAATCTAAATATCCTAACTGTCACGTTGTGGCTATCAATTGGGGTGCTTGGGATAGTGGGATGGTAACACCACAATTGAAAAAAGAATTTGCGAAACGAGGGATTGATATTATTCCCATCGAAGCGGGAACCAAAATGTTAGTTAATGAGTTACATCCTGCTTATCATGACACCACTCAACTAGTAATTGGTAGTCCCACCATTCCCCCCGCAGTATCCATAAAACCGGAATTGCACAGTTATCGTATTCGTCGTCAATTAACATTAGCAGATAATCCCTTTTTACTAGACCATGTTATCGCTGGAAATCCCGTTTTACCTGCTACCTGTGCCGTTTCTTGGATTTCCGATACCTGTGAAAAATTATATCCAGGTTATAAAGCATTCAGTTGTACAGACTTCCGGGTTTTAAAAGGAATTACCTTTAACGAAACCCTCGCCAAAGAATACTTTCTCGACTTACAAGAAACTTCCAAAAACTCCGAAAATTACGAAGTTAACTTCCAAGGTAAAATCTCCAGTAAAACCCCCGATGGCAAAACCATTTATCACTTTAGTGCTAATGTCAAACTCCTACGAGACATTCCCCCCGCACCCACCTACGAAAGACTAAATCTCACAACAGACAACATCATCACCACCACAGGTAAAGACTTTTATCAAACAGGAAACACCGCACTCTTTCATGGTTCATCCTTCCAACAAATTAAAAGAGTCATAAACATTAGTTCCGAAAAAATCACCACCGAATGCTTCTGGGAAGAAATTAGTAGACAAAAACAAGGACAATTTCCTGCATATTGGGTAAATGGTTTTACCACAGACTTAAGCACCCACGGTTTATGGATTTGGTTATGTCACTTCCACCAAGAAATTTGTCTTCCCGGACAACTAACAACATACGAACAGTTTGCAAAAACCCCCAGCAACACATCCTTTTACGTTTCCTGCGAAGTCAAAAACAAAACCACAACAGGAGTCACAGCAGACTTCTTCATTCACGATGAAAACGGTAAACTATACTCCCGTCTCCTAGACGCTAAAGGCATAATTTTTCCCGCTAAACTTATGCAACCAAAATCATAAAAAGCAAACAGATATTCTCTTCTTTCTCTTCCTTCGCGTACTTTGCGTCTTTGCGGTTATTTTTTTCTTATCTTACATATTAGACGCAAACAATAACGCAAGAGTGCAATCTAAACAGGTTAGAAGTACGGGTTAAATTAATAAGGTAATAAACAATGGAAAAAATAGCAATCATCGGATTATCATGTCTCTTCCCCGACGCTAAAACACCAGAAGAATTTTGGCAAAACCTCATCCAACAAAAAGACTCCACATCATCTATAACTGTCCAAGAACTAGGAGTAAATCCCCAAATATTTTATGATTCAACTAAAGGGAAACCCGACAAAATTTATTCCCTCCGGGGTGGGTTTATCCGCGACTTCCAATTTAACCCCAACGAATACAACCTACCTGGGGAATTCCTGGATAAACTCGATAACACCTTTAAATGGTCTTTATACACTGCTAAACAAGCATTACAGGATAGCGGTTACCTGCAAAACCCATCCATCCTAACCAAATGTGGAGTCATATTAGGTACCCTTTCCCTACCTACCAAATCCTCCAACCAATTATTCGCACCAATTTATCAACAAGTCCTCACACCTGCAATTCGAGAACTATTACAACAACCAGACTTTGACTTACCTCCTACTTTACCCGATACAGCCTCAATCTATAATGCTATGATATCGGGAATGCCAGCAGCCATGATTGCTCAGGCTTTTTCCCTCTCAAGTACCCATTTTTGCATCGATGCAGCTTGCTCATCTCCCCAATATACAATACGACTGGCTTCCCACTACCTGTGGACACACAAAACTGATTTAATGTTGGCTGGAGGTATAAGCTGCGCAGATCCCTTATTTATCAGGATGCTGTTTTCTGGTATCCAAGGCTATCCAGAAGACAACGACATTAGTCGTCCTCTAGATAGATTATCACGAGGAATGCTCACCGCTGAGGGAGCAGGTATGTTTGTCCTCAAACGCTATAGTGATGCAGTTCGAGATGGCGATCGCATTTATGGTACTATCTGCGGTAATGGACTTTCCAACGATGGTAAGGGTAAACACCTGCTTAGTCCTAATTCTAAGGGACAAACTCTGGCTTTTGAACGCGCTTATCAAGAGGCTGAAATCAGTCCCCAACAAATCGATTATCTGGAGTGTCATGCTACTGGTACTTTGTTGGGAGATAATACTGAGTTTAACTCTATAGAAACCTTTTTTGGTAAGCATCAAGCCTCACCTTTAGTTGGTTCGGTAAAGTCTAATGTCGGTCATTTGCTGACTGCTGCGGGTTCTGTGAGTCTGATGAAGGTATTATTGAGTATGTCTAAGGGTGTCATCCCCGGGACTATCAATATTACTAATCCTTTTGGTAGTGAAGATAATGTAATTTCACCACAGCGTATTGTTAGGAGTCATACCCAATGGGTAAATAATTCCCCGTTGAAACGTGCTGCTATCAGTGCTTTTGGTTTGGGTGGAACTAACGCACACATGATTTTGGAAGAGGGAAGTACTACAGAACCTATTCAACCATCGGAACCACTGAAACCCGCTAAAGTTGCAATTGTGGGTATGGATGCATTCTTTGGTGAGTGTGATGGTTTAGATGCTTTTGAAGGTAGTATTTATAAAAATCAGCAGCATTTTATACCTTTGCCTGAAAAAAGATGGCATGGGGTAGAAACCCAAGAAGATTTACTTAAAAAATATGGTTTTCTGGAAGGTAAAGCACCTCTGGGGGGATATATTAAAGAGTTTGAAATTGATACTATTGCTAGTAAAATTCCTCCCAATGAGTTAGAAAAGCTAAATCAGCAACAGTTGTTGATGCTGAAAGTTGCTGAACGTGCTTTAAAAGATGCGGGAATTGAACCAGGAAGTAATGTTGCGGTTTTAATTGCTAATGACACCGAACTTTCTGTCCATCAGATTCAACAACGTTGGAATACAGAATGGCAAGTCAAGGAAGGATTAATTGCGGGAGAAATTTCTCTACCATCTGATAAAGTTACCCAGTTAGAAACCATTGTTAAGGATGGAATACATAATCCTGTAGATAGTAGTGAATTTGTCAGTTACATAGCCAATATTATGGCGAGTCGGATTTCTTCACTCTGGGATTTTTCTGCACCAGTTTTTAGTGTATCTGCTGGCGAAAATTCTACTTTCAAGGTTTTGGAAATTGCCCAACATCTACTAACTACAGGGGAAGCTGATGCAGTACTAGTAGGTGCTGTAGATTTAGGTGGTGGGATAGAGAATGTACTCTTACGTAATCAAATTGCATCTGTTAATCAAGGTGTGAATACTCTTTCCTATGACCAAAAAGCCAATGGTTGGATAGTTGGGGAAGGTGCAGGTGCAGTAGTTTTAAAAAGCCATGAAAAGGCTATCAAAGATAATCAGCGAATATATGCTGTAATTGATGCCATTAGTTTCGCACAACAAGCAAGTAAAAATGCATTAACAACTAACTTAGTTTCACCCGATGCAGCAATGGTAAACCAAGTTTGCCAACAAGCATTATTAATGGCGGATATCAAATCCCAAGATGTTAATTATTTAGAAGTTTTTGGAAGCGGTATCCCTGAAGAAGACGAAGCAGAAATCAAAGGTTTGCTGCAAGCTTATCCAGGAAATACAGAAGGTTTAAACTGTGCCATTGGTAGCGTTAAAGCTAATATTGGACATACCTATGTAGCTTCCGGAATTGCCAGTTTAATTAAAACTGCACTCTGTCTTTACTATAAATATATTCCCGGAACTCCCAAATGGAGTGGTGTCAAAAATCAACAAACTTGGTTAAATAGTCCCTTCTATGTAGCTACCGAATCTCGTCCTTGGTTTCTCAACAAAGAAACTACAAAAAGAATCGCTGCTATCAACGGTATGGGGATGGATGGTAGCTACGCACATTTAATCCTATCGTCAGAACCCACACAACCAGAACCCAACAGCAGATTCTTGCAACAAATACCATTTTACCTATTTCCCATCGCAGCGAGCGATCGCACAAATTTACTCGCACAACTGGATGAGTTAGAAAATAGTATCAACAGTGGTATTCCCCTAGCGCAAGTTGCAAACCAGACTTTCACAACTTTTAAACAAGGTACCGCAGCGAATTATACTTTAGCGATTCTGGCACACAACCAGAAGGAATTCACCAGAGAAGTTGAATCAGCAAGGAAAGGGATAAATAAAGCCTTTGATTCTGGGGAAGACTGGCAAACACCCTTGGGTAGTTATTTTACTGCTAAACCTTTGGGTAAACGCGGAGAAGTCGCTTATGTATATCCAGCAGCAGTTAACTCTTACCTGAACATCGGACGTCAACTGTTCCGTCTGTTCCCCGAAATTCACGACGACATCGCTATTAAAAGCTTACACCACCTAGTTGCAGACATTTCCAAAAAAGTATTTCCCAGAACCTTAAATAAACCATCCACCAGACAACTAGAAACCCTAGAAAAGCAATTCCTCGATGATTCCCTAGCAGTCTTTGACGTAGACATGCTATTTACCAGATTCATCACCCAGATTATGCGAGACAAATTCCAAGTCAAGCCAAAACGTGTTTTTGGATATAGTTTAGGTGAAACCAGCATGATGTCTGCATCGGGAGTGTGGGATAACTTTAGTCAAGGGATTCTCTCCTTACATTCTTCTCCCCTCTTCGCTGATAGACTGTCTGGTGCGAAAAACGCTGTAGGAGAATATTGGCAAACCTCGTCTGTAGACTGGGGTAACTACGTCTTAATAGCGAGACCAGAACAAGTTAGAGAATCTATCAAAAACGAGACTCGCGTCTTTTTAACTCAGATTAACACTCCCGAAGAAGTAGTAATTGCAGGGGAACCAAAAGCTTGCGAACAGGTAATTGCCAAACTAGGTTGTAACGCAATTCGCGCACCCTTCGACCATGTGATCCACTGTCCAGCAATGCAATCAGAGTACGGGGAGATAGCGAGAGTCAATACCTTAGAAATGCAACCCAAATTACCAGATACTATATTATATTCTGCCTCTGAATATCGTCCCATTAAACTAGAAAGTCAGGATATTGCTAACAGTATCGCTAAATGTTTGTGTCAACCCCTAGACTTTCCCAAATTAGTAAATCAAGTGTATACAGATGGTGCAAAAATCTTTATCGAAACAGGTGCTGGTAACGTATGTTCTCGCTGGATAGATAAAATTCTCCAAGATAAAGAACATATTACCATTTCCCTCAACCGTCGCGGTTTAGACGACCATTCATCCTTAATTAAAGCACTAGCAAAACTCGTCAGTCATCAAGTATCCCTAGACTTATCACCCTTGTATAACCAGGTGACAGAAACAGCCAAAAAATCCAAACTTGCTTACAAAAAAGTCACCTTAGGAGGTAAAAGTTTCACCGCACAAATTTTGACAGCAGAAAACAAAAAACTCTTCCAAAACCTCTCCCACAAACTACCCCCTCATTCTCCTACCAAAACTCCTCCAAACCAAAAATTTCACAACAGTTTACCCTCCCAAACTCAGTCAGAAAAAATTCCCATGCAAAATATCATTGACAACAGTTTAAACTCACAAAAACCATCACAATTACAGAAGAATTCTCCAATAACCAAATCAACTATTCCATCTCATTCCCAACATTCCCACTACCAACAAATAAACACCAATAATTCTATCCTCCATCAAACCCACAACAGCTTCTTAAAATCCCGACAAGAATTCAGCAAACAACTCAGCCAAATTATCCAACTACAAATGATTTGCGCAGAAAATTTACTTAAAAAGAGGTAATTGGTAATGGGTAATTGGTAATGGGTAATTGGTAATGGGTAATTGGTAATGGGTAATTGGGTTCTTTAACTGAGAGGAGAGGTAATTTATAAAGTGAATGTTAAAACCTAAGAAACCGGGTTTTTCATCAATTAAGTACAACTTAGATACAATACCGACAAAAAACTCGGTTTCTCCAACATAATCCTAATATTTACTTTATAAATAGTCTCTGACATCAACTCCAAAACTAACCACAAAAACACATCAATATCTCTGCTTCCCATCCCATCAATATACCTAAGAATTTCCAAACTCTCTCTTGTTCTCTTCTTGTCTTCTTCTCTTCTTCTTTGCATCTACTCTACGTAACTTGCTTCTCGCGTTTCTCCTTAGAGGTTCCCGGAAGGTAGCGAGTGAAGTCACTACCCGTTTAATGCGTCTAATGCGTGAAACAAACTCCTTCCAAACACATCTTGCACCTGAGTCAAAAACTGGGTTTATTGGCAATATTTATCTGTGAAAACCCTAATTTTTCCTTGATAAACCCAGTTTCTCAATGGTTGTTGAAAATGGTGCAAAATATCACTCCAAACACATTATTTCAAATCGAGGGGAAATTACCGTGAAAACAGTCGATGCGGTACTTAATAACAATCTGACCTTTTCTACCTCCACCTTTAGAACTAATCACACATGGAAAGGTTCTTTAGACTCCATATCCTTTCACCCAAGAATCATCAAAGAAAAACTAAATAACTTAAACCAACCTTGTCACATCCTCAGAGTAGACGGAAAAATTGGTATTACCAACGAAGGTTATCTATCTCCTAACAACAACATTAACCCAGAAAAAATAGAACTACTCACAACAATTCCACCCATCTCCATTCAACAATTAGGTGACCCCGACTTCCTTTCATTTCATAACCTCAAATACGCTTATACAACCGGAGCAATGGCTGGGGGAATTGCTTCCTCAGAAATGATTATCGCTCTAGGAAAAGAGAAAATTTTAGGTTCATTTGGAGCCGGAGGATTACCTCCAGAACGCTTAGAAACAGCTATCAATCGCATTCAACAAGCCTTACCATTTGGTCCCTACGCTTTTAATTTAATCCACAGTCCCAACGAACCTAAAATTGAACACAGTGCAATTGATTTATATCTCAAATATGGAGTCCACACCGTAGAAGCTTCAGCATTTCTCGACCTAACTCCCAACATAATTTATTACCGTGCGGCTGGATTAAGCGTCAATTCTGCTAATCAAATTCAAATCAAAAATAAAGTGATCGCTAAAATTTCTCGCCGAGAAGTAGCGACCAAATTTATGCAACCAGCACCCACAAAAATCCTCAAAGAATTGGTTGCACAAGGCTTAATTACCGAACTCCAAGCAAATTTAGCCTCCAAAGTACCCCTCGCTGATGATATTACCGTAGAAGCCGATTCTGGAGGTCATACAGATAATCGTCCCTTAGTATGTTTACTCCCTTCAATGATTGCTTTAAGGGACGAAATTCAAGCACAATACAATTACGAAAAACCTATTAGAATTGGCGTAGCAGGAGGAATTGCTACACCAGAATCTGCTCTTGCTGGGTTTATGATGGGTGCTGCTTATGTGGTAACTGGTTCTATTAATCAATCCTGTATTGAAGCCGGAACTTCTGAATATACAAAGAGATTATTAGCACAAGCAGGAATGGCTGATGTAATGATGGCTCCCGCAGCAGATATGTTTGAAATGGGAGTTAAATTACAAGTCCTAAAACGAGGAACAATGTTCCCATTAAGAGCGCAAAAACTCTACGAAATTTACCGTAATTACAACTCAATTGATGAAATTCCCACTCCCGAAAAACAGAAATTAGAGAAACAAATTTTCCGCAAAAGTCTGGATGAAGTTTGGGAAACAACAGCAGAATATTTATCTCAAAAAAATCCCCAAAAATTGGGGAAAGCATTAAACAATCCTAAGCTGAAAATGGCTTTAATTTTTCGCTGGTATTTAGGATTATCCTCCCGGTGGTCTAGTACAGGAGAAAAAGGTCGAGAAGTTGATTATCAAATTTGGTGTGGTCCTGCTATGGGTGGTTTTAATGATTGGGTAAAAGGTTCTTATTTATCCGAGCCAAATAATCGCCGCGTTGCAGATGTAGCTAACCATATTATGATGGGAGCCGCTTATTTATTACGCATTCAAAACTTGAAAATGCAAGGACTACAAATTCCTCACGCATACAGTCACTATTACCCAGAAAAATCTACATTAGAGGTGTAACATGATGGTTTCAAAACAAATTTTTACCGCCACAGAAATTCAAGAATGGCTCGTATCTAATCTCGCAGAAGCCTTAAAAGTTGACACAGCAGAAATAGATACCCAACAAGCTTTAGAAAGTTACGGTTTAGATTCCACCAAAGCCATGGTTTTGGTTACCAAAACCGAGAAAATGTTGGGATTTCAAATTGCTCCTACAATATTATGGCATTACCCTGATATTGAATCCCTTTCCCAGCGTTTAGCAGAGGAATCAGAAGAATTAAATTCAGGTGCTGTCAATCCCACAAATTCTACTCCTGTTAACCATGTAAATGTAGATTTAGGTGCAGAAGTAGTACTCGATCCATTTATTCGTCCCGTCTCCACATCTTTCAAATTTAACCCCCGACCTGATAACATTTTCCTCACCGGTGGAACTGGTTATTTAGGAGCATTTTTACTCCATGAAATCCTGCAACAAACTAATGCCGATATTTATTGCTTAGTACGCGCTGCAAATTTTGAAGCAGGTAAATTAAAACTCAAACAAAACCTCGAACAATATGCTCTTTGGGATGAACAATTAAGTCCCCGAATTATCCCCGTAATTGGCGATTTATCTCAACCAAAATTAGGTATCAGCACCGAAGGTTTTGAAATGCTGGCAGCGAATATCGACAGCATTTATCATAGTGGTGCAATGCTGAATTATGTTTATCCATATCAAGCTTTAAAATCTCCCAATGTGTTAGGAACTCAAGAAGTTTTACGCATGGCTAGTTTATTTAAACTCAAGCCAGTACATTATGTATCTAGCGTTGCTGTATTTGAGTCTCCTGATTATGCAGGTAAGCTAGTCAAAGAAGATGATAATTTTGATAATTGGCAAGGTATTTTTCTCGGTTATTCCCAAACAAAATGGGTAGCAGAACAACTAGTGAAAGTTGCTGCACAAAGAGGAATTCCGATTACCATTCATCGACCTCCTTTAATCTCCGGAGATAGCAGAACTGGTATTTGTAATACCGATGATTTTATTAATCTGGTAATTAAAGGTTGTATCCAAATGGGATGCTTCCCTGATGTAGATTATATGTTGGATGCTTCCCCCGTTGATTATGTCAGCAAAGCCATTGTTTATCTATCAAGACAAGAGGAATCTTTAGGTAAAGCTTTTCATTTACAACACCCCGAACCTGTTCCCCTAAAACAATTAGTAGAATGGATTAGTTCTGTGGGTTTTCCCATTGAAATGATTCCCTATGAACAATGGCAAGAAAAATTAATTAATAACTTGTCTTCTCAAGACAACCCCTTATATACATTGCGTCCTTTCTTATTAGAGAGATGGTCAGATGAACAAATCACCATTCCCGATTTATATTTACAATCAAGAAGACCTAAAATTAGCTGTGAAGCGACAGTAAATGCATTAGCTGGTAGTGGTATTGTTTGTCCTCCTTTAGATTCTCAATTGTTAATGACTTACTCCGCTTTCTTGATGCAAAATGGGTTTTTAACTTTTGCTTAGGATTGTAGAGACGTAATATATTACGTCTCTACATCTTGGTTCTGATAGAAGGGTAAAATAAAAGGGTAAATAGAAGGATAAATAGAAGGGTAAATAAAACGATAGGATATATTTCCTATCTTTTTTTATCTATAGGGTTCCTATTTGATTTTTGGAAAAATCTCATTATACTTTCTATTCCCTATTCCCTATTCCCTATTCCCTATTCCCTCTTCCCTATTCCCTCTTCCCTATTCCCTCTTCCCTCTTTCCTCTTCCCTACCTTCACAAGTCATTTTACAAATCAAACCGGATTCATATATATAAACCCATAAAAAATGATTGTAGTTCTGCTGCAGTAGAACTACAAAATTGTATCTTTGATTTATGACAATTAATATTGCCAGTACTGTAACTGAAAACCAAAACCCTGAACAGCAATCGCAGCTGCAAAATTTTCTTCAGGTGCTATTTCCAACAAACTCCATTCCGAATCTGTTGTCAATCTCGCGGGTTCTGTAGCACTGAGACAAACCTCTATTTCTCGTAATTGAGATAATCCCACACCAGTAGCTTTTAAATAAGCTTCCTTACAAGTCCAATAGCGATAAAACATTTCCCGTTGTCGTGGGGGTGCTAAAGACTCAATTACCGCATATTCGGAAACAGCAAAAAATTGTTTTGCAAGAGAAAGAAGAGTAGACATCGGACGGATATATTCTAAGTCTATACCGACCGTGCGATCGCAACTCACTGCACACAAAGCTAAATCTTGAGAATGAGATAAATTAAAACACAATTTACTCGCGTTCAATGAATCCGCTAATTTTGGCTTTCCCAAGGGTTCATACTCAAAAATTACCTGGTGGGGTTCAATCCCTAAATAACGACTTAATATCGTTCGTAAAATACCCCTACCAGCAGTAAAACGATGTCGGTGCTGTTTCTGATAAAATCTATCAGCACGATGTTGTTCATCTTCGGAAAGAGTTTGACGCAAATTTTGCAATTCTACTTCCGCGATATCAAGGTTAATTTTCCAGATATGTACATTATCCTGCAACAAAGTCAAATCTGTCGGTGCAGGTAGCCACAGAGGATTAATAGGTGTCATTGAGTCAGCAAGTGTAAGTCAGCCAATTTTTGATATTTAACAGAAACCGGGTTTATTGGGAATAGCTAAACTCACAAACCCTAAAATTGCATTTATCAACCCGGTTTTTGGTGCAAGCAGGATGGATTAGTTCTGGATTTTTCCTGTGGGGACATTAACCAGAAATATTTAATCTCAAACCGAAAATTTCCTAGATATAATCCAACAGGGTTTGTACAGCTGTGGTTATGGGAAATTTGCTGCCATTTGCATTGCTTTAATTGAAGAAAAAATCATTCCTCAACAGCAAAAATGCTCTTTGGTTCTTTAAGTAATTATATAGCTTTATGAGTTTGCTAAAATAGTTTTTTGTCAACAATTCTCAACTCTGTAAAGACGCAAAACTTACAAAAATATAACTTATACTAAACCTAGCTTTTTATAGTATGTGTAAAAGTAAGAAATAATTTATAAAAAAACTGGGTTTCGGGTAAGTAAAGTATCGAATATTATTGCAAAGAAACCGGGTTTCTATAGGTGGAGAAGCGAAAATTTGAGCATGTATACCAAAAGAAACCCGGTTTCTGGACACGAGAGTTTTATATTTCTTTTATAAACACCCTCTAAGTTAAATATTTCAAACTGAGTTATGTCTGTTTTAATTTTTAATTTTTAATTCCACCCAACCGTACTAGGGAATTCCTGCTTGTGCAAAAATATCTTGGGGTGTAAATGTTATTCCTTCTAGTAAAGAATCTGCTAAAGTATCCTTACCTCTTTTTGTGTGTGGTGGTGTATCCGGATAAAAGATAGTAATGGCTTTCGCTTTTGCATCCACAACCCAAACTCTGAGAACTCCTGCTTTGAGATAATCTGTGGCTTTTTCTGTCATTTCTGCAAAAGTTTGGTCAGGTGAGATAATCTCTATAGCAAGTTCTGGAGGAATCGGACAAGCTTCATCTATAACAACATCCCGATTTAAACGAGTATAGGAAATGTAAAGCAAATCAGGAACACTAACCCAATCTCTACCATTGCGCTTTAGGATAACAGCCCATTCTATACCCACTTCTCCCCAATTTTGTGCCCATTCTACCAGAAGTAAAGCCAAAACCAGGGTTAATTTGGAATGAAATCGTTTTGGTAATATTTTTGATTTCGCTTCCCCATCCACAAATTCATAGGTAATATCCCCTCCAGAGATAGCAAAAAATTCTTCCAGAGTGAGTTGGGTTTTGAGTTGAGTCATGGTCATTTTTAGAGTTGGGGATGACTCTATTTTATATTTTTCTAGTCAACCCTAATAATACCTCCATCTGTAGTTAAGGAAAGTCTATGTAGGATATATTATCCCGTAGCGTAACGCATCACTTTCAAGGGTTTGGTGCATTAGCCTTTAGCATAACCCACCCCACCTATATTTTTAAAATCAAATATAAGTTCTATATATGCCATACCCCTAGGTATTTCGCAAATCAAAATTATCAATTTTAAATTGAATAATACAAAGGGAAAGACTTAGCATCCTTGGGTTTTACATATACCCGTTGTTCGGGTTCCAAGTGCAATTGATCGAAACGTTCCCGTGATAAATGGGCTAATACTACTTGTCCATCATCTAAAGTCAATTCTGCCTGAATTTCCCAGCCTAAATGTATTAATCTACTCACCCTCGCGGGTACAGTCGTCCCATTAGGTGAAGTGTCCACAATCACATCTTGGGGACGTAAAAACATCTCTGAATGAGCAGAATCAAATCCATTTTTTTGGAAAATGTGAGACGTGCTAGGTAACACATTTACAGGACCAATAAAACTCATCACAAATGCTGTTGCAGGATGGTCGTAAATTTCTGCTGGTGTCCCTACCTGTTCCACCCTTCCCTTATTCATCACCACAATCTCATCCGAGACCTCCATCGCTTCTTCCTGGTCATGGGTGACAAAAACTGTGGTAACATGAACCTCATCATGTAAACGGCGTAACCATGCCCGTAAATCCTTCCTTACCTTAGCATCTAATGCCCCAAAAGGTTCATCCAATAGTAACACCTTGGGTTCTACAGCTAAAGCCCTAGCTAATGCTACCCTTTGTCGTTGACCTCCGGAAAGCTGGGATGGATAGCGATCGCCTAACCCACTTAACTGCACCAATTCCAGTAAATCATTTACCCTTGCCTTAATCTTGGCTTTCGCTGCTTTGCGAATCTCCAACCCAAAAGCAATATTCTCCCGTACCGTCATATGCTTAAACAGGGCATAATGCTGGAATACAAAACCAATATTCCTCTCCTGTACACTTTGATAAGTCGCATCCTTACCCGTTAGCAAAATTTTACCGCTATCTGGCATTTCCAAACCCGCAATTAGTCGCAACAGGGTCGATTTTCCCGACCCCGATGGTCCTAACAATGCTACTAACGAACCGCTTTTAATCTCTAGGTTGACATTATCTACGGCTCTAAAGCTACCAAACTGCTTCGATACGTTTTCTACTATGATGCCCACTGCAACGAACCTCTGCCACTAATCTACGGTTTGTAGATGGGATTACCGTATTTTACATATACCATAGTAAAGGTACGACATCGCAAATATTTTTTTAGGAAATAGGGAATAGGGAACGGGGAATGGGGAATGGGGAATGTTAGCCGCAACTAGCACAATCCAAAATATTGCAATCACCCAACCCACAGTCAATGATGCTGCAATCTAAATCACACAAATCAAAACTAATCTCCGTAAAATCACAACCTAGTTCGGCACAGTTAACATAACAATTTCTGTCCTCTAAAGAGTTACAACGTTGATAGTCATTTCGTCTTCCAATCCTGCGACGTTCTTTTTGTTGCTTTGCTGCTTCTGTATTATTAGGGAAATCTTCCTCAGGGGGTTCTATGCTTTCAGCGTGCGATTGCAAAATTTGATTAGCTTCCTTGCAAGCTTGAAAACGGGTACGAGACATAATTAATCCTTTTCTCAAGCCTTTTGTTGCAATTACCCGCTTAACATACTGAGAGCAAGATTCACCCCCATATAGTACCCTGTGAGCGCAAGCAAAGCCTTTATGGGGTGAAATATGCTTTTGGTATCCGGTAATGGCTGCAACGCTAATTTGACGGGTTAGAGAATCAACTGGGGAGATTTCCATAATTAGTAACAAATACATTGTCCTAATTAACTATTCCCAATTCCCCATCACTCCTAACTCCAATCACAGATTATACAGATTACACAGATTACACAGATTGGACGGACAGTGGAATCTGTGCAATCTGTGATTAAACTCCTAACTCCTAACTTTTAACCCCTGCTTACGCAAACTGTGAACAGTAGAAACAAAATGTTCTCCTACCCTGTCAATTTCCTCAATGGTATTGAATCGTCCGATACCAAACCTGACTGTTGCATAAGCTAATTTTTCCGAATGTCCCAAAGCTGTGAGAACATGGGAAGGTGCAGTAGTCGCAGAAGAACAAGCCGCACCGGAAGATACTGCCATTACTGATTGTAATCCTAACAACAATGCGGCACCATCCACACCCTCAACACTGACATTTAAATTTCCTGTTAGTCTCTGGGTAGGATGTCCATTCAGGTAAATTCCCTCTAACTGAGAAATCTGTTTCCACAATCTTTCCCTCAATAGGGTGAGGTGTTGATTTTCACTCTCTTGTGATTCTAAAGCGATTTCTGTTGCCTTGGCAAAACCGACAATTTGCGCTGTAGCTAAAGTACCCGAACGCATTCCTCTTTCATGTCCCCCCCCATGTTGCTGCGCTGCGAGTTGCACTCTGGGGTGACGACGACGCACATACAATGCACCAATACCCTTGGGACCGTAGATTTTATGTGCTGTGAGGGACATCATATCAATTTTCATCCCCTGCACATCTAAGGGTATTTTACCAATAGCTTGGGCAGCATCTGTATGTAAAAAAACGTTGCGTTCTCGACATATTTCCCCAATTTCTGCCAGGGGTTGTAAGACTCCAATTTCATTATTAGCCGCCATTACAGACACTAGAATTGTATCAGGACGCAAAGATTTTTCTAACTCATTTAAATTAATTAATCCATCTGTTTGAACGGGGAGAAAAGTAATTTCAAAACCGAGAGTTTGTAAATATTTGCAAGGGTCAATAACGGCGTTATGTTCAGTGACTACAGTGATAATATGTTGACCTTTTTGAAAATATGCTTCAGCAACACCTTTTATTGCTAAATTATTCGCTTCTGTGGCACCACTGGTAAAGACAATTTCTTCAGGAGTTGCATTAATAGAATTTGCTAAAATTTCTCGGGATTTTTTTACTGCTGCTTCTGCTTCCCAGCCATACATATGGTTGATACTAGCAGGGTTACCAAAATGCTCCTTCAAGTAGGGTAACATGGCATTTATTACCCGTTCATCCACGGGAGTGGTAGCGTGACAATCGAGGTAGATGGGGCGAATAGACATGGTTATTTACTAATAATTTTACCCAGCTTTTTTAGTATAGTGAGAACTTGATATAATTCGTTTTCGCGTTTGTAGAGAGTGAATTTATCAGATAAGGCATAAAATGGTTTATCTTCCTTAGTTAGTTTGATAAATTGAAAATCTTCCCCATTTAATACTAATCCAAATACAGGTATTTTTGTATTGGGGTTTGCCAACATGTAAGCTAATGCCTGGGGTCTAGCTTCTAATAAAGAAAAACTAGCCTTTTTAGACTCAATTACCAGCAACCATAATTGCTCTTGAATAACTAATACATCAATTCGTCCTCTAACTATTTCTGACTCTGATTCTACAGCCAATTCAATCGACTTTTCTGTTGTGATTAAAAAAGGATCTTCGTAAAATCCTGCTAAATCTAAAAGTGGAGATAACACCACCATTTTCACTGCATCTTCTAAAATTGGTGGATATTGAATTAAACGGAGAAAGTTATTTTTAACTCTATTTAAATATTGCTTTTCTAAATCTGTAATTTCTGGTATATCCTCAAACCATTCTGTAAAAAAGTCCTCGTTATTAACAAGTTGCAGTCCAAATTTTGCTGCTAAAAAGCCAAGGGTGACATTTTGAGCCTGGATTATTTGAACCATAGTTAATTAAACAAAGGTTATATTCACCATTGTAGAATGTACATTACCAATTTATAGCAGCAAAATTTCATTCAGCGATAAGATGGCTATAGGACAGACTTTCTGGTAAAAAAATGATAACTTGCACCATTCTCGATTAGCATTCCACATCGCCTAGGATTGAAATCCCAGGAACCTATAAACAAAGTCTGATAAATCAGACTGGGTAAAGATTTCAGCGCGTTTTAACGTGCTTCGTCTATT
>JASJCY010000265.1 GCA_030065825.1 Nostocaceae cyanobacterium | reverse complement strand
TAATCTTTCGGTTTATAAACTAACTTTGCTGACGCCGTGCCTAAAATGCATTATCAGCTTTTACCTTGTAATCAGAGGGAGTATGGGCACGGCATCCATAATCTTTCGGTTTATAAACTAACTTTGCTGACGCCGTGCCCCTACAGACGCCATACCCCTACTAGGAACTGATAATCGCCTCCCTGGCAACATCCAATACAGCAGCTCGATCGCCATCACTCAGTTTTTCCCCAGACTCAATGCGATGGCACACCTGGGGTAATTTCTCCCTCATAGCTTGAATAATCGCCCTTTCTGTCTCTGCAATTTCCTCAGTCTCCACGTCATCAAACAGACCTGATGTCACCGCCAACAGCACAACAATTTGTTCCGGAACAGGCAGTGTTTGATACTGATTTTGCTTGAGGACTTCACGGACTTGTCGTCCCCTTTCCAGGGTCTTGCGGGTAGCTTCATCCAATCTTGTACCAAAGCGGGAGAAAACCTCCAACTCCTCAAACTGGGTGTAAGATAGACGTAAATCTGCGGCTACAGCTCGATAAGCAGGAAGTTGTGTTTTACCCCCCACCCTAGATACGGATTTACCCACATCTACCGCAGGTAAAATATTTTTCTGGAACAGGTTGGGAGAAAGATAAATTTGCCCATCGGTAATGGAAATCAGATTTGTGGGAATGTAGGCAGAAATATTCTGTGCCTCAGTTTCCATAATCGGTAAGGCTGTGAGGGAACCACCACCCCGTTCATCATTGAGATGGGTAGACCGTTCCAGTAACCGGGAATGAATATAGAAAATATCACCGGGAAAAGCTTCCCGACCCGGTGGACGACGCAACAGTAAAGATAACTCCCGATAGGCACGAGCATGACTGGTAAGGTCATCGTATACAATCAATACATCTTTACCCTGTTCCATAAAATACTCAGCCATCGCAGTAGCTGCATAGGGTGCAATATACTCTAATCCTGGTGGTTCTTCAGCCCCTGCTACTACGACTAAACAGTATTCCATAGCTCCGTGCTTTTGCAGGTCAGCAATCAACTTTGCAACAGCAGAACTGCGCTGTCCCATAGCACACCAGACACAAATTATATCTTTACCCTTCTGATTGATAATTGTATCTAGGGCAATAGAACTTTTACCAGTTTGGCGATCGCCCAGAATTAATTCCCGTTGACCCCTACCAATGGGGATCAGTGCATCTATGACCTTGATTCCCGTTTGTAAAGGCACCGTTACTGGGGCACGATCCATAATTCCTGGGGCTTCTCGTTGCGCTGGACGACGTTGGGAACTGCGTACAAGTCCGCGTCCATCTAAGGGTCTTCCTAGGGGATCGATGACGCGACCAAGTAAGGTATGACCTACGGGTACATCTAGAACTCGTCCGGTGCGACGTACTTCATAACCAGCTTTGACATGTTCGCTTTTGTCTAGCAGGATAATACCGACTTCATCGGGGTCGAGGTTAAAAACCATACCTAGACCATTGCCAATAAAGCGTACTACCTCTTCAGATTTTACCTGGGGTAAACCTGCAATCCTAGCAATACCTTGACCTACAGATTTTACTATCCCAATTTCTTGGGAGGTAAGTTCAGCTTCATGGCTAGTGAGTACGGTATCAAAAGTGGTGAAAGTATCATTTAAAAAGGATTTTAATAGTTGTTCATCTTCGCTCATAGGTTTTGACTAGCATCCCATATACAAGTTAAATACGCGGCAGGTTAATAACTTCCTAACTTCTAATTTCAAACTACTAAATTTTAACTCCTAACTTATGGGTGCAAGCATTCCACCCCTGGGTGCAAGCATTCCACCCCTGGGTGCAAGCATTTCACCCCTGGGTGCAAGCATTGCACCCCTACAAACTTTTGACTTCTTCCTTTTCTCCAGTTTCTTCTTTAAACACAGTAGAGAGATTTTCTTCAAAAGTATCTAAATAATTTTCCAAACTCCAAGCTAATTTTTGTCCAGTTGCGCGTAATTCAATACCACAGATTAAATGGGGTGTGGTTTCAAACTGTAACTCTACATCTTTTAAAAGGTGATCGCGCAGCACTTGAATAATTTTTTGACGGGAATCTGGGGGAATTTCAAAAGCACTATAGATAGCAACTCCAGAATTATGATTTTGGGAAGCTATTGCTGTAGACAATTGTTGTCTTTCATCAGCTGATAAATTTTGGATACGTGTAATAAAGGTCTCAATTATTTGCTTTTCTAGGTTAACATCAGCAATATCACGTAAAACACGGCGGATTACCGTTTTAATTTGCAAAGTTGCTCTATAGCGTAATTCTCGCAGAAATGCATCTTGTTGTCTGCTAATTGTAGTTTGCCAAACAGAACGGGTAGCTTCCACTTCTTCCCGTATTTGCTGCATTAATACTGCTCGTTCTTTTTCTACTTCCGCTTTTACTTCTGCTAGCATTTGTTGTTGACGTTGTTTCAACTCCTGCTGCATTTGCTGATAGCGTTCTGCTTCCTGTTGAGCAGTTTGGCGTTTTGCGTCAGCTTCTAGCAAGCGATCGCGGATAGTTTCCTCCCGTCGATCCATTGCTTGTACTATTGGACGATACAAAAACCGTAGTAGTAAAACTACTAGAATCAGGAAATTGACTATCTGAGCAATGAAAGTGAAGAGATCGATTTCCACAATATTAGGCTCCCGCCTTTTCTACCACATAATTCCAGAAGGGGTTAGCAAAAATTAAAATTAGGGAGACAACAAAGCAGTAAATAGCCACTGATTCAATAAAGGCTAAACCAACAAACAAGGTGCGGGTGATGGTATTTGCCTCATCTGGTTGTTGAGCAAGAGCAGATAAAGCTTGGGCTACTGCTCTTCCTTCTCCCAATGACGGTGCAATGGAACCAAGGGCAATTGTAAACCCAGCAACGAAAATTGACATCATTCCAATCAGGCTGACACGATCCATTTACTTTTTTTCTCAACACCGACTGTTCATAAAGTATCAGAGAAGTATCTTCCAGCGCTATAAATCTAAAGACAAGGGTTTTGGCTGACCCATGTTTGTTTGACGCAGATGTATATTGTGTAATTCGTATTTATGAATTGTAGCGCAAAGGAATTCGGAGTATTTTTCGGTTCCAAACCACCACCCCACAATGATTTGAGATGGAATTGTAAATCCGTCAAAGGTATTTTCTGCTTGAACTTCTCCACCAAAAGGTATATATTCATGCTCCCCAGTTTCCGTTTTATCTCCCCAACGTGGTAGAGAAACTTTCAATAATTTACCGTCAGCATCTATAACCAGTGTCAGTTTAACAGGTTCGCCATCAATCTCAAAACTTGCTTGTATGGTATTGTCATCAATTTCCTGCCAATTTACGCCATTTTGGGGCAGCAAGGCAGAAGGTAACCATATTAACTCTACTGCTAATCTACCAATAGCAGAACGGGCGATATCGGCGCTGCTAGCATTTACTAATGGTAACAGTCCCCAAAGACTAAAACCCATACGTCCTGATTTTTGCCAATAATAATCTGCTCCCGAAATCTGCATGACACCCTTACCAACTCTGGCTTGCCAAACAAACCCTTTCATCGCTGAAATTATCTGTTTAGCTTGCATTGGTAGCCAGGGTTTATCCTCACTCGGGCGAAAATTACCATTCATTTCCAAAGTAACACTGGTGGCTAAGGGTGTTCCTGTTGCGATCGCATGTAAAAAGTAACGTTTTACTGGTGCAGGTAATTCTGCTACCATTGACTCTGTAAATGTACTTTGTTTTGGTTGAGTTAGCAGAGAATGCCAAATTTTACCAACATTGTTTTCATAAGAAACTTTTCTGATTATCAAAGTCAGGAATGCACTAGCAAATAGCGCAGTAGCAGTTAATAAAATTTTTACCAACATTTTTCTAGTCTAGTTATTTGTACTGAGTTAATAGCCTTTTTGCACAAGTCGGGATAGGGAATAGAGAACATACCCTACGTATTACGTATTTTTTCAAAAATCAAATTACCAGTAAATAGGGTTTGGTGTAAGCAAGCGAGTAGTAAGTGCCTAGATTCGCTTCATATAGGCATGATATCTGCTTGATAGTTGTTTATTGATAAATAAGCCCATTAATTTTTATGGAAAATTCTTGAGATTGGTAATTGAGTAAATTTACAATCCAAGCACGATTTTTTGACTAAATTACATACTCGTTTATTGCGAGTTTTTTATGAAAGCTATAAAAGTAAAATTCCATACAGCTATATTTTATGCAGCTGTATTAGCTATATTGTTGTTGGTAATATCTCTGGTTCCTTTGTCTGCGCAAGCGCAATCGGTTACCATCCCTGAAATTACCACAAAACCAGTTGTCTTGGGTCAGAAGACACTCAAGTGGCTTCGTGAAGGTGGTAATGATATAATACCACAACGTCCCTTTGATTACCCCGATCTGACTGGTCAAGCAAATGTCCTAGATGATTGGCATATGCAAACAAGTTCTGATGATTGGGACTTGCTTGTTTCCACGGCTGGCAATTTTTATCGGTTTCTGAACGTTTTTTTTCGTCAGGTCTACCTGCCAGATAATCCTGTTGTTAGCGCAGGACAATGGGGATATTCTACTTCGCCACCAGTTTCAATCCAACAATTGGATAACGGTGGTCGCCTCAGTTTTGGTAACATGGAGATCCGTGGGATACCTATGGTTGTCATGGGTCCCAACTCGATCATGAATGCGGTTATTAACGGTGGCTATAACGATGGTAAGCAAGGGAAGATTCTCAGTAACTTTGGTAACGTTCTTCTGGTTCCGGCAGGCAATCCAAAAAATATTCGTGATATTTGGGATCTCGGACGTAAAGGCATTCGCGTTGTAACTTCCAACCCAGAAACTGAACCTGGTAGTTTTGGTAACTATAGCTCCAGTGTTTTCCATATTGCCTTTCGTGAGGTTGAAGCTGCCACAGGTGATATCGAGCTCGCCAATAGACGAGCCAGCCGCTTATTTAATAGTATCTTCAATCCCAAGAATAATCACAGAAGAAGAAAATGGCTAGTTGGCGATCGCATCCATCATCGTGACGTGCCCCAGGCATTGGCTAACGGGGAAGCCGATGTTGGACTCATGTTCTACCATTTAGCGCAAACAGCGATGGAGGCTAATCCTGGTTTATTCGAGATTGTTCCCTTGGGTGGGACAGTAGAAAGTCCTGAACCATTGCTCGGTAATCGTGTCGCTACGATGCAAGCAATTCGCATATTAGGCAATTGGACTCCCCAACAAACTATCAATCGCGATAACTTCTTTTTTGGGATTACAGATTCGGCTGCCAACGCGGCTGTTCTCGAACAATTTTGGTTACGAGAACCAGTTACCACAGGGAACAACCAGCCCCCTCTTCCGTAAAATTTGAGCGCTGTTTCCGAAGAACGCGATAGCAGTAGCGCACCGTCGAGGGCTTAACGGGTGAACAAAGTTACCTTTAATATCTCATCACTAGAACATTGGACTTTGGATAAAAAAGCCCAAAATAGTAATTCTATTGTTTACTGTTCACCCTTGATATTTTTTTCCTGTACTTGAGTGGCAGAAGCAATATAGACAACAGCAAGAATGGCAAAGATATAAGCCTGAATACAGCCAGTTAACAGTCCCAACAATTGCATCAAAATGGGGATAAATAGGGGAACAAGTCCGAGCAAAATTCCCACAACCAAACCTCCACTCATAACATTGCCAAATAAACGCACTGCTAAGGCAATTGTGCGGGAAAATTCACCAATGATGTTAAAGGGTAACATAATAGGGGTAGGTTTGAGATATTGTCGCAGATAACCTAATAATCCCTGTTTACGAATCCCGAAGAAGGGAACAGCAAAAAACACGCACACAGCAAGTGCAGCTGTAGTAGAAAGGGAACCCGTGGGTGGATAATATAAAGGAGTGGGAATAATGGACAAGAGATTGGATGTAGCAATAAAAATGAATAAAGTCCCAATAAAAGGTAAATAGGGATCTGGATTTTGTCCGCTAGTTTGACGAATTTGATCCCGCAGTCCTATTACTAAAACTTCCAACAAATTCTGCCATCGAGATAGACTAGTTCCTGTTGATAGATTGCGTGTGATTAACCAAGAACCAACTACCAACAACAGCATCAACACCCAAGTAAATATAAGGGTAGCATTTAGTATTACAGGTCCCAATTGCCAGGTAATTTGGTCAGTACTAATATGCATAAGTAGGTCGGTACAAATAAAGCGAAGCAGTTAGGGTTGTCATTTGTCATTGGTCATTGGTCGTTGGTAAAGGTTTCAGGGCTATATTTAGGTTTCGTAACATAGTTATATTTATTTTTGCCGATTTACTTAGGTTGACAGAGAGTTTATCAGTTTGGAGTTTGGAGTTTGAAGTTTGAAGTTTGAATTTCTGAGTTTGGAATTCAAAGTTTGGAATTCAAAGTTTGGAGTTTGGAGTTTGGAGTTTGCAGTTTGGAATTCAAAGTTTTAAGTTTGGAGTTTGAAATTAAAAGTTAGGAGTTTGAGATTAAAAATTTAGACATGGAAATAAAGACTCTACAACTCATCATTCATACATAACTTCTAACTCCAAAGTTCTAATATCTAACTCCAAACTTATAACTTCTAACTTCCTAATTCCAAACTTCTAATTCCAAACTTCTAACTCCTAATTCTTAATTCATAACTCCTAATTCTTAATTCATAACTCCTAATTCTTAATTCATAACTCCTAATTCTTAATTCATAACTCCTAATTCTTAATTCATAACTCCTAATTACTAATTCATAACTCCTAATTCCTAATTCCTAATTCCTAATTACTAATTCATAACTCCTAATTCATAACTCCTAATTCATAACTCCTAATTCATAACTCCTAATTCTTAATTCTTAATTCTTAATTCATAACTCTTAATTCATAACTCTTAATTCATAACTCCTAATTCTTAATTCTTAATTCATAACTCCTAATTCTTAATTCTTAATTCATAACTCCTAATTCTTAATTCTTAATTCTTAATTCTTTTCACTCCCTCTTTTGCAAATACGGACGTGGTTGTAAGCGTCGTACCATACGGTTTCGTACCCAAAAGAAAGTAATAAGACATGCGCAAGCGTTTAATGGTGCATATGCTTTACCTTCAACAATCACGAGATAAAAGAACACCAAACAGATAGCAAGTCTGCCAAGAAAACTGAATAATGTCAGTTGTAAGGGTTTAGATGCTGTGGGTAATTTGTTCACAGTTATCCACAAACCACCAAAATATAATAGTCCCAGTACAACTCCCGCTAATAATGCTATAAAAACAGAGACTAAATTACTGCTCATGAGTTGATTTGTTTGACTCCTGTGATTTTATTTGGGGTGTTTCCCTGCGAGATTTTTCCATCTGGGATTGTTCTCCCATCACCCAATACCATGCATTCATACAGCCCAGAATTAAACCCCCTAACATCAGTGTTAAAGTCCAGGATACATGACTAGGAAAACGTCTATCAATCCAATTTCCTAATACCATACCTATTAAAGCCGGAACCACAATAGACCAACCAACTAATCCCAGAATTCCTAAACCAAACCAGACACCCTGGTTTTTTTGTCTTTTAGCTTTCAATTTACGAGTTGCTTTATGCGCGACTTTACGTATAAAACCTAAGCGTATTTTGTGATGATTTTTGTGAGGTAATTTATCGCTATCCATGGCTGCATCTATCTATTTTGTCATTTGTCATTTGTCATTTGTCATTTGTCATTTGTTATTTATTTTAATTTTTAATTGTTTCTCCTAGATTAATAAAAGCCCGAATACTGCTGGCTTCTAATTTTGCAAGAACGGAACGAGTTTGCTTTTCCCGTTTGTCTAAAACGCGAAATTGTTTTTCTACTGTTTGCCGTAAAATTTCTAATTCATCACCTTGAACTGCATGTTGTGTGGAAACTAATACTTCTACTCCCCGTTTGACTAAAATACCTTCATCTAATGCCAGAAATTTTTCTTCTCCCGAAACTGTAACAAAAGAAAGTATTCCCGGTACTAAAGTAGTTACAAAATCAATGTGACGTGGTAGAAGGCAAAAGCTGCCATTTTCTGCTTCAGCAATCACTTTGCTAACTTCTTCCTGTAACAAAATCTTAGTAGGCAAAATAACTTTCAACTTCATGACTTTTGCACCTCGTCAATGGAACCTATCATATAGAGGGCTTTTTCGGGATAGTTAGAAAATTCATCATTCAGAATGCGATCGCATCCTTCTAAAGCATTTTCTAATTTTACCAATTTTCCAGACATGCCCGTAAATTGTTCGGTAGAAAAGAAAGGTTGGGTTAAATAGCGCTCTAATCTCCTTGCCCGATATACAATCTGTCTATCTGTGGGGGATAATTCTTCTAACCCCAACATGGCGATAATATCTTTGAGTTCTTCGTAGTTTGCCAATGTTTGCCGCACCTGTTGAGCAATGCGGTAATGTTTCTCACCAACAATATTAGGCATGAGCATTTTGGAACTCGATTGCAGCAAATCCACTGCCGGGTAAAATCCTTCACTTGCCCGTTTACGTGATAATACGATGGAGGCTGATAAGTGGGAAAAGGTATGTACAGCAGCAGGATCGGTAAAATCATCAGCGGGCACATAAACTGCTTGAATGGAAGTAATTGCCCCCGTAGCCGTATTGCAGATTCTCTCTTCTAGTTCCGCCAATTCCGTGGCTAAGGTGGGTTGGTAACCTACCCGTGAGGGCAATTGTCCCATTAACCCGGAAACCTCTGCTCCTGCTTGGATAAACCGGAAAATATTATCAATCAATAGCAACACATCTTGTTGATCTGTGTCTCGGAAATATTCTGCCATCGTCAGCGCTGCATGACCTACTCGAAATCGGGCACCAGGTGGTTCGTTCATCTGTCCAAATACCATTACAGTATTTGCTAATACACCAGTTGACTGCATTTCTTCGTAGAGTTCTTGGGCTTCCCGACAGCGTTCTCCAATGCCACAAAACAGACTAACTCCCCGATGCTGTTTCACCATGTTATGAATCATCTCGGTAATTAGTACTGTTTTGCCAACTCCAGCCCCTCCTAACAGTCCGGCTTTACCACCTCTTTCTAAGGGTGCAAGGACATCAATGGCTTTAATTCCGGTTTTGAGGATTTCTGAGGTAGTAGATCGCCTCACCAAAGATACGGGGTTTGCATGGATAGATTGCCATTGTCCCCCTGTAATTTTAGCCTTACCGTCAATTGTCTCCCCAAACAGATTGAACATCCTTCCCAGCAGTCGCTTACCTACGGGAACTTGCAAGGAATGACCTGTATCATATACTAGAGAACCACGGGCTAAACCAGTGGTTGGTTTAAGGGCGATTCCCCGCACTACTTGAGAGTTGAGATGGGTAACCACTTCAATTGGGACTTTGCCATCTTCTCCTGCTTGTAGTTGACTATATAACTGCGGTAAGTGTTGGGGAAATTGGGCATCAATGACGCTCCCCCGCACAGAAACAACTGAGCCTTGATTGTATCCATGAAATAGTTGGTTAGTGTTCATGGCACTGGGGAAAGTAATTTTAATTTGCGATCGCTATACTATCAAGATTCAAGATGAACTACCTATGCACTTTGCTTGCGCTATGTACAAGGTTTCTAACCGTTCGTTTGCCAAACTTACCTGCTAGCAAGAGAGTACCTAACTGTTAGTATTTTACCATTTATTCGGTTTTGCACTTAACTATAGCGCTTTTCACTTTTTCGTAGCCCACGTAGGTGGGCTTAGTACCTGTGGTTCCGCACCCTACTCTACGAGAAGCCGCTTTGCGTCTAGAGGGTGACGGCGAGGAAAGAAAACACGCTTTAGAGTTTTCCAGAAGTAGAAGTATGACTCTAGCGCGATAGTTTTTCCGGAGTAGAAGTATGACTCTAGCGCGATAGTTTTTCCGGAGTAGAAGTATGACTCTAGCGCGATAGTTTTTCCGGAGTAGAAGTATGACTCTAGCGCG
>JASJCY010000264.1 GCA_030065825.1 Nostocaceae cyanobacterium | reverse complement strand
AGTGGTCTGTCCCATTAGTTTTGATGGCTAGTTTTATAGTCATATTTATATGACTTTGACTATTAGACTGGGACTTATAGTCCCAGGTGGGTGTGATGGAAACCCCATCATATTTTATGGGACAAACCACTAGAAGGGTATCGCTACACGGACGCTTGCCCACGCAGGTGTGCTACTCTGCGAGAAGCCGCACTCAAAGAGAAGCCACGACCTGTCTACCGCGTCTAATGCTTGTAGGGACCCTACCCTTCTAGGGTTTGGGTGTTTTTCAAAAATTGGGATGCTTCCCCCATTTCCCAGTAAAATAACTTGACATCGTCACACACAACAGGTGGAAAATCATGGCTGAAGCGACTATTGGAATTATTGGTGGCAGCGGTTTATACAAAATGGATGCTCTTGAAGATGTGGAGGAGGTGCAAATCCAGACACCCTTTGGCTCACCTTCTGATGCTGTGATTCTAGGAACATTGGAGGGTACACGAGTAGCTTTTTTAGCGCGTCACGGTCGTAATCATACGCTGTTACCTTCTGAGTTGCCATTTCGCGCTAATATTTACGCGATGAAGCAATTGGGTGTGGAATATTTAATCTCTGCGAGTGCGGTAGGTTCCTTGAAGGAGGAAATTAAACCTCTGGATATGGTGGTTCCCGATCAATTTATCGACAGAGACAGGACAAAACATCAGGTTTCTAGCTTTTTCGGCGAAGGAATTGTTGCTCACATTGCTTTTGGTGACCCAATCTGTCAAAATTTGGCTGGAATTGTCAAAGATGCGATCGCTTCTTTAAATCTACCAGATGTCAATCTGCATCACCCTGGTACCTATGTTTGTATAGAAGGACCTGCATTTTCCACCAAAGCTGAATCTAACGTTTACCGTAGTTGGGGTGGAACTATCATTGGGATGACGAACTTAGCAGAAGCGAAGTTAGCACGAGAAGCAGAAATTGCTTATGCTACTTTAGCGCTGGTGACAGATTATGATTGTTGGCATCCAGATCACGATAATGTTACAGTGGAAATTGTGATTAATAATTTACAACGCAATGCCGTAAATGCACAGAAGGTTATTCAAGAAACTGTACGGCGTTTGAGTGAAAATAAACCCTCTAGTGATGCCCATTCCGCTTTGAAATATGCAATTTTGACTCCTCTGGATAAGGTTCCAGCAGCGACTAAAGAGAAGATGGGGTTGATATTGAAAAAGTATATGTGATGTAACATACTCCTACACTGATGCGGTCGCATACAGTGTAGGCTTGTGTGAAACTCATGTTAATTCACTTAAAATAAGATTATTCGTTGTTATCTATGATCCGCAAATTTATGGTTTTCTAGCACTAACAAGTGAGTAATAACCGTAAGTTTGAACTATTGATATTTCTGAGAACCCAGCTGATTGCAGAAGTTGATCGAACTTTGCTGCACTAAATTGCTTACCCTCAGTAATCCAAAATAGGCACATTGAAAATGAAGTAGCAATTAGGGGACTGTCTTTAGTATCTGACAATAGTATTTCTTGAGCCACTCCGCGCACTAAAGTGACGCGGATTCAGGCATTACCTTCTAACTTGTCGCTCTTTACAGCTATCTGGTTAGAGGTTAGCACTTCGTCGGACACCTGCTCCAAGGAACTATAACCGTTCCTACTTTTACACTCGGCTACTCGATTCGCAGGTTGTTGATATTGCTTCCATGCGTCCAACAAGAACGGCTCCGTCCTCGGATACTCACATTGAGCATCCCACAATGAAAGCTTATCGTTATATACGCATCTACTCAAAAATGCAGAGAATAAATCGCGATGCATCACAAACCCGGTTACATCTTTATGTATCCTTTGAGATAGACTTTTCTTGATACGAGTTCCATCTAAATGTGTTTGCGACAACGTGGTCTTTTGAGTAGAAAATGTTAGAAAATAACCGCCAGCATTCTCAGCTTTGCGTTTAAGTTCCGATTGAAAAAATCCTGGTGATTTGGCAGAAATCGCTTTACCGTAACGTTTTTGCCATCCTTTAATACTTACTCGCTCTGTTTTAATTTGATTACCATGACGCAAAATATCATTAACCAGCTTGCGGTTCTGAGACTTTGCATAACTAGATTTGCGACGTTCTAATTCAGCCTTTTTAGCTTGTATCCGTCGATAATTGCGGGTTTTTATCCATTGCTTTTTACCTTTTTTAACCTTGCCTTTTTTAGGTACAATTTTGTTCCCAACTTTTTTGTCAAAGTCAGATTCAAAATTATCAGGATTATGCATCCGTTGAGAACGTTGCATTTGACGTTGCAATCTTTTAATCTCACGTTCGTAAGTCGGAACTTTGTCCGCAAACGGTAAAAGACCTGCTTTGTAGTTAGCAACAAAAGCAACATTTGAAATATTTACATCTAGCCCGACTATCCCTGTAGTTACATAGTTTTGAGGTTTTTGATAAGGAAATCCCTCGTTGATTAATTGAATAAACCAGCGCTTTTTACCGTTTAAATTCCGCCATAAAATACGGCAATATTTAACAGGTGAATTTAAGCCATGAACTATCACCGGGTTGTTCCAATCAATAATGGGCTTTATATTTAAGCCACACCAAGCTACTTGATCGTTAACCCAACGCAAACCTTGCTTGTTTGATTTACCTTCAACAGATTTAAAGCGAGATGCTACTTTAAATCGTACTTTTTTAGCCATCCCAAACAATATACGCTCAACAGCTTTAAACGCTCTGGTAGCTAATTTTTGTTGAGTATTAGAATCAACTAGCGAGGCAATCCATACAGATGATTTAGCAGTTAAAACGGCAAAGCTTTGTATCTCATAATCAGAAAATCTTGCCTGTTCTCTTGCTGTTTTGAATAATTCTTTACGCTGCTTTTTATCTTTATCTCGATTTAATTTTTTAGCTTGCTTGTATGGCTCGGAATTACGTACCAAGTTCATGCGAACCAACGCTTCGTTGAGACAAGCATTATAAAGCTGTCTACCAGCTTGAAATCTAGCAGTTAATTGTTTATTGATCTTGCTATCAACCTTAAGCGGTAATTCAGTTATAAACGATGGAGTTGTTTTGCGAGCCATTTGAGGGACCTCTCAAATGTTGTTATATTATCAGTATACACATGGAGGTATAAAATGGCAAGAAATAACTTTGGTCATTTCAAAAAAGGTCACAAACTAGGTTTTACAACAGATAGATCGGAACCACTGACATCTATAGTTAATCTCAGAGTTACTCATTCTCAGAAAAACAAACTAAAAAACGTCCCTGACTGGCAAGAACGACTTAGAGAATATATAGATTTCTTGAACAATAATGTTGATGGCGAATAAATTCGCCCGTGTCAAATTTCCGCCCCGATATAAATATGCGGGGCTACCATTTTCCCGCGTGCTTTAGGTGTAAATATTTTTCCCATCCCCAATCGTGAAAAATGTTACTGAATAAAATTGCATCGTAGCCATCAGGAAAAGGGTCTTTGAAAAAATCTCCCACACATGTATCTACTCGGTCAAAACGAAGGAAGAGGGTTTGAGCACAAGAGGGTTTGAGCGGTTTTATGTTTGTGTTGAAGCTTGCACTCCTACCAAACTTTACCCGTCTTTTACTACGCTTAACCTGTATCCAATTGAGTTGTTAGAAGATTGGTCAAGTAAGCAAATTTGGTACTAATAGTTGACTCTTATAGTATTCAACTGTTTTGCAGATTCCTTCATAATGATCCATAAAATTGTATGAGGGGAAAACTTGTCTAAATTGTTGAGCATCCAATATCTTTTTTGGAGCGCCATCTTGATAATCTGTTCGGAAAACTAATTCTCCCTTAAACCCAATTGCTTTTGCAATCAACTCTGCTGATTCTCTAATTGAATAACCTTTCTGTTGTGCTAAATTAACAGGATAAGTCAAGTCCAAATTAAGTTTTAAGGCTCTTTTGAAGAGTTCTGCAACGTCATCAACATAAATCCATTCTCTAACTGGAACACCAGTTCCCCATATTTCAAACTCAGTCTGACCTTCTACTTGGGCTAAAATCATCCTAATTATCATTCCATTAAGGGCATGAACTTTATTTGGGTCTGTCGAATCACCAGGACCGAAAGCATTTGGTATGAGAAAATTATGTGTCTTAATCCCAAATTCTGATGCGTAGCAGCGTGAAATCATATAAAGTACTCGTTTGGCATTACCGTAAGAGTAAACTGACTGATGTACATCTTTTTCTAACCATTGTGATTCAGTATAAATTTCTGCCTCACCTTGATAGGAACAGTTAGAAAGTGGATTAATAATGAGAGCAGATGGACAAGCAAATTGAGTAGCTTTATAAAGATTAAGACACATCAGTATATTATCATGCACTATAGTACCATGCCGCGCTGATACATAGTGTAATCCCCCTACGTGAGCTGCACAGTTATAAATAACATCAGGTTGTACTTTTTGAAAAACTTCCTTTGTTAAATTATAATCAATCAAATCTAACCCGTCTCTTCTAGATAGTGCAATAATTTGGTGTTCGGTATTGCTTAAAACTTTGACAAGACTTTTGCCGAAAAACCCATGTCCACCCAATACTAAAATTTTCATACTTTTTACCTCATAAATTTCGGGAGCAACGGGATTGAGTTAGGTCTATTTTTTTTGATTTTTAGTTAATTTTAATTTTTATTATGATTGTAAATTATCTAATCAAACCAAAATTAATAATCATTATAGATATTACATACTAACTAATATTTTTACAATCATTTTAACGTGAGTTAAACAGCAATCACAAAGCAGAAAGCTGACTGGCAGAAAGGTTTAATACAGGGAATAAAAAACAATATACTCTAAACGGATTAATGATTGTAGATTGTAAGTTGGAGAGCCACTCCGTTGCGGAGGACAGTTGCATGGACGGGTTTCCCGACTTGTGCAAACTGTCCGTTGAGGTTCCCTCCGTTGTAGGAAGTGGCGTTTGAGGTACGTAGGCAAAGCCTTCGGTGTAGGGTAAGCCAACAAAAACCTACTTGTTGTTGGGTTACTCTGCTCAAAGCCTCCCGACCGTCGTCTACACTTCTTACCACTCCGTGGAAGCAAGCTACAACCCAACCTACGAAAAGTTAAGTTTTTAGCCCTTTACCGTAACTAATATTCACACGACCTGATAAATAAAACTAAAACTTGCCCAATTATTCACATCCAAGGAATAAGATTCAGTAGTTTGACTGCTATCACCTTTGTGGTTACTAGCATTGTGTAAATCTTGTAGTAGGGCTTGCACTAATTCCACGGATTCAGTTAGGGTTTGAATATGTTCTTGACCGCTTCCAGAATTTTGAGCAGCTTGTTCTGCTAAGGTTTTCTTAAAAGGTGCAGTACTTAAGATAACTTGGGTTTCAGCAAAGAAAGCAGAACCAGTTACTACCCAGCGATAACCAACAGTATTGGATGGGATAATTTGTGTCTCTCCAGGATTAATAATAATACTTTGCAATGCTGATTCATCATCTGGACTGTTACTTTCACTCTTACTATCCCCTGGATAAAATGCGTAGGCATTTATGGCGCTATCTAAACCCACTATCATTAAGTACAGTGGGCGATCGCTCATATTTTGCACCCGGAAGGCTATACGGCTACCTATGGGGACAGTAGGAAGTCGTCCATTGTCAATGGGAAATGATTTCTTATTGACATCTGCTGCAGTGCGATCAGGCATTGTTTCCCGTTGTACCAGGGTTCGTGAGGAGATGCCTTGAATTATCTCCATGGTTACCTTAACAGGTAAACGAGAAGAACCTTCATTTTCTGTGAGTCGCCATAATTTTGCTGCTAGCAGGGTTTTTAGTTTCGGTGATAACCTATTGATTGTGACTTTCAGCGCTTCTCCTATTTCTCCCACGCTGTTAGGAATTAAGTCTCCTGCAAGGGAAAATAAACCGTAGCGACTCGCAGATATGCTGATGGAAGTAGAGGAACCCCAATCTGGGATCTTGGTTTTTGGTAATTTAGCAAACAAATAATCCGCTGATTGTTCTCCCGCTACTACCGATGATACATCGTTAATGTTAGAAAAGGCACTGGTGGCGTCTACACGCTCAATTCTTTCTAATTTTGTATCCAGACCAATGGTTAAATCAATATTCCGGGGTAAAATCCGGACTTTTTCTTGAATCAGCTGTCCCACTTGTGGCTTGGGTGTACCAGGGGAAATTTGTGCTTTTGCTTTTAATCCTTCACGCGATCGAAATACCAGTTTACTGCTGGCATTTTCTTGTGTGACAAAGGTGAATTGGGAATTTACCCCATAGTATTGTAATACTTGTGGCGGTATTCCCCCTAACCACAAATTGACGTTTTTACCGTCTTCTTCTACTGCTTTGACTACCCCTTGGGCACCCAGGGTTAAATCTGAGAGAAAAGCCTCGGTAATTAGCTTGGGAGTTTTCTTTCCACCCAAAAAACTAGGTTGTTGGGTGCTACCTAGTTTGTACATCGAATTTGCCCCATGGGAAAGGCTGACTCGAATTGTACTGCTTGGGGTAGCTGACCACAAGTACTGTGTTAAAGCATAGGTAAATAACCCCGCACTAAAACCAGATAACAGTGCTTCTCTAGCAACTTGATTGGTATCAGAGGTTGCTGTTAACAACATCCCAGATACGGGGCTAAGTAAACTCTTAGCTGTTAACAGGTTTTGTAATTTTTGCTGCAATTCCACTTCCTCTGCTGCAAGATATGCATCCACAGAAGAAGGAGTATTACGAATTCGCCATCCCGTAGGTACCACGGTGGCAGGAGTAGAAAAACTAGTATCTAATACTGTGGTTACCTTGTCCGTAGCCAGGGATTGCAATAACAATAGCAGTGTTTCTTCCCAGAGATAATCTAGCTTTTTCCCAGTGCTGTCAGTAGTCACTAGGGCATTTTCCAATTTTAGTAGGGATTTTCCCTGTTTAACGCGACTACCATAACCACTAAAGTGGACAACAACAATATCACCCGCTTTGGCTTGCTTAACTAAATGCTCACTAAAAGCATTCTCAATCCCTTTTCTGGAAGCTTTTTCGTTAGTTAAAGTTACTATATCTGAAGATTGGAAGCCAAAGCGGTGAATCAATAATTCCCTTTGCAATTCCACATCTGTCAGACAACCATTAAGCGCCGGACTCTGCCGGTAATCGTTAATACCTATTAATAAGCCCAATTTGCGTGGGCTGGGTTCTGCCAAAGCTTGATAATAGCGATTTGCCAGGGTTAACCACCCAGCCTCAAATATACCCATCGCCGCGAGTATAGAGCCAAAATTTTGCAAAAAAGTCCGCCGCTTCATAATTAGCTATCAGCCCTCAGCCATTATTAAATAGCAATCCTAAGTTATATGTCACTCAGAGTATAAGGGATATTGCTCCCTCTAATCCCATAGCATGACAGCTAAATTTTCACAACTTTACTCAGATTGCTATATCAGCTTATAGGGCTGACGCCAGCAATGCAACGTCGAATTTTATACTTTTGCCCTAAGCTGGTACTTCTACTCGCATTGCCCGTGCTAACTCTGCTGCTACTTCTGGACGAGAAAATTCTGGTGGTGGTAATTCACCCCGACGTAACATTTCTCGTACTTTTGTACCAGATAGGTGTAGTCGTTCTTCTGGTTTGCTGGGACTGGTTTTACTTGTCGCCATTTGTTTGGTGCGAGTGCAGTAGAAGGCGTGTTCAAACTTCATGGGCACAATTCCCAATTCTTCTGGCTTAAACTCATCAAAGATATGCTGAGCATCGTAAGTGCCGTAATAGTCACCTACACCAGCGTGATCCCGTCCCACGATAAAGTGGGTACAGCCGTAATTTTTACGGACTATGGCGTGGAAAATTGCTTCCCTTGGACCAGCGTAACGCATTGCAGAAGGGTTAATTGCCAGAATTACCCGGTCTTGGGGGTAATATTTTTCCATGAGAATTTCATAGCAACGCATCCGCACATCGGCGGGAATATCATCGGATTTTGTCGCCCCTACCAAGGGATGCAAAAATAAACCATCTACGGTTTCCAGGGCGCATTTCTGGATATATTCATGGGCGCGGTGGATGGGATTGCGGGTTTGGAAACCTACCACTGTCCTCCAGCCTTTTTCCTGGAACATCTGCCGGGATGCAGCGGGATCGATTTGGTATTTGGGGAACAAGGGATGGTCATCACGTTGCAATAACCACACATCCCCTGCAAGATTTACTGAACCTTGGTTATAGACTACTTGAACCCCAGGGTGCTTCTGTTCATCAGTGCGGTAAACATTGACAGCTTCCCGCTTTTTATCGTATGTATATTTTTGAGTTAATTTTAATACTCCGATATACCTACCTGTGGAGTCATCTAAACGTACTAGGTTCCCTTCCTTGAGGGAAGCAGCAACTTCTTCATCCACCGACAGGGTTACGGGAATTGACCAAGCAACACCGTTTGCCAGTCGCATATCTGTAACCACTTGGTTATAGTCCTCCTGGTTCATAAAACCAGTCAGGGGGCTAAAACCACCAATAGCAATCATTTCTAAATCGGAAACTGCGCGCTCATCTAATTGCACTCGCGGCAAAAAGTCAGCTTTTGAGAGAAACTCTTCCCTTTGTGCGGGTGTAGCAATGCGATTTATCAGTTCCCCTCCGTGAGGAGCAATGCCCTGTTTATCGTAACTCAAGGTAATCCCTTCTTAGCGATAACTGCAAATTGTTAATTATTTATTAATTTATCATCAAGGGGGACATAGATGGCGGGTAGTGGATTAAATCCCGTACATTAATGTTAGATATCATACATTATCCTTTCTACTTTCTGCGGCTTGTCTTGAGGTTAAAAAAGCTTGTTTATAATCAATAATTTCAAATTTATAGCAGTAAAGAATGGTTATTGTTCATTGGTAATTGGTAATTATGTATGTGGGGAAAAGTGCCCCCGCGCTTATTGAACAGCAACGGTAATTCTCGAACCTTTGACCTCAATTGTTTCATTGGGCTTAATCTCAATTTTTTGGTTGTTAAGATACCAAGAAGTTACTTCTGGTTCAGTTAGCTTTCATGGCATATGGAAGGCTGGTATATCTACTATTTACGTTCCAAGAAAAAAATGAGGTGTTGCATAAATGCGGGATGATTCCCTCTTTACAAGGTTTTACGTTGTAATGGATTTTAGGGAGGCTCTACCTCCAGAATTGATGGGAGGCAGAACCTCCCTAAAATGCGTTTCCAGGCTCAGCCTGGAAACGAGTTCGTGCAAGAGGTCTGTTTGTGTATAAAAACACTAATTTCATGTTGATTTCATTTTGAAATGTAATACTCTATAGATGAAAAGCTAATAATTCACTATTAGGACTTACGTAACTGTCACACTTGAAAGTTAATTTTTGGTTCGTAGTGAGTACTTTATGACTCAAAATAGGGGTTAAAACCCTTACTACAAACAGTATGAATATGTCAGTTGCGTAAGTCCTAACTATATATTTTTGTGATTGAATATTAACTCTGTAGCAAAATAGAGAGTTTAAGATCGAGATAAAATTACCATGAGGTCAAAATTGATGCTCAAATCATATTTTAAATGGTTATTGCCCTTGGCTGGTATTGCTGTGGTGGGAGTTGCAGGACTATTTTACTGGCTTCCAAGCACTGGGAATAATACTCAAAACTCTGTTAACAATTCTCAAGGGATTGTTACTAATAGTGTATGGGATAAAGAAACAGAACCATCATATTCAGGAGTAAAAGAAGTTACCGTTTATCGTAGTCCTTCTTGTGGTTGCTGTGGTGAGTGGGTGAAACATATGCAAAAGCACGGTTTTAAAATTACAGATATTAAAACCGAAGACATGGAAGCAATTAAGAAAAAGCATAATGTACCTCAACAATTAGCATCTTGTCACAC
>JASJCY010000046.1 GCA_030065825.1 Nostocaceae cyanobacterium | reverse complement strand
GACACCAAGTTAACCGCGCCGGGGTAGCCCCTAAATTCTATTTATGGGGGCTAGGCGCGGGCGATTTTAATCGCCGTCAAGTTTCTTTTTGGTTTTGAATGTAGATTTTGATGGAGTCCAAAGTCGCACCGCCAACAGTGGATACAAAGTACGAGTTAGTCCATAGAGAAGGCAAGCGGCTTTTTAATTCTGGAAATTCCAATCGTAAGTATCTAGATGTTGCACCTTTAAATCTTTTAACTGCCCGGTGTACTCCGAACTGTGGGTCTACTTCAATTAATAGATGTACATGGTCAGGCATTATCTCCATTTCTAAGATTTCAACTTTAATATCAATAGCTATTTGAGCAAGCAATTCTTTGAGTCTGGATGCAACAGCATTAACTAGTACTTTTCGTCTGTATTTAGGACAAAAAATAACATGGTATTTGCATGAGTAAACGACATTATTGTTTGATTTAAATTTTTCAGTCATTTTGCAGAATAGTAGTTTACTGCAATGTATCTATATGATAGAATACGGAAAGCTAATAAACAACTATCAGGAGGTGATTTAACTTGGCAGTAAGAACATCTAGTTTCGTCACAGAAATACCATTGATAACCACTTCTAAAGACATGGCTGTACTTGCTGCCAGATTAGAAGCCGGAAGACAACTTTATAACGCTGTATTATCTGAAGGTAAAAGTAAACTTCAGTTAGTAAGAGATTCTGAACTTTACCAGCAAGCTAAATCGATTTCAAAAACTAACAAAAAAGAAAGGTTGGTAGCTTTTCAAAAAGCCCGTGAAGCTTATAGATTTAGCGATTACGATTTACAAGCCTTTGCAAATACTACAGCCATTGCAAGTGTTTGGATTAAATCTCACCTTGATGCTAATACTATTCAGAAAATAGCCACTAGAGCTTTTAAAGCTTTAGATCGGATGGCTTTTGGTAAAGCTAAAAAAGTTAGGTTTAAACAGAAAGGTCAGTTTACTTCTTTAGAGGGTAAAACCAATAAGCAAGGCATACGCTGGACTGGTAACGCTGTTGAATGGTCAAAGTTAAAACTACCAGGCATTATTACCAATGACCCTGTACTCTTACATGGGTTGTCATCAAAGATTAAATATGTGCGTTTAGTGCTTCGTATTCTTAATCAAAAAACCTATTGGTTCGCCCAATTAGTTTGTGAAGGTGAACCATATCAAAAGCCTAAAAATATTTTTGGTGATGGCACTGTTGGTATTGACTTAGGCGTTTCCACCATTGCAATTGTTGGGGATGAAGAGGCTATCTGGACTCCTTTTGCAGTCGAACTAGGATCAAAGCAAAAAGAGATTAGAAAGTTACAGCGCAAAATGGATAGGCAATGTCGCGCTAATAATCCTGACAATTTCAACAGTAATGGTACTGTTAAGAAAGGTTCAAAACGTTGGCATAAATCTAATCGTTACAAAAAGACTGCTGTTAAAAAACGCGAAATAGAACGTAAACAAGCGGCACATCGTAAGTCTTTACATGGTAAGTTAGTCAACCAAACTTTAGCCCTCGGTAAGAATATTAAAACCGAGAAAGTATCAGTTAAAGCTTGGCAAAAAAATTATGGTAAATCCATAGGTTTTAAATCACCCGCATCTTTTCAATCCGAACTGAAACGCAAGGCTGAAAGTGCTGGCGGTACAGTTCTAATGTTTTCGACTCGTAAAACTGCACTGTCTCAAACCTGTTTGTGCGGTAATAAACAGAAAAAGTCACTGTCGCAACGTGTTCACCATTGCTCTGTATGCAATCTACGGATGCAACGTGATATTTTATCCGCTTATTTGAGTCGTCACGTTGACCCTAAAACAGAAACTTTGTCAATCCAGTCAGCCAGAGATGGCTGGCTAGGGATGGAGAAATCCCTGCTGCACGGTTGGCGAAATGGGTCAAATCAATTTCCGAGAACCAAGGCTAGTCCAAAGTCTCCTGCCGTTGGTGGGACAGAGGAAATGTGCAGTAATCTAATAGCGCGTGAGGAGTCGGAACCTTTTCGGGTAAACGAAACTCGCGTAGTGAGTTAGAACCCCCTGCATTTATGCATGGGGTATCTCAGTCTCTCAGGTTTGCATGTAGACAAACATATTTGCTTGTTCCTGGAAAGTATTACTTATTCATCTAAAAGACACGATACTTTATTATACTGCGATAGAGGAGATGGAACATTTGTTCCTAGCAAAAATAATCCAGTCATGGTAGATAAGGATTGGGAAAAAAAATGGAATACTATTCGTTATGGATTTAACATTGTACAAGACAATAACAAATATTTTGTCTATCACAATGTCATTCCTGAATTAGGAGCAAATGTAGGAGGACAAATAGCACGCTCAGAACTTAATCTAAACCTGTTACAATCTAGCTTTCAAAATTTGATGAAAGATACAGATAGCTCAAATTGATGGCTTTCCAGTACGTATTATGCTAAAAATGTCTATCAATAGTTCAACAAATCAACTATACAAGGCACACTTGCTTTAATTAGCAAAAGTTAGCTTTTCAAGCATGGTGGTTATTTCAGCTTTGATTTAACAGCAATATTTTTTTCAACTCATAGCTGAACATACTAGACACTAAAAAACAAAATTAGATTAGATTATCTTGTAGTAAATTTTATGAGGATAACCGAGCTATGAACTTTTTTAAACAGAAGAATAATCTTAGGTTCTTAGACTCAATTCCAGCTTCATCTCGGGAAACAGAACGGTGGGATAAAGAATGGATTGCATACTTTAATACTGAAGATCCACGTCCTTTTTTAAAAGATTATCAACGACTCACTCAGAATAAACAAGTTATTGAAAATATTAAACAGTTTTCAGAAGAAGAAATTTTAAATACATGTATCTGCGAAGAATTACCTGCTTTAAGAATTTGGATACCAGGAAAAGATTTAGCTGGTAAACGAGTGTTAGAAATTGGTTGTGGTCCCGGTTTTTTGGGCAAGCAAATAGGATTAATTGCCAAAAAATATGTAGGCATTGATTACTCTAATTTGGCTTTGTCAATAGCTAAATTGGTGTCTCCAGCAAATTGCGATTATCTACATATATCTGACCGCAAAAAGATAGTAGATTATGTTGATAGCATAGATACAATGGTGGGAAGATTTTTCTTTATTCACCAGAATTTCAGTAATTCTATATGGGTGTTAAAGTTAGTGCATCTGCTACTGAAACCAGGAGGAGTAATTAGTGCAGATTTTTATAAAGCTACTCCTGATATACAACAGGGTGTAGTATTTCCTGCAAAGCACGCCCTCTCTCAAAATTATCCTAGCTGTGCTTTTGAGTATACAGAATCAGAAATTAAAGAATTAGCAACACATTCTGGATTGAAGATTGTCAATATGCACAGACATACTGAAATGCAGCGTCTTTTCGTGTGTTTTGAAAAGTAAATTATCATAATTAATCACTAATGAATATTGTTATGCTTACGCCCGATTGCTATATGATAGACAGGCGTATAATCTTAGAAGCTAAAACATTGGTAAAAGCAGGTCATAAAGTGACCTTATTGGCAGGCTTTGAAACTCCTGTTGAGGAGCATTTTCAACAATATGGAATTGAGATTCGTCGCTATTGCTATGATTGGGATGATGAAAGATTAAAAAGAATCAGAGCCAAACTTCCTGCTAATGACCGTCTGCGGATGTTAGTTAATAAAACCTACATGTTTTTAGCAAGAAAATTTTTTGAAATATCTCCTTTCGATCAATTCATCATCTCTAAGGCTTTGGAAGTTGAGGCTGATGTTTATCACGTTCATGATTTACCTTGTCTAAAAGCTGGCTTTTATGCATCTAAAGCACGAAAAGTACCACTAATTTATGATGCTCATGAACTGTATTATGCTCAAGATATTTTACCAATTAAATTACAAAAACTATATTTTTCATTAGAAAAAAAGTATATTAAATATCCGGATGTAGTTATTACTGTCAATTCTTTTATTGCTAGCTTGATGGCTGAACGATATCAAATAGCATTACCAGAGATAATTATGAATTGTACTGAATTACCTGGAGATTTTGCTCCTGAAGCTGCTAAACAAAAACTCAGACATCAAGGGAATATTCCACATAATTATGAAAAAATAGTCCTTTACCAAGGATGGATATCTGCTGAACGAAATATTGAAACTTTAATTAAGGGAGTTAAATGGTTTCCTAAAAATACATGTTTGGCTATCATTGGTTACGGCGATTATGCAAAAAATCTACGAGAAATAGCCATTGCAGAAGGAGTTGCAGAACAGGTTTTCTTTTTAGGAGAAATACCAAGTAATCAAATGCTTAACTACTCTGCTGGTGCAGATATAGGCGTGATTCCTTATAAAGCTATAGATGACAATCATCTTTATTGTTCACCTAATAAATTCTTTGAATATGTATTAGCTGGACTACCAATAATCACAGATGATTTACCTTTTTTTCGCCTGATGAAAGATAAATATGGAGTAATTGAAATTGCTGATATGAGTTCTCCAAAGACTTTTGCTAAGGTCGTATATCAATTAATTGATACTTCTTCAAAGTTAGAGAATTTAAAAAAAATGTGTCGCAATGCTAGTAAGGAATTAAACTGGGAAAAAGAAAGTAAAAAACTATTAGCGATATATAATGATATTGTCGAGAATATGTAATTATTTTTAATTATATTAAATACATTTACTCTTCCAATTAGGATTAATTATGGCTTGTCCTGGCAAAGTCTTTCTTGAAAGATTCACTCATTTTTAAAAAGTAGGGTTCTCCAGTAATATCGAATAAATATTTCTGCTGCAAAATAGTACGTTGAGGTCCGTAATCAGATTCCTTAAATCGTAAATCATATAAGTTAATATCACCCGGTCTTCGATATTCGTTAACATAGCGATGAATAGTAGTGATCGCTGCCTGAAGAAATGTCAGAACATCATTGTTAGGTTGCATTCTATAATAATCATATACACCAAGGATTCCAGCAATGTGTCCATTTAAAATTTTTGGCTGTGGTTCGCTATTTAGAGGATATTCTTCAATCCAGAGATATCCTGAATCATCAATTTCAGTCACCCAAAATTTATTATCTTGCTTATTTCGATATTGAGTTAAGGCAGCAAAAATTTCATCTGCTATTTTGAGGCATCTTTCATCACCAAAACGCTGATATAGGTGGTATAAACCAGAAAGAGTAACACCTTGAGCGAATCCACTTACCCATGGTTTTAATAAAACTGTATCACCGAATCGCAAATCGAATTTATAAATAATATATCTTGCCTCAGCTTGTACAATTGTAAACTCTAGAAGTCTATCAATAAGTTTATCTTTAAGTTTGACTAAAACATCATACTCTGCTTGATTTGATGTTTGGACATTTGCTAAGGATATAGCATTAACTTTAAAATTCCACGGTGAGAATAGTTGTTTGTATTTGTTTATATAATTTTCTGGCAATTTATAGGGTAGGATTGACTCCAAAGGCTTATTTAAATTATGTACAGGGATATTCCAGTTGTTAGGAACTCCTCCTATTTCATTAAAAGCATCTAGATCAATCCTGTATTTTTTCAGCTTAAATTTGAATTTATTATAGGTAGCCCATTCTAGTTTATCTAAGCTAGGTATAGTGGTTAGGCTATCAATATTTTCTAAATGATTAGAAACCTTTTCTAACTTTTGCTCAACCAATAATTGCTTTTGAAAAATAAATAATTGTACGTTTAATACAACAAAAATCAATAATATCAAAACTAAATTTTTTTTTGACATCTTTTTACATCATTATTTATCTATATTCAAAATTATTTAAAACAAAAATCATTCTCAATCCGATCATGAAACTCCTGCTGCCATATTTCTAAACACAACAAACCCCAAATTTTGCGTCCAAATTTCCATTCTTTCTCCAATCCCTGCAAAACCTTACGATTATCCACTAAATCCCTATTCAAAGACTTTTGAGACGAAAATATATCATAAACAAAATCCTTTGCTTCATCTTGCATCCATCTCACTAAAGGTACTGGGAATCCCATTTTATCTTTACGATTTACAATTGCAGGAGGTAAATAAGAACATATTGCTTCTTGTAGTACTCGTTTCATTGTACCATCCTTAAATTTAATATTTGCCGGAATTGTGGCTGCTAATTCTACTAAAGGATGGTCTAAAAATGGTACGCGGGATTCTAAACCATGTGCCATACTGACTCGGTCTTCAATTTGTAGTAATGCTGGTAAGAGAGTTTTAAAATCAAAGTGGGTCATACTATCAAAATATGATTCTTGACCGACGTTTTCTGCAAGGAAAATTTCCTGAAAAGTAGCAAAAGAGGAATAACCATCTAAAGCTTCCCAGTTTATTTCATCTCCTAAGGAAGGGGAACGATTAATCAAGCGGAAATAACGCTTATCTAAATCTTCAAATAATCCCTCTCGCCAAAATTCCTGTAAGAGAGGTTTGTAGTTGCGTAAGGCTGTTAAATTAGGAATTATAGACTCATAGGTAACAATAAAATTACTAGAGTGCATTGTCCCATCAATTGCACCTTTGATACATTGCTCAAAGTAAGCAATCAAATATCTTACATAACCACCAAAAATTTCATCTGCACCCTGTCCTCCCAGTACGACTTTACGATGCTTACTTGCCATTTGAGACACCATGTACTGAGGAAAAGAACCGGGACCAGCTACGGGATAATCTAGATGATAAATAACTTTACGAATATTCTCAATAAAATCTGTCGCTGTAATATCAAGTTCTTGGAGTTCAAATCCACTCCATTCAGCAAGTATTTTCGCATATCTACTTTCGTCGTAGTCTTGGCTGATTGAGAATTTACCGTTGAAGCCAAGAAACTGTTTATCGGCTTTTTTAGCAGCGAGGGAAGAAATAATACTGGAGTCTAAACCACCACTCAGATAGGCACCTACAGGGACATCACTACGCAGATGTAATTCTACTGATTCTGATAATAATTCTGCAATTTTATCTTCAAAATATTTATCAGTATGATAAAAGTCTAAATGGTAATAAACTTCCCAATACCGTTGAATTGAAACAGCGCCATTTTTTACTTGTAGTATATGTCCTGGTTGCAGTTCATAAATACCTTTAAATAAGGTTTTACCAGCCAAACAAAATTGAAAAGTAAGATAATCTTTAAATCCTTCTAAATCTGTTTTAATGTCCTGAACAAAAGGTAATAGTGCCTTGATTTCGGAAGCAAAATATAATCTGTTGGCGACAACAGTATAATAAAAAGGCTTAATGCCAAATCTATCTCTAGCACAGAATAATATCTGATTAGATTCATCCCAGAGGGCAAAAGCAAACATTCCCCGGAAGTGATTTACACAATCCATACCCCATTTACGATAAGCATGGAGAATGACTTCTGTATCAGATTGAGTAGTGAAATTTTCTAGTCCTAATTCTTGTCTAAGTTCAATATAATTATAAATTTCGCCATTATAAGTCAGCCAGTTACCTGCTTTATCACCCATAGGCTGACTACCAGTACTCAAATCAATTATACTCAACCGACGATGAGCAAAACCAAGATGTTTTTCAGGGTGTTCCCAAACTCCTTCTCCATCAGGTCCACGGTGGCTTTGCAAATCATTCATTACCAATAAGCGACGATTCAAGGCTGGTATCGTTTCTCGTGCTAGACTGATAACTCCTGCAATTCCACACATATTACACTCTGAATTTAATAATTGGCGTGACTTTTATTCTCAATTGAAACTAAGAAAAAAAAATTATATATTATCACTAAATATTTTTTTCATGCGGGTAAAGAACCAAAATCCTAAGATGTAGATTCCCAAGGACATACTAATTAAAGGCACAAAAATTCTGAGAGGAAATTGGTTTAACATTAATACTGATTGATAGGCAATAATCATGTAATAAAGGGGATTGATAGCTAGAAATGGTCGCATAGATGCTGGAACCATTGCTTCTGTATAAGCAATAGGACTAAGCATCATTAATATCAAAATGACAATGGCAATAATATTTTGAATATCTCTAATATATACATTCAAGCTGGAGAGAATCCAAACCAAACCAATTGTAAATAGAATTTGACAAACCCAAACTAATATAAATATCGGAGATAGTATGGACAGCTTACCAATTAATAATAATGCTATTAATAACAAGCCCATTCCCATCAATTGAGTAGCTTGTCCCACAAATACTGCTTTGACAGGGACTAGTTCTATGGGAAACAAAGTATTTTTAATCAGATTGGAACTGGCTACCACAGAAGGAACACCAGCACTTAAAGCTTCAGAAAATCCCAAAAAAGGAATTAACCCACAAAATATTAATGCCACATATTCATTAGAACTTAAATTGGGAAAGCGAATTTTGAAAATATATAAGTATACAATGGCATAGGTTCCCAGAAATAATAAAGGGTAAATAACTAGCCACATTAACCCTAAAACAGAACCTGCATAACGAGTTTTTATTTCGTTAATTGTCGTTTGATATAACATCAAGCGATGTCGCAACAAGGTAGTAAACGGTGGCAAGATTACCTGACGGTAAAGCTGAAAAAAAGAGTTAAAAAATCTTTTCAATACCTGTAGAAAAGGGAGTTTTTTGTGAATCATTTCCTACTTCATATGAGTGATAATAAAATTTCCGAAATTTATACTATTAAGGCTTGCTTAATTGTTTCTACTATGCGTTTAATATCTGTCTCTGCTAATTCTGCCCAAATTGGTAAACTCAATACCTCTCCAGCCAACACATCGCTTACTGAATTAGCAGAATATTGCCCTTGATACACTGGTAATTTATCTTGAGGTACAGGATAGTAAATCATACTGCCAATTCCTTGTTCTGCCAAATATTGTTTGACCAAATCCCGCTTTCCATCCAACACGCGAATGGTATATTGATGGAAAACATGACCATCAGCTAATTCTGGTGTGATAATACCATCAGCATCTGCCAAGAACTCATTATAAGTTTTGGCTACTCTACGTCTACCCTGATTCCACTCATCAATATATTTGAGTTTGACTCGCAAAATTGCTGCTTGTAAACTATCTAAACGGGAATTGTAACCCAATACCTCGTTATGATACTTTTTCTTGGCACCATGGACTCGCAACATTCGTGCTGCTTCTGCAATTTGGTCATCATCGGTAGCAATTAAACCACCATCACCATAAGCACCCAAATTCTTGGATGGAAAAAATGAAAATGCTCCCACATTACCAATAGTTCCTGTTAGTTTACCACTAATTTGTGCCCGAGTATCTTCTTGACAAGACTCCTGACAAGATGAACAGGTTCCGGCATATTTGGCACCAAAAGACTGAGCGCAGTCTTCAATGATTTTTAAGTTATGTGCCTGGGCAATATCCAGAATTTGCCCCATAGCTGCGGGCTTGCCATAGAGATGAACTGGCATAATTGCCTTAGTCCGAGAGGTAATTTGCTCTTTTATTGCTTTTGGGTCAATATTATATGTATGGGGATTAATATCCACAAAAATCGGCTTTGCCCCTACATTACCAATTGATTCTGCTGTGGCAAAAAAACTAAAAGGAGTGGTAATTACTTCATCTCCTTCTCCAATACCTAAAGCTCTTAAACCAATGACTAAAGCATCAGTCCCGGAGTTAACACCAATAGCATGGTTGACTCCCAAATAAGCTGCTACTTCCTCTTCAAACCGCTTAACTTCTGGTCCCATAATAAATTGACCAGATTCGAGAACAGCATTAATTGCCGTTTTAATTTCATCTTTTAAGGCTTGGTATTGGGGTTTAAGGTCTAAAACGGGGATTTTATTTATACTCATTAATTTTTAACCTAGCAGCAAAATTTATTATCTGGTGAAAAATGTAGGGGCAAACTGGCACAAAAGCAAGTTATCTAGCCAATTTTTTTGACTTCCGTCCCTGATATTTGCTGATATTTTATCCCCGTGGAGTCCACCCCATAGCCTTGAGCATCAAACTCTAATACATCTCCATAAGCGCTCATCCAACCAATAATTTTTGCTGGTACTCCTGCTACCATTGCGTAAGCAGGTACATCTTTTGTTACCACTGCTCCTGCGGCAACAAATGCTCCTTCATGTAAGGTAATCCCACAAACGATGGTGGCATTGGCTCCAATACTGGCTCCCCGCTTCACTAAGGTGCGTAAATAATGGTCGCTGGTATTACGGGGAAACTCGCAACGGGGGGTTTTAATGTTGGTAAAAACCATACTTGGACCACAAAAAACGTAGTCTTCTAGAATTACCCCTTCGTAAAGGGAGACATTATTCTGAATTTTGCAACCGTCCCCAATAATGACATTATTTGCCACCAAAACATTTTGACCGAAGGAACATTTCTGACCAATCTTTGCCTTACCCATCACATGACAAAAATGCCAAATTTTTGTTCCAGCACCAATTTCAGCCCCTTCATCCACATAAGCTGACTCATGCACAAAATAATCAGCCATCCATTGCCTCCTGAGCCTTCTCTAATATTTCTACTACAGCTACACCATTTCCACCATCTGAACGGGGTTGCTGACGGGTAGCAAGGCAATCTAAGAAGTGTTGACACTCTATTTTCAAAGGTTCAGAAGCTGCAACTTGGGGATTCCAACTACCCTCATCCCGATTTTGCAAATTAGCATCCACACCCTTCTCATAAACAGTCACTTGCTGGGAGACTTCATCGTAAACCAGCATTTGTTTTTCAGTAATTACCACAGTATTTCGTTGCAAAACGGGGTGATACCAAGAACAATGAATATGGGCAGTTTTACCCCCTGCAAAGCTTAGATCTACGTGGACATTATCTGCAATTCCTGGCTGTAACATTGCTTGTCCTGTAGCCTGTACCTTCTCCAGGGGAGGATTACCCAACAAATCCAGGACTACTGAAACATCATGGGGTGCAAAAGACCACCAAACATTTTCTTCCCTGCGGACTTTACCTAATTTCAACCTCTGGGTAGCGACGTGCAACACCCGACCAGCTTTACCACTGGCTAAATAATCCCGCATCCAGGTAATTGCTGGTTGATACAATAACAGGTGACCCACCATTAGAATACGTCCTTGTTGTTGGGCATATTCTGCCAGGGTTCTTGCCTCATCGGTACGTAGGGTGATGGGTTTCTCCACAAATACATCTTTACCAGCTTGTAAAGCCGTCATCGCCAGTTGATAATGGGTTGGTGCTGGGGTTGCTATCACCACTGCCGAAACATCGCTTGATAAGGCTGCTGCGAAATCAGCATAAGTAATAATATCTGGATATGCAGTGGCAGTTTTTTCCCTCAGTTCCGTGTTTACCTCAGCGACACCAACCAGTGCCTCCAAGTCGTAGAAATTACGAATCAGGTTCTTACCCCAATTCCCGGCACCAACTACAATTACTCCTGTGTAATCTTTCAATGGTTCCCCTCCCCAACCTAAAGTAAACTTACCTTGTCATGGTCACAATTGACATTACGAGTCACACCCCTGGTATCCAAAACTGCCCGGGCTTTTGCCACTAAATTCCCATAATCAATTTGACTGTGTGCCGTAGCAATAATCACTAAATCAGCCCTCGTAATTGTCTCATCCGTGAGTTCCACACTGGTGAAAGTTTTGCCTTCCACCTCAATTTCCGGCACATAAGGGTCATGGTAAGCGATCGCCATTTTATCTCCTAGTAGGTACTTCATGACCACAATTGCCGGTGATTCCCGCCAATCTCCTAAATCTTTTTTATACGCAGCACCAATCACCAATACGTGAGCTTTTGCGGGAGCAATACCCAAATTATTTAACACCTTCCATGCCTTTTCCCGGACAAACAGTGGCATTTGGCGGTTGATTTCACCAGCTAAGGCAATAAAATGAGTATTAAAATTAACTTCCTTCGCTTTCCATTCCAAATAATGGGGGTCAATGGGGATGCAGTGACCACCAACCCCCGGTCCTGGATAGAAAGGCATAATTCCGAAAGGCTTGGTATTCGCGGCATCTAGCACTTCCCAGACATTAATATCCAAGCGATCGCACAACAATGCCAGTTCATTCACCAAAGCAATATTTACGGCTCTAAAGGTATTTTCAAACACCTTGACTAATTCTGCTGCCTTGGCACTACTAACTGGTACAACATGCTCAATGGTCTGCTCATAGAATAACTTAGCTACTTCCAGGGAATTGCTATCCGATGCTCCCACTACCTTACTAGTATTCTTTGTCGTGTAGCGTTGATTACCAGGGTCAACCCGTTCTGGGGAATGAGCCAGGAAAAAATCTTGCCCCTGCTTTAAACCACTAGTCTGTTCTAATATGGGTTGCATCACTTCATCAGTGGTTCCTGGGTAGGTAGTGGATTCCAGAGTGATCAACTGTCCCGGTCGTAAACGTTTAGCAATTTCATGGGTAACATTTTCTATATAGCTCAAATTAGGTGTGAGATTTTTCGTCAGTGGTGTGGGTACGCAGATGACAATTACATCCATCTCCTGTATACGCTCAAAACTAGTACAAGCTTTGAGTTTGCCATTGCTAACAACTTTTTTCAGGTCTTCGTCTTTAATGTCCGTAATATAGTTGTCAGCCATATTTACCCGTTCAGTTCTCACGGGGTTTTGTTCAATTCCCAGTACCCGATAACCAACCTTGGCTTTTTCCACTGCAAAAGGTAAACCTACATACCCCAAACCGACAACACCAACTATGGCAGTATGTAATTTAATTTTTGCTTGTAAATCAATCAAAATTTTTGCTTTTTCAGACATAAACTTGACAAAATAATGAAGAAGTAGATTATTTATTGACAACTATCCAGAAAACTGCTACCTATTACTTGGCGATTAATTTCAAGTATTTTTTGACACATTTTTATGAATGATGGAGCTTTTATACCTGACGTTCTATTATGCAATTAATTAGTACTAACTCATCAAAAATAAAGTTCATTCATGCTGGTATACAACAAAGTGAAAATATTTGCAAGCTGCATTAAAAAACTCAAACCATAACCTAGTACCGGTGCGCGGAAATTAAAAATTAAAAATTAAAAATTAAAAATACTCATATAGCAGATTTTTGGGCTGTTGCAAATGGTTGCTTTATTTACGCTGACCTGTACTATGTTTACCTCATCTGCAGATCAAAACTAGGCTCATTAAATAATGAAAAGTGTAGTTTTAATTACTGGTCACTACTGGAACTCTCAACGCAAAGCAGGCTTTCATTGGCTAGCTGATGCCCTTTGGCGTCAAGGATGGGAAGTGATTTTTATGACTGCGTCTCTGAGTTGGCTATCGGTAATTCGTCAAGACTATCGCTTGGCTTATCCAGTCTTTCGGGAAGCAAACCAACTCATCCAGGTAGATAAATGGATGTGGAGCTATGTTTGGTTTACTCCTTGGCATCCAGCCAATCTGCGCTCCGATTTTCTCAACAAGCTCAGCAAATCTTTATTCCGCACTTACAACAAATTACCCCTAGGAGCAGTAGAATCCAAAGTCCGGACAGCAGACCTTTTCATCTTTGAGAGTACACCTGCTTTACTCCTGTTTGAAAGATTTAAACACCTTAATCCCAACGCTCGCTTTGTTTATCGAGTATCCGATGATTTACGTCTATTGCGCAATCACCCAGTTGTTTTAGAAACAGAAGAGCGGATTGCCCCTCAATTTGATTTAGTTAGTGTACCCAGTCAAACAATTTACCGTTTATTTGCGGGATTACCCCAACTCAAATTACATCTACACGGTATCCACAAAGACCTGTTTGCACAACAATATACAAATCCTTATCCAGCATCAGATAACCCAAATTTAATTTTTGTGGGCAACTCCTATTTTGACCGGGAATTCCTCAAACAAGCCAGTCAACTATTCCCCGATTGGTATTTTCATATTATTGGTCCCCTCAAAGACTTACCTCAAAGAAAAAATATTACCAGCTACGGAGAGTTACCTTTTCAAGCAACAATCCCCTACATCAAGTACGCAGATATTGCCCTACAAACACGTTCCTATAGTCCTGGGGTAGAATCTTTGACGGATAGCTTGAAAGTAATTCAATATACTTACTGTCGCTTGCCAATTATTTCTCCAGCTTACTTATCATCTCCAAGAACTCATATTTTTTACTACCAACCTGGTGATACCAACAGTATCAAAACAGCGCTGATTTCAGCACGTAACTATGACTGTTCCCAAATTCAAACAGATGACATTTATTCTTGGGATGAGTTGGTAAGTCAGTTGCTTGGATAGTAAAAGGAGTTAAGAGTTAGGAGTTAGGAGTTAGGAGTTATTATTCTTCCCCTACTCCCCCTCTCCCCTTTCCTCCCCCTCTCAGTATCTTCCTCTGATGTCCCCCATTCGGCTACACTGAATCTTGGTTAATTGTATGATTGAGTAGGCATGGAAATCGGACAGAAAGTCAAAGTTTATCGTTTGCGCGATCGCGTCGCTAAAGATATTGCTACCAGGTTAGGACAAGTGGGTATCATTCAAGACTACAAAATGACCGATGGTAGCGGTGTAGGTGTACTGGTGCTATTTGATGACAATTTCTCTACCTGGTTTTTTGAAGATGAAGTCAAATTAGTACAGTAAAAAAGGCAGCTATGCTGTAGACGCAACAGTTGCTTGGAGTTGTGCGTAGTTAATTCCATAGGCTACTACTTACTCCAGGCTACCAATTCCAATCCCCTATTCCCTATTCCCTATTCCCTGTTCCCCATTCCCTATTCCCTGTTCCCTATTCCCTGTTCCCCAATTTTTCACATGGGCTGACAATTGCGGGAAAAATTCCAGAAAATCAGCCTCTAAATCCCCGTAGTGCATTGTCAATTCCCTTACAGCCATCTCCATATCAAAAGTCTTGTACAAACGTGCTGACAGCCTCAGGGATATCCTTTCTAGGGCATTTTCTACACCTGCCAAACTACGATAAGATCCTAACCAGTCTTCTGCTGCCATCCGCGCAATTACATTCCTGATTCCCACAGGTAAATTTCCTTGATATCCTTGAAAAGACTGGTATATCTGTGCTGTAAATACTGACAGAGGCAACTTTGAATACATAGACCAATTCTTTGCTAAAAAGTGGTCATAAATGATATCTACTAGTATGCCTCTCATACGTGTGTTTGAGCTAATCCGTTGTTTGCTGCGCTTAACTACTACGTGATTATCTGTAAAAGTGTCGATGAACTGATGACACTCTATACCACGAAGTACCTGGGGGTTTAAAATCTGACGCTGGGAACCCTTCACCAAGTCAGCAAGGAGATTACCCAAGCGATTTTCCAGATTATCTTCAGATAGAAACAAGTGTGCTAGCCAATTCATGGCATCATTTTTTTGTAATAGCTTATAAATAGTTATTTTGCGTATTTCAATTCTTAGAAATACAATGGTCAACGTAGATAAAATTTTAATACTATTAGTTTTATCTATCTAAACGATAATGAAGAAAAACTTCTTGCTCGACAGTATGAACTTCTACTAATTGTAGACGGGGAGTTAAGGGTGCTAAAAATCCTTTGCCTTCTACTGGTGTGGGTGCAGTTGCACCACCTAAAATCAGTGGACAAATTGTCAACCAAAATTCATCTATTAAGTCTAATTCCACCATGGAAGCGACTAATTCACCTCCTCCTAATACCGCTAATTGTGTTATACCCAAAGTTGAAAGATGTTGGAGGGCAGTAGAAATGTCAATTATTCCCATTGATGTTTCAAATACTAAAATTTCCTCGAATCTCACAGAGTCAGAAATTTTTCCGTGGCTTTTTTTTGCCCAAAAATCTGCCCCAGCAGCAGTAGTTAGCAACCAACGGCTAACTGGCTGTGCAAAAAAAGGACTTTCCGGATCGAGATTTCCTGAGTGTGAAATTACAATATGAACCGGTTGAAAGGATTTACCCCCCTGGGTTCTTTGTTGCAGAAGCTTTGGATTGGATACCGTTAGCGTTGTACCGTAGGCACGGAGTGTACCAGCCCCAAATAAAACGGCATCAGAGGTGGCTATTTGGCATTCTAAGTGTATTTTATCAGCCTTGGAACCAAACCGAGCTGGCGATCGCGTCACATCTGCTATCTTTCCATCTGCACTCATTGCCAAAATCACTGTGGTGTGAGGACGATTTCCCATGATTGTAAGATGAATATTGGTGGATTTATAATTTGAGATTTGGTGTTATTAGTAAAGTTTTTTTTGCTCCCGGCTAAATATTTGCTAGTAACAAAATTTCCATGTCCAGCTATCCTAAATGAGATTTTTCAGTGTATGCTTGCCAGAGTTATTAACAATAATTATATTCTCGGGGAATGTAAAAGTAATTCTTATAAATTCCTAAAATTTCTCCAGGACGTTGGTGTGATTGCATATCGTTGCTGTTATGGTTTGCATATGCCAAGAGAGACTACTAATGGCTAAGCCACGTCAATCATCCTTCCGGAGAATTTTATTTACGAGGATTTTACTATTATTTGTTCCTGTGTTATTAGCGGGGGAAATTTTTGCCTTAGATAAAGCACGTTCTAGTCTATTAGCAACTGCCCGGAAAAACTTAACGGAAAGCGCTATCAGTAAAGGGGAGAAAGTTAAAAGTGCCATCGCTTCAGTTCAAAACAACTTGCGCTTAGCAAGTCAAAGTACTATTCTCCAGACAGGGACGCCATTACAGCAACAAGAATTTCTGATTCAACTAGCAAAACAACTGCCGGATACTCAATGCATTCAACTGAAGAATTTACAAAATAGCAAAATTATTGCCAGTACCTGTGGTGAAAAAATTATTACACAGTTGCAATTACCCCTAACTCCCCTCAGCGTGAAAACAGAGACGATATTAACCAAGAAAGAGGGCATTACTGGCAATAATACAACTAATCAACTGCAATTACAATTATCGGTGCCTGTGTACGCTCCTGAGGGAAACTTGTTGTATGCTTTGAGCATCAAGTCCTTAGTGTATCAAGAAAATAGGGAACAGCCTGGTTCCTTCAGAGGCACCACAATCATCATTGCTGAAGATGGTACAATTTTGGCACACCCAGTAGCAGAATGTGTGGGTTTAAATATTAAACAACATCCAGATGCTGGCAATCTCCAACGCATTATAGACAATGCGCTGACAAAGCGAGAGTCACCAGTGAGTTTGCATTTTAAGTCAGGAAGGGAATTAGTAGTTGGCTATACGGCTATTCCCAGTCCGATTACAGAAAACTCACAGCAACAATGGATTATCCTGGCTACTACTAGTTTGGATAATGCCCTGTTGGGTTTAGAAGAAATCAAACTCATGCTGATTGTACTAACGGTAGGCTTGTTAGGGGCAAGTTTGTTAATTTCTTTATACTTAGCTCCTCACTTGGCTCGACCTGTAGAAGAATTACGAGATTATGCCCTAAATCTTCATCTATCCCAAGATGTGGAACCAATTCCCCACAATTTTAGAATCCGGGAATTTAACCAGCTAGCACAAGCACTCAATCAAATGGTTCTCCGATTGAAAGCTTGGTCTGATGAGTTGGAAATCGCTTGGAAGGACGCCAAAACTGCTAATCAAATCAAAAGTCAGTTTTTGGCTAATATTTCCCATGAATTGAGAAATCCCCTCAATTCTATTATCAACAGCCTGCTCTTTGTCAAGGAAGGTATGTGTGATGACCGTCAAGAAGAAATGGAGTTTCTCCAAATTGCGGATGACGCAGCTATGCATATGTACACAATTCTGAATGAATTACTTGATATTTCTAAAATTGAAGCTGGAAAACTATCAGTAGTCTTAAAACCAGTTGATCTGCGAAAAATACTCTTGGAAGTAATTAATTTACAATCAGTTAATATCCAACAAAAAGGCTTACAGCTAATATCGCAGTTAGCGGATGAATCAATGCCGGTGAATGCCGATGCAGCCAAGCTCAAACAAGTGTTAATTAATATTATTGGCAATGCCACTAAGTTTACAGAAGAGGGTAGCATTACAGTTGGTACAAAAATTCAGCACCAGAATGATGGTCAATCCCTAGTATTTATCACTGTCAAAGATACGGGTATAGGTATTCAACCTTCCCAACAGAGTAAATTATTTCGCCCCTTTGTCATGGTTGATGATGACAGTAGACGCAAATTTGGTGGTACAGGATTAGGGTTAGCAATTTCCCGCAACTTGATAGAAATGATGGGAGGTAGCATTTCCCTAACAAGTCAGGGTATTAACCATGGTACTACAGTTACCATTACTTTAACATTGATTGAAGACTTACATTTGTATCCACCAACAGATAAAAAAAATATTAAGGAAGAAAAACAGCTTCATAACCTTCCCATGGATAAGGAAGGTAATTCACCCCCTCTACTAAACCTATTCAAATCTCCTTAAAGATATAAATTTGCCAGGGTCTGGGAGCAGACGCTCGGTAACAGTAAGGTTAATGGTCAGCTATTTCAACTGGATTTGGGTTCATAGTCGTCAGGGTAATACGGCAGCACAAAAGGCAGGGTTGGCGATCGCTCCAGGAAGAGTTGGAATGACTTGGTTACTTATAAGAAAATCGGATGAAAACCCCGTCTCTTTAGAGCGGGGATGAAAACCGCAAGCAGACTTTAGTCTGCATTGATACTTAACTTTTTTGTTGTGCAATATATTTTTTTACTGTTTCAGTGCAAATATTACCCGCAGTAGATACAAAATAACTAGGAGTCCATAGAGTTGGAAGTTTCAATAACTGTGGAAATTCTTTTCGTAAATGATGGCTTGCTCTATTTTTAATTCTCTTCATCATTAAAGATGGGTTGTCTGTAGGCTTTGCATTTAAAAAAGATGTACATGGTCAGGCATAATTTCCATAGCTATAATCTTCCATCTATTTTCATTACAAACACTACAAATAATCTCTTGTAATCTCTGTGCTATTTCACCAACTAAAACTTTTTTTCGTCTTTTTGGAATAAATACGAAATGGTAATTAAGCAGTGAAACAGCATTACTTTCGTGTCTGTATTCCATTGGCTCAAATTTTCCCATTTTATCCGAATCTTTGTTGACTATTTGTATATTAATATAGTACAATAAACATAATTAATAAACAGCAGGAGGTGATTAAGTTGCTAGTTCTGGAATACAAAGTCAAAGCTAATAAAATAAAGCGTCAAGCTATTGAGGAAGCTATTAGAACTACTCAATTCATACGTAATAAATGTTTACGCTATTGGATGGATGCATCTAAAGATGACACAATTAATAGATTCGCTTTGAACAAGTATTCAACAGAATTACGCAATGAATTTAATTTTGTAAAACAATTAAACAGCATGGCTGTACAGGCTTCAGCAGAGAGAGCATGGTCTGCAATATCTAGGTTTTACGATAATTGCAAATCCAATAAACTTGGTAAGAAAGGACTTCCAAGGTTTCAACATGATAACCGTTCTGTAGAGTACAAAACCTCTGGATGGAAATTAAACCCGGTCAAACGACGTATAACCTTTACTGACAAAAAAGGAATTGGTGAACTTAAATTACTTGGTAAATGGGATATTCACACATTCCCAGTTAAGTCAATTAAGCGAGTTCGTTTAGTTCGTCGTGCTGATGGGTATTACTGTCAATTTTCTGTCGACTTTGATAACTCAAATCCATTGGAGCCGACAGGAAATCAAATTGGTTTAGATGTAGGGTTGGAGTATTTCTATTCAGACAGTAACGGTAATCATGTCGAGAACCCCAGGTTTCTAAGAAAAGCTGAAATCAATATTAAACGTGTTCAGCGCAGAATTTACAAGCATAAAAAAGGTTCAAATAGACGGCGTAAATCTCGCAAAGTATATGCTCGAAAGCATTTAAGAACAAGTAGGCAGCGGAAAGAGTTTGTCAAGAGAGAGGCACTCACGCTTGTACAGTCTAACGACTTAGTCGCCTATGAAAACTTAAAGGTTAAGAACATGGTAAGAAACCATCGCTTTGCTAAATCCATTAACGATGCTGCATGGAGTGAGTTTAGGCAGTGGTTGGAATATTTTGCTCAGAAATACGGACGTTTAGCGATTGCTGTAAAGCCTCACAACACCTCGCAACTTTGTAGTAACTGTGGGGTAAAAGTTAAGAAACAGTTGAAAGTACGCACTCATAGATGTAGTTGTGGATGTGTACTACAACGAGATGTAAATGCAGCGATCAACATTCTTGAAAGAGCTAGGGGAGGGCATCCCCAAAGTAACGCTCAGGGAGTTGGAGCCTCTACTTTTCTTGGCGCAAGCCTGGTTGAGCAAGTTCTGACGGTGAACTGAGAATCCCCGCGTCTTTAGACCGGGGAGTGTCAAGATTCTCAACAGTCTGGGCAATCTCTGGCAATAGAGATAGTGCCGATGGTCGCTGTAGGCGGTATATGGGAACCTGTTTTGCTAACTTCATACATTGACGAAAATGAAAGGCTTCTCCTTGATCAAGCAAATGCTTGCCAAATCTCCCGCTATAGGAATGACTAAACAGTGGCTCTAATACTTCCCCGAATTGTAAGGGTTGAATTGCTACAGAATCCCCTTTCCCCAACAGATAAATCTTCTTCAGAACTATGGGATTAGGGCTAAAATCTTCTTTGAGTCGGCGTACTCTTTTAGTTAATTCGGGAACAATCCGAGGTAAGGATTCTGGCTCACCTCCCAAAGCTTTGACTGCACTGGGCCAGAGCTTAACTTGGGGAAAGGCTGGAAGTGCGATTGGTTCCTGGTCTAAGTCAAGCTTAACTGCCAATACGTCATCAGTGAGTAAAGGATATCCGTGAACCTGAAGGGTTGCTGCCATCGTAGATTTGCCCCATCCCTTTTCCCCCAGAAATGCGATCGCGCCATCAGGAAAACATACTGCACTGGCATGGAGTATTAAGTACCCCCTTTGCTGGAGTAAAACTGCCATACAGGCTCCCAAAATGGGGGGACTGAGCCTTTTTGTATCTATCTCAGGAACTGGATCGATAGTAATTTCCCGACCCTCGCGGATGCGGAATGTTCCTAACTCTGCCCAAAATAGGTAAACATCTTGTCCGACACGCCAGTAATGATATCCTTTTTCCTTTCCCTCTGGAGGTGGAGTTGCTACTTTTCCTAGCTGAATTATCACATCCATCTCCGTCTCTGTAGCTTCTAGTTCTGGTAGAGGCAGGACGGAATGTAACCCTAAACTGTAAGCTCTATAAGAATACATAAATTAAGTGGCATCATTTTAAAGAAATTGTGCTTTCAAGAACTTTCCTGCTGTCAGTCGATCGCCAAAACCGAATACTGAGATAAGGAGAGACTAACGTTGTCTAGTAACCTGGTTGACTGACAAAAGTCTTAGAAGTGTTGAAATTTCGTAGCCCCTCCACCCAACGCAATCGGTTGCGGTTGTTAGGTTTCATGCTTCAGAGGAAGAGAAAGAGAGGATAAGTCTAAAACTTGGACATGCCCCGCAAAGTTCTAACACTCCTCCCTCTTCCCCTTCTTCCTCTTCTTCCTCTTCTTCCCCCTCTCTGCCTTTAAACAACCGTGATATCGCTGGCTACAAATGTTGGAGTCCCAGTGAGGGTTGCCAGTACATCTGCGTCGGCACCACCGACCCCATCTCGATCAAACAACACATCACCAGTGGCAGAATTGTAGCCAAACCGATGGTTAGCATCTGTTGCCCCAGATCCAACAAAGAACTCATCAGCAGATGGTGAACCACCATTTAATCCGGGTGAGAAGACAGCACCGACAATCATGATTTTATCTACACCACTGATAAAGTCGGTGATTGTATCTACTCCGTCACCAGGATTGACATAGAGGAAGGTATTGTTACCTGCTCCACCAGTCAAAATATCTGCTCCAGCACCACCATTTATAATGTCATTTCCTCCACGACCATCTATAATGTCATTTCCGTCTCCTCCACTGAGGCTGTTAGCCCCACTATCTCCAGTGATGGCATCGACGAAGGCAGAGCCGATGATATTTTCAATGGAGATTAAGGTATCGGTGTCTCCAAATCCATCAGTAGCAGTACCGGCTGCCAAATCAACGGAAACTCCTGCTGGATCGCGTTCATAAGTAGCCGTATCGGTTCCCGAACCACCATCAAGTACATCATTCCCAGCTAGACCTTCGAGGACATCGTTGCCACCTAAAGCTTCGAGGGAGTCGGCATCCGCAGTTCCTTGTAAACCATCATTACCTTCAGTACCACCAACGGGATTGAGACGATTTTTAACAGGATTGAAAATAGGTTCTGGAGGAGCATCACCAACTTCAATCAAGACAGTAGCAATATTGGAGTCGTCTTCGCCATCATTGGCACGATATGTAAAGCTATCGGTGCCGCTAAACCCATCATCGGGAGTGTAGTCGAAGGAACCATCAGGGTTTAAGGTCAGAGTACCATTAGCAACATCGCTTACTAAAACCGCGGTTAAGTCGTCGCCATCAGCATCGGTATCTCCATCTAGAACCCCCCCTACTGCGGGAATGTTTAATGGGGTTTCAAACTCAGTGCCATAGCTATCGTCATCGGCAACCGGAGGCTCATTTAAATCCTCTATCACTTCTTCAAAAGTTCCATCAAGACTCGTGAAGTAAGTAAAAGTAGTTGATTCTCCTGGAGCCAAATCACCAACGTCAAAGGTTATAGTAATTGCTGAATCAGAGGTTTCCGTAAAACCTTTAAGACGTGCAGCATCATAGGCTAATGGATCGTATGGGTCAAAGTTAGAAAAACCAAAATTAGAAACTCTTGCTCGTTCATCTCTAGAAATTAAGAAAACGGGGTTTTCCCCATCAACATCTGTCGCTTCGACCACAGCAATATCATCACCTGCTTCAAATGTGTTTAAGATGGTATTGATAGTAGTGAACACACCACCAGCATCTATTGCTTGATCTGGATCAAAGGAACGCATGTAGCGAACATCTCCAAGAGTTTCACTGGAGACATTGGTTAGAGTAACTATATTGCGGAAGAATGTATCATCTACATCGAAACTATACTCTTGTACGATTTGCAATGCATCTTCAAAAGTACCATTGCTGGTAGCAGAAAGGGTATCTCCGGAGGAAGTATTAACGACGCTATTTGGTATATCATTTATACCACCAACATTATAATTAGTGCCAGTAAAATTAATATCGCTATCACTGTATCCAACAGTCCAATTTTCTACTGGGGAACCTGGAAGAAATACATCAACCCTTTCATCGACGCCGATATCAAAACCATCGCGATCAACACTCATGCCAATGTTAGATCTCGCGTCAGTTCCAAAAAATCCGGCTGGTGCAGCAGCAGAAGTCCCAAAATCTCCTAGTTCGCTAAGACCAAGTTCGATAAAATTGCCACCTAAAAAAACTTCACCTCCAACTGTTGTACTTCTCGCCCCTGGAAGCGCGAAAGTATGTGGATAGGAATTAATCGTATTAGCTAGGAAAGGAATTGAAGGAATTAAAGCCGAATTTTGAGAGTTTTCAGGAATAGTGACATTCAGTTCCCAATTACCACCTTGATTCGGATTACCAACCTTATGAGTAGAAGCGTGGATCGTTGTTTGAGTAATCTTTTGTAATTTAGTTAAGAATTCTTCTCCAGCATCCCCAGCAGCAACATTACAGCCATAAAGCAACAAAGTCTCTGTAGACCAAGTTTGCAATTGTTCACTGTAGTCTCCGAGCGTATCTAGACTAAGGATAGAGTTTCCTAATTTTAGACTACCCGGAGAACCATGAGCAATGATATGAACCTGACTAATGTCATTACTGTTTTTTAATATTTCAGTAATTTGTGCTATGCCATCTTTTCGACCTTCTAAGATGTGAAATTCAGCTTCAGAGATCACTCCATCAGCTAAATATGTATAATTATTGACTCCCGAATCAATAAAGACTAATATTTTAGTCGAATCAACACTTTCTCGTAACTTTATATTTCCAGCTGAAAAATTTAAAGAGGCACAATTTGAAGACTGCTTGAAAGTCAAACCCGAGCAATTAATCATCATTCCAACGTTCCTTACTTTACTTCGATAGCAAATTGGTGAAATCATAGCTACAGCACTTGCAAACAAAGGACTATAGGCTATTCAAAAATAACCTGGGCAGTTACGATAAAGCACCTAAACAGAGCCTGTCGTGGTTCCGATGCCTACATCGGTGATGCCATCACCGTCAATATCGATACCAATTATCCCGTCAATCCCACCCGAACCGCTACTTTGTGTGAGCTGTTCCATAGTTCCATAAGCTAAGAGCTCAGGGGTCTTGTATAATTTTTTGGATTTAGATTGCATTGGTTTTTTGCTCCTTGCTAAATTAATCTGAAAAAAGAAGTGGTAAGACAAAATTAATTACACAAAATTCAGCCTGAAACCTTTGTCTAGGAAAGAAGCTCATGTGTAAATATTTCTGTCCGATTACTTATCCTGATAACTCGGTACTTTTGTAATAAATGCTTATGTAATAGATGCTTAATTTGCAGGTAGCGCTAAACAAGTGATGATTTTTGCTTTCCTTCTCCTTGTAAAGAGAGGATTACATAAACTCGCATCATTACTTCTAGAGGACTACCAATCTGCGATGTAGCTAAGAGTTGACACCTTAAAAAATAGAAAGAAAAATATCCAAGAGTAAATCTTGCTATTTGTTAACTAACTATTAATTAACCATCAGCCAAGAAATTGTACGCAGAAGTCTCTAACTAATTTATACAGCATAAAATTAGCTGGGAATACATAAATAAACAATCTTTATATTGACTTCACACAAAATTTTTGTTCTGATTGAAGACTAATTTATGATTTACTATAGCGCTTTTCAGTTGAGTCCAATACACTCGAAACCTCACCCCGTCCTGCGGACACCCCTCTCCGAACTTGCGGAGAGGGGAAGGGGCTAAGAAAAGCTATAAGTTATGCGGAATAAGCACCACAGTTTTTTAAGCTCTTGAACAATGGAAAAGTGGCTCAGGAGATTGTCCTTGATGCAGTGCCCTCTAAGTGATTGTAAAGTTCAAGGATCTTTGGGCAACTCGAGTCAGGAGCATCAGTGACGTACCTACACTGGCAATTCATCTCATTGGAAAAATAAGGGTTTATAGCCTGCGTAGGCAGAGAGAAGTTGGCGGTGAGTCCACTTGGCGGTGTCGGTTTGGGTCCCGCCAAAGTGGCGTAGCTTGCTTCTCGCGGAGCGAGTACCCGTTAGCCGTAGGCTTTCCCGTAGGGTAGGGTGTCGGTTTGGGTCCCGCCAAACTTCGGGGCTTTGTTTGTATGGTTCCTCACCCTTCTAGGGTGCAGGTGCAAGATATGAGGAGAGGCTTCTTGCTGTTTCAGCTAAAAAGGGAACGCCTGCGGGGTGAATAAAGTTCTAACACTCCCCCCTCTTCCCCCTCTCTGCCTTTACAAGGGCAAAGTTGACTTACCAAACTACTAGGGAACCAATCCCGTATGCTTTAACCAGATCAATAAAGTAAGTGGTTTCCAGATGGACATAACATCGCTATCGGACATGGTTTCTCCCGCTGCAAATCGCTGGTAAGTTTCCCGCAACAGAACTATATCTATATAAGGTTCGAGTAGATCTATTTCTTCTTGTATTAAGTTATCAAAGCGTTCTCGTTCAAAGGTTCGCAGTCCGTGATGAAAGTTAGGACTCAGATCGGATTTACCACCACGCCATTGCACTTCTGGAGGCAAAATTTCGTTCATCCCTCGGCGCATCACCATGCGAGTCCAACCACGAGAGATTTTTTGCTGGGGTGGTAGAGATAGACAGAACTCCACGAGTCGCTTATCAAAAAAAGGATACCGAGGTTCAATTCCCCAAGGAGCAGCAGCGCGATCGACAACTTCAAGGCTAAAGGGAATCACTCCCCAATTCAAGCGTCGGTAGTGAGCTTCTTTAGCTGTTTGAGCCGGACTATTGCGGTATGGTTGTAGTTGTTGAATACGCTCTTGCAGATCGAGACGCTGAACCAAAACGGGATTGAGTTTTAAGGTTGGAGGTTTTTGTTCCTGAAATTTACGAGTTAATTTTCTGCCCAGCCGCTGACCAATTGAGGGGACAATAGGAGCAAGTCCATAAGGCCAAACATACTTCCAGAGCATTTTTTTTGGGTCGCGATTATAATTATGGGCGAATCCCCTCACCTCTCTAGTCAAAGCTAACCACTTTCCTTGCCGAGCTAACTCTGTCATATAAGTCACCCCATGAGAAACGGTGGTGTCGCCGTCAAAACCATCTAGAAGAACGCGCACCCCCTGCTGACAAGCGGCACGGTACAACCCCGAGTGCATAAACAAATTGGGAGCGTAAAAGGCTTCATCCTGATGCCAGAAAACTTGCTCAAAGTCGCTTAAAGGACTCATCTGGTCTGCTGGAACGTAGTGAGGCTCAATACCCCCTTGAGCGACTACTGCTTGGATGAATTTACGTTCGTCACATTGGGTGACTGTATCGAAGATGGCTGAAAATGTTTTCAGAGGAGTTTTACCTCTTGGTGTCAACAGTTGTCGCGCCATACAAGTGATGGAAGAGGAATCGAGTCCGCCACTTAACAGCGAACCAATGGGGAAGGCACTCCGCAAACGGCAGTTTACCGCTGTAGAGAAATGTTCCCTAAAAGCTTCCGCATAATCCCGATCTGATTTGAGCCGCAGTTCACTGTTGGGATCCAGAAACCAGTATTTATTTAATCGAATCTCAGTAGGATTGACAATCAGAGAATGGGCTGGGGGTAACCGCAAAATATCTTGATAGAAAGTGATTGCTTTGTCCTCAAAAAAAGAAATCAAGTAGTCAGCAACTTTGACTTCGTTAAGACGAGGTGACACTTCTGGTAGGCAGAGGATAGCTTTAATTTCCGTAGCCCAGGCGAAAGTTCGAGCCGAACGGAAGTAGTAAAAAGGTTTAACTCCAAAGTGATCTCTCGCACAAAATAATTGCTGCTTTCGTCTATCCCAAATGGCAAAAGCAAAGTCTCCCAACAGATACTGCGGACAATGTTGCCCCCATTTTTTGTAAGCCGCTAGAATTAGTTGGCTATCCCATAGAGTTGTGCTAGATGTTTCCTGGAGATTCAGCAGTGAAAACAGTTCCTCTCGGTTATCGAGTCGGGTATCGGCGGTAATTACATAATCCCCCGATTGCTCCACCAGTGGCTGCTGCTCCAATATAGACTCAGGAGTAGACCACAGTAACCGATCACCCAAACCTACTGAACCATCACACCATAAACCCGACCCATCAGTTCCCCTATGTTCTAGGGTGTTTGACATCTGAATTAAATTTTCACGCTTTATAAATCGGCCGTCTCGATGGTAAATACCGAAAATTCCGCTCATAGTTACTTGTTTTACGACAATATAATTTGACATACTCACCGTCCTAAAGGAGCGGTGATTCTTGACACATCGCTGACTGTCGCTACCGTTCGCGCAGCGTCGCCACTGGCGATAGTAGTCTTACACTGTCTCCGTGTCCGTTTAGAGTCGTGGCAATGCCCTATCCCGACTTTTTCTATATTTTTACTTGCGTTCTCGTCTCTATCGTGTTCTGTATTGCAGTTCAAACAAAGAACCGAACGAATTGATAAATCGAGCTTACCCCATTTATAACCGCACTCAGAACAAACTTGACTAGTCGGTTCCCATCGGTTTATTACTCGAAAATCTCGATTTAATTTCTCAGATTTAGCTTCGCAAAAAGTTCTAAATTCTCTCCATCCTTGCAGGCTAATTGACCTGGCAAGCTTGCGGTTTTTAACCATGCCAGAGATGTTCAAATCTTCCAAAACGATAACTTGATTTTCGTTAACAATTTTGGTTGATAGTTTGTGTAGAAAATCTTTGCGGGTGTCCGCAATTTTATTATGCAGTTTTGCAATTCTAATCCGAGTTATATTCCTACGTTTTGAGTCTTTGAGTTGACGTGCTAATTTTTTCTGAAGTTTGCGTATTTTTCGATCTAGTTTTGAATAATCAGGGCTTTCGGCTTTTTCACCATTACTCATCACAGCAAAAGTTTTAATTCCCAAATCAATACCGACGCTTTGGTTTTTAGCATCAATACTAACTGGTTCAACTTCCACTACAAAACTAAGAAAATAGCGATTAGCACAATCCTTAATCACCGTTACCGAACTTGGTGCAGACGGTAATTCTCTCGACCAAATAGGTTTAACATTACCAATTTTGGCTAGGTATACTTCGTCTCCTTTAATTGAGAATCCACCAATTCTAAATCGCGCTGATTGCTGATTAGTCTTTTTCTTGAATTTAGGACTACCGACTTTCTTACCTTTCCGCTTTCCTTTTAGAGAATCAAAAAAGTTTTTGTAGGCAACTCCTAAATCAGCAACAGATTGTTGCAACGGGATATTAGAAACATCAGACAACCATAAACGTTCATCGGTCTTTTTAGCTTGCGTAATTACCAACTTTTGCAAGTCCTTGTTACTTGGTAGCTTCTCGGACTTCTTGCAGATAGCCAGTGCGTCGTTCCAAACTACACGCACACAGCCAAACAACTGAGCTAAAAGCTTTTGCTGTTGGTCTGTTGGGTAGAAACGGAATTGATACCTGGCTTTCATGACTAATGATATAATTGGTCTGTATATGTATTATATATTGGTCTGCAATAAATGACAACCCAGTTCCGGAGAGAAAGGCATAGCGTTACAGACTTGAAGATTCACTTGGTCTGTATAACTAAATATCGTAGGTCTGTATTTACGGCTAAAAGTTTAGATTTAATTGAAAAAACCTTTGTAGAAGTTGCAAAAAAGATGGATTTTCAAATACTAGAGTTTAACGGGGAAGGAAATCACGTTCACTCACTGATTGAATACCCGCCTAAACTATCCGTTTCTCAAATAGTTAATGCGTTAAAAGGAGTATCTAGTCGTCGTTACGGACAAGCTGGATTTAAAAAACCCCACAAACAATCATTGTGGAGTCCTAGCTATTTCGCTATTTCTGTTGGTGGTGCGCCGTTAGAAGTTTTAAAAGAGTATATTAATAATCAAGAAAAGCCGTGCTTCTAGCACGGGGCTTGTATCCCATTATTTTCGGTCAAAAAACAGACAGATTGGTTATGTAATCGGAATAATGCAAAATAATCAAATGATTCGCGCTTTCTATCGAGCTGTCAAAGTCGATAATGTCCAATCGCCCTACAATACTATTCACCTTAAAATAACTTATCCTGGGCAGATGTCAGGTAGTTACTCGGAAAAAGATATGGGTATCGTGCCCGCAGATTCACAACAGGCTCCCTTTCCTGTGGTAGTTTTTTTTTCTGGTGTGAATTGCGATGCCCAAATTTACCAATGGTTAGCAATTAAGCTAGCTGAACGAGGGCTGGTAATAGTTACATTTAACTGGGTGGGGGAAAATTTACCAGGTATCGTTGCACTGACACCTGGGATGGATATAACTATGTGGACACCTGCTAAATATGGCACCGCACCCACCACTACTGCACTACCAGCAATACTGGCTGAACTTCAGTGTTTGCAGCAAGAAGGAATATTAGCAGGAATGCTGGACTTAGAAAAAGTGATTTTGGGGGGACATTCTGCTGGTGGCAGGGTAGTATTGGAAAACCTAGATCAAAGCTTTTTCCCCCAAGTTGTAGCAGGCTTCGGTTACGCTGTACATAGCGCTGCATTCATCCAAATGGGATACCCTCCAGGCACTATTTTGCCCCTACCTTCTTCTCTGCCTATCCTAATCATGGGAGGTACTCGTGATGGTGTGATTGCTAACAGTAATTTTCGTTATGGCATCAGCGCTAAGGATGCCAGTACTTCAGTTATGCGTACATTCTACGAGGGAATTACCTCCGCAAGAGGAGACTCCTATCTAGTATTGCTAGAAGGAGCTAATCACTTTTCTATTGTCTACCCCTTTGATCCTACTACTGGTAGACCTTTTCTCGATTTCCCTGCTACTCAGCCAGAAGATGCTATTCGCGCTTTCATGGCAGAAATTATTAGTTTATTTATCGATGCTCATGTGCGGCAGCAAGTAACAGCATCTCAAACACTCAAGCAATTACTCAATTGTGCTAATCCTTTGATTAATACCAAAGATTGTAAGTAGGATTGTTGAGGGAGTTTCTAGCCGTTTATTAACCCTTAAGTATTCTCTGTGGGAGAGCATGACTAGATTTGCAGAAGTTTAGTCGAGTTTTGTGTAGCACGACAACAGAAATGCTAACCATAAAAATAAGTAAAGCGGCACTACAAGGTAGGTAATAACAATCGAAAGTGCCACTGTTGCAATCCGTACACCCAGAAGTGAAATCCCAAGCCGTTGAGCAATAGCTGCACAAACCCCTGCAATTACCTTATGGTGTCTACTTCTGTTAAACCTGCTTCTTGTTCTAGGGGAAATCTCATGTTCTGACTTTTTAAAACGCTGTATTAATGTAATCAGCAATGCTACAGTACCCACCAATGCGGAGGGGATTGTGAACATTGCAAACCAGTGGGCAACAACCATCAACGAGATAATAGTCCCTAACCTTGGCTGTTGCGGACAAGTAAATTGGAACACTAGGGATTGACAGCCAAACAACTCTGCCAAATGGAGTCCTCCAAAAGTCAGCAGCAATGGTGAAATACCGAAGAGAATGCAAATTGTAACCAGACTCCAATGTTGCCAAAGTGTAACAGAACGACGGACAGGAATGGCAGCTAGTGCTGGTCCAACCACCCCTAACAATAAAAAAAAGAGAATCATTATCGAGTCTACCCCTAATATTTGAATATAAAATTTACAACTTGGGTTAATAACTTGTACCAGTTGCGATAACCAGGAGGCAGAACCTCAACTCCCCTAGTTACCAGCGTCACGCTGGTAACCAGAACATAGAGACTTTTGGCTCATCTTGAGAATGGTGCAAGTTGTTAAGTTAAATAGACTTTTGAAGGGACGAATTTGTTACTTTGTCACTTTAATAAGTGTCACATGGAGCCAGATTTATTATGATTTCCGCAAACAGTAAATGGTAGAGCGATTAGTGTTTCCCTATTCCCTTAGGAAAGGCAACAGGCAACAGATTCAGATAATTGCTGTGCAGTAGTATTTTTTGAAATTGGTATTTCCTATTCCCTATTCCCTATTCCCTATTCCCTATTCCCTATTCCCTATTCCCAACTTCACCTAAGAACTCTAATCGGTTTACCTTCTGCTTGCATAGATGCTGTGAGTGCAGCCAAAATTTCCACTAACTCCATACCTACCCAACCCGATGAAACTACCGGGGGAGTATTGTGAATAACGCAGTTAAGGAAGCGATCGCAAACCCGCTGCAATGGTTCTGCGGTTTCTATCTCTAATATTTCCCGCTGATGATTAATGGGTATAAAGTGAGTTCCTTGCCGTTCAAGTTCGCCGTGAAGGAGGCTTAAAGGGGCATCAGGTAACATTTCATCAAAAATCAAACTCCCACGGCTTCCTGCCACTACCAAGCGTCGCTGTTTATCTGGATTCAACCAGCACAGGTGAATATATGCTTGAAAACCACTGGGATAGGTTAAGGTTACCCATATCAAATCAGCAAGTCCTTCTTGCAACCACATCCTACCCGTTGCTTGCACGCTGACTGGTATCTCACCCAACCAGTGATTAAATATGGCGATATCATGAATGGCTAAGTCCCACAGAGCATCCACATCTTGCCTTACCGGACCTAAATTTGTACGGCTGGCATAGCCATAGCGCAAATCCCCTAACTTCCCAGCTTTGACTACAGCTTGTCCCCGTTCCACCGCTGGGTGAAATAAATAGGTATGGTCAACCATCAACAGTCTATTTTCATGCTCTGCTAGCTGACAAAGTTCCTGACATTCTCCCGAATCTAAAGTCAAAGGTTTTTCCGCTAAAACATGGTATCCCTGCTTGAGAGCATCTTTAATTAAAGAGTAATGACTGGATGCAGGAGTAGCAACTACTACTGCTGTTAACTGTGTCAATTGTTTCACAGTTTGCCAGTCAGTTGTTAATAATACATTTTCATCTAAGTTAAATTGCTGTTTAACATTTGCCAATCGTTCTGGATTTTTGTCTACAACTGCTACTACCCTGGCTTGGGGCTGTGTTAAAAAATTTCGCAGCAAATTCACACCCCAACGCCCAATTCCGATGACAGCGATTTGAATTTGATTAGTCATTTGTCATTGGTCATTTCTCATTAGGTTTATACTAGTACTCCACCAAGTAAACTATGCGGGGTTAATAAGGAAAAAACAAAGTTTTTTCTCTCCCCTCTCCCCCCTCTTCCCCCTCTTCCCCCTCTCTGCCTTTACCCCGCAAAGTTGGTGTGGTGGACTACTAATACTCAACCACATTAATTTTGACAAGTCGCGGGTGTGAGCGATCCCCGACTTCTTAAAGAAGTCGGGGATCTGTGACCCCTCGTAACTAATGTGGTGGACTACTAATGCTTTGTCCTATTAATTTTTAGGGGTTGTGGCATAGGCATCCTGCCTGTGCAGTAGTAGTCAGGCAAGGATGCATGACCCATAAGTTATTATTTTTACCATCAAAATTAATGCGATCAATCACCAAAAATCGGGGTCTGAAACCCAGTCCTTCTAGGACGGCTTTTTTTGAAGTTCCTTGATGCAGTCCCGTAGCACTTCTGCCGGAGATATCTGCTTATTGGCTGCATACTCTTTAAGAGTTCGCAATTCTTCATCAGAAAGTCTAAGATTG
>JASJCY010000263.1 GCA_030065825.1 Nostocaceae cyanobacterium | reverse complement strand
TTGCCCGATTGTGGTACGGGCATCTTGCCCGTTTATTTTACATAAAATTGGCAGTTGAAGATTTATTTATGTTCATTAAGGGACTTCCAATTTTTAAAATATCCCATATCTAGGGTGCAAGCATTGCACCCCTACAAATGTACTGTTATATTTGGGATAATTTATTTTTTGGTATTCCCTAATCACTTTCTATTTGCATCGTTTCGTTCGGCTAATTGGGTAATTTGGTCGGCTAGCGCATCTAGTTTACTATCAGGGAGGATGGATAAATCTTCTAATTTTTGCCAGATGTGTTTACGCAGGTCTTCCCTTTGTGCGGGTTGATTCCAAAAGTCGATAATAGCGGTTTTCTGGTTGATAAAGTCTACTAGTTCGGTAACGAATTGTTGCAGTTGGGTTTGTTGTTCGGGGGTGGGTGATTCTAGGGTGTCGATTAAGGCATTATAAAAGGGACGAATTCTGATATTGGTTTGATTTTCTGGGGTTTGGTCGGTGCGGATTTGTTGCGCGAGGTTGAGAAATTCTTGGGCTATTATGTCCCAATTTGAGCCGTGACGTTGTAATATTTGTGCAAGTTTTTCGCTGAGGTTCCGGTAATATACGGGGTCATCGTCGAGATGGGTGCGGATGTGGTGACGGATTGCGTGTTCCATCTCTGCGGCTTTGGTTTGGGTGGAATGACGTTGTTGGATTTTTTGTTCAAAGTTAAGGTCGAGTATGTTGAGTGGGGGAACTTTGATGTCTATTCCTTGGGATTGAATATGTTCGTCTATTAATGCTTTTACTTTGGCTTTTGCGTCTTCGGGACGTTCGTCGCGGAAGATATCATCAATTAGTTTCTTCAATTGTCCCAGTTGTTTGGCATCTTTGAGGTATGGTAAGGCTTGGGGACGGGGTAGAAAAGCGTCTAGTTCTTGCAGAAATTCCCGCAATAGTTGGTAAAATTCGGCTCTTGAAAGTTCGTCGTACAGTAAATTTACACAGGCTTCTTGGTCTTCGTAAATACTTATTTCCCGTTTTGACCAGAAGTGCATGACGCGCTTATGGGATGTTTGGAGTTTAGATAATTCTTCTTGGACATCAAACCAAGCTCCGTCTACGTCTTCTTGGTCGTAAACCTGCATGGCTGCGGCGATATCGATGCCGTAGTAGTCTACAATTAAGCCGTAATCTTTCCCGGTAACGGTGCGGTTAGTGCGGGCGATCGCTTGCAGTAAATCATGTTCTTTGAGGCTGCGGTCTACGTATAAAACCTGTTCTAAGGGTGCATCAAATCCTACCAATAGTTTATTTTGCACGATTAGGAAAGCTAACCCGTCCTCTTCGAGGGTTTTCCAGAAGCGATTTTTATAGTTGTCGTGGTTGCTTTCATCTGTCCAAGGTTTCCAGCTTTGGGGGTCTTTTTTAGTATCTGCGGAAATAATTGCAGCAAATTCTAAGCGTTTGATGGTGTGGAGGTGAGGATAAGCTTGGAGGAGGTTACGATATTCGGGTGGTGCTGTTTCTAATTGGAGATTTTGCAGAATTGGGGTTTTGGTTTCTAGTTCTTGAATTAAATCGGCTTTGGCTGCTGTAAGATATTGTTGGTAAAGTACACAGGCTTCCCTATCACTGGCTGCTAGTTGGGCTTTAAATGAACCGGGCATAATGCGGGTAATATAATGCATCAGCATATGTTTGGCTTTGGCTTGCATCAATTCCCTGGCTTTGAGGACATCGCTTTTTCTGGCGTAGCGTGATTTGATTTGTGCTTGTTGTTCTGGGGTAGAGTCAGCAAATAGCACCTGAAACAGAGCATCAAGGGTACTTGCTCCGGTGACTGCTCCCATTGTTTCTAATCCTTCGTAAAATATGGGAACGGTTACACCGTCTTTTTGGGAATCCCGGATACTGTAAACGTCAATGTAGGGATTTTCATGATTAGCGAAAATTTCGGCGGTTTTCTTTTTCTTGGAGGAGATAATCGGAGTTCCGGTAAAGCCGATTTTGGCACAGTTGGGTAAAGCTGCTAATAAGTAACTGTGGAGGGTGTTACTGTGGGAGCGGTGGGCTTCGTCGATTAATAATACAATGTTTGGGTCAGGATTTAAAGCGGTTTTTAGTTCATTAAGGTCTGCTAATTCTTCTGAACCGACGATTTTACGGAACTTTTGAATCATTCCGAAGACAATACCCGGTGAAGTTTCTCGGAGTTTTTTGGCTAAATCTTTGATATTTTTGGCTATTTGTAAATTTTGACCGGAAAGGGTTGCGGTTTCCGAAAGCTGCTTTTGTAAGTCGGTGCGGTCGGTGATAATTACCACTTTAAAAGCTTGTAATTCTGGTATTGTCCGCAGTTTACGCAGAATAAACACCATATCTAAACTTTTCCCAGAGCCTTGGTAGTGCCAGATAATACCACTCCGTTGGTCTTCGCTTCCGTGTTCGGCTTTGGTTTGACCGTTTTGTAAGCGGTAAATTGCTTTTTCCACAGCCCGATATTGTTGGTAACGGGGGACTATTTTCACCCGACGGTTTTGTTTGGTGGTAAACAGGGTGTAATGGCGAATAATATTCAACAGGTTTGCAGGGTGGAGCATTCCCCCAATCAGTTGCTGACGACGGTTAAGTTTAGAAGAGTGTATCAAGTCTTCTGGTTTATCCCCCACAGAAAAATTATCGTTGTCCTCGTTCCTTGTCTCTGGCAACGAATGCAGCAATTGAGGCTCCTGCCTCCAGTCCAGCTTTGAGGCAGGAGCCTCGGAAACGGCATTTCCAGGCTGGAGCCTGAAAACGAGGGAATTGGTGGTGTCTTGCGCTAAATAATTGGCTGTGGTTGAGATTAATTCCTCTGGGGGTAGGGTGGGGTCGTCAATTTCTAGAATTTCCGAGATGAGATGAGGGTCAAAGGGAGTAGTGTCTTTCCACTCCAGATAATGCTTTGGTTGACTTCCCACAGTACCCACAACAGCCCGTCCCGAAGTACAGGATATCATTAATTGATTGTAGTGAAATAGGGATTCAATTCCTTCCGGTTGCTGACTATGGCGTTGATTGGAGTATTTAAGTAAATCTTGTATTCCCGATTTGAGCATATTTGCACCGGGAGCTTTACATTCGATGACTACCAAGGGGATACCGTTGACGAAGAGAACAATATCCGGACGGTGGGAACCAGCAGGACCTTTTACCCCCGGTGGGTCTACGCGAAATTGACTAATAGCTAAGTAATCGTTGCGTTCGGGATGGTGGAAGTCGATGAGGTTGATAGTGACTTGTCTTCCCGTGAGTCCTTCCACTTTTACCCCAGACAGCAGCATATTGGTAAAACTTTCGTTCTTTTCCATCAGCTTACCGGGTGCGAGACGTTCGATTTGGTTGATAGCTTGGTGAATGCGACGCTCATCTAACCAGGGGTTTCCGTTTTCATCCAGATTGATTTCTCGGAGTTTTTGCTGGAGTCGGGGGAGTAGAAGAACTTGGTGGTAATCGTTGCGTAGTTGTGGAGTTGGTGCGAGGGGGTCAGCTTCGATGTGTTCCCAGTGTAGATTACCGGGAAGGTTTTGCATTTTTTGCAGTTGTTGGATTGTAGGTAATTCTGTAAAGTTGTATTCCGCTCCCCATCCCATAATTTTCTCCTGTTTTGATTAGATTTTCACGCGCACTTTTCCGGTTAATAGGTCGGACATTAAGCCGAGTTTTAATAGTTTGATTTTTTCTAAACGGGTTTGTTTAACAATTATTTGATTATCATGATGATTGATAATCGAAACAATCTCACATTGCTCTTTATAATTAGGTAATGCAATTCTAATAGAAGCAATTCTTGGAAGATTTAGACCAGATTTTGCTCCAGAATCATTAAATTTCCTAAATTGTTCTTGTCCCATCTCTTGAGAGAGAAACAAACCAATCCAGTTATAATTTATCTCTGGATAATTAATTCTAATTAAAGCAATATGCTGATTAACATAAGCTTCGCCAAAATTGTTTGGAATAACACCAACGATACCAATATCAGCCGTAATTGAAATTAATATATCTCCTAGCTGAACCTTTGTTCTTTCCCCTTCGCTACCAGATGGGGGAGAGACATAAACAATATCATCTAATTTTAAATTTAAGCTTTCCCGGTTTAAATTACCAATTCTTATAAAAATAGCACCATAATCAGAATAGTAACTTGCCCACCCTCTAGAACCACTAGTAATTTTTTCTATTAAATTTTCGAGTCTAACAACTTCCCAATCCTTCGGAATTTTCCCCAAAGGAGAATCTTTAAACTGCTCCGGGTTGCGTTTGGGGTTTCTGAGTTCCCCATGTTCGTCAATACCCTTTGTGAGGAGGTCGTGGAGTAGTCCAGCTTTGGCTTGTTTGAGCTTGTTTATGTGGGTTTGGGTGAGTGCGATCGCTTTATCTACCGTGTCGAGTATTTCGGCTATTTTTTGTTGTTCTGGTAGTGGGGGAAGGATAACATTAATAGAAGCGAGTTCAGCACTATTAAACGTATTATTAACTTGGCTTTTAGCTTTGAGAAAAAATCCTATATTCTTGATAAAGCAAATTTGCCACCATAAATAACGAGAGTAACAAACCTCTGCATTAGTTCTTATTCTTAACAAAAAACCTACATGAGTATATTCGCCAACTTTGTCAAAGTAAGCTGTTTTTCCTAAGTGTTCTTGGCTTCCATTTCTCCAGTTAAAAAGTAAGTCGCCATGCTGGAGGTAATCGTCACTAAACACTTTATACTCTGAAGTTAATCCCAATAGTTCCTTATCCAGAACCAAGTCACCAGTTTGTTTTACACATGGTAATGTAATTGTTGGTATTCCTGATTCAAGAGTTTGGTCTATGGCATCATTCACACCGTATTTTATTGATGCGCATTTCCCTAATTTAATAATTTTCCAATTATTAGGAATTTTACCAATATGTGAATCTTTAAACTCTACATTTTCTAATAACATCCCACCCATATTATAACCTCCTGCCTCCTGCCTTCTGCCTCCTGCCTTCTACACATATCCCAACCCCTTCAACAACTCATCCAACTCCCGATTAACCTCCTCTTCCTCCTTCGCAATTTCTCCCAAAGTCACCTTATATTTATCCCACCAATTCTCAACCGCAGCAATCACCATTTGACGGTGTTCTGTCACATACCTTTCCAACTGAGCTAATAAATCATTTTCAAACAACTTCAAAACCAGAACTTGCGCTTCTGACTCGCTCAAATTCTTACTTGCTGTTTCCAACTCTTCCAACAAAGCAGCTTTTAAATCCCGTAATTTCTTCCTTGCTTCTTTCAACTTCTCCCCAATTTTCCTATAGGGTTGCAACTTCTCCTCAATTGCTGCAATCTTCCTTTCTGTCGGTTGCAATTCCGATTGTAAATTTGCCAATTCTTGCTCTAATAAAGTAGTATCATCCCCAAGTTTTTGATGATAAGCAATAGAACCTTTTTTACGAGCAGTTCCTGTTAACTCCTTGAGTCGTTTTTGCGGTGCTTTAACTGTAAACTTCAATTCCTTAAGCTCATCTTCCCAATTCTTAGCAACATTCACCGTTTCCCCATCTTCCTCAGCTTCCCCATCTTCCCCTTGCTCAAAAGCTTCCTTCTCCTGTTCCAAAGTCGCAATATCCGCTTCAGCATCCGACATATTTTGTAAATATTGAGGAACCAATGCAGGGACAATTTTATGACTTAAAGGGTCGTATTTATTACCAGATTTTTTATCATCTGTATCTTCCAAAGCATCCCGAATTGTATCCACCCAGGAATCAATCAAACCCTTAAAACCCAAATTTGCTAACCGTTTCAAATCCGCAGAAACCTCATAAGCTTCCTCCCACCAACTGACAATTACCCCCATTGTCTTAAACCTATCCAGCAAACCGATAGGACGTACCACCGCTTCAAAACTCTCTAAAAAATCGCTCCGTAAACCCATTAATTGCTTAGTTTCGGGTAAATCAATTAACTGCTGTTGGTGTTCCTTCCACCAATTCAAAGTAGCATCCCGCAATTTTTCTTCTTGTTCAACTACTCCAGCATCAGCTTCGATACACTGCTTAATTTGCGAACGTTCGGTTAAATTTGGTTGAAAATCTAAATATTCTTGGGAATTACTTTGCAAATACTCTTTCATATTTATATTTTTAAATCTTTTAACCCTAACCCGACAATTTGTGATTGCTAGTGGAACGTAACAATCCCCAGATTTCACCTCATCCCTAACCCCTCTCCCATTGGGAGAGGGGGAAAGGGAAAGGGGTATCCGCAGGACGAGGTGAGGTTATGGTTATCAACTGCAACTATAAATCCCTTATTTGTTAGCTTTCCCACCCACCATGAAATTTATTTCATGGCTAATAATCCAAGTCTACTTAAGTAGACTGAAGAATTTTCAATTCCTTTATATCGATTCTCCTTGACTTTGGAATAAATGAATCGCGAAGAATAAAGGATTACAGGGTTTGATATATAGCAAGCATTTAGATAATCCATATTAGTCATCTTTAGATGACTTCGTCTATGAGCAAGGAAATTAATTTCCTTGCGGGGTGTAGATTTTACCTTAAGTTGACAGGTATGGGTAATGCTGTGCGCTACTGAACTGCAAATTGCTGTATATCCTGCAATTACTTCACTCCACTGTGTTAGATTTGCAATGATAGTCAACGCAATGACTATGATTCCAACCCAAATCATACTACCCCCTCTCTTCCAACAAAGTCATGGGATCAAAACCATGAGCATTAAATAACTCCTGCTTTGCTTCCACCTCCGACTTAGGAATACCACCCAAAAGATGCGCTCTTACATCCTGGGGTTCTGGTGGTGGGGTATTATCGGCATAACGGCGAATATTGCAGTTATAATCATTCCCAGCTAATTCTTCCCTCGTCACCACCGTCGCATAATTGGGAATCCCCTCATAATCAGGATTACTGGTAAACTCTTGATAAGCACAAACAATCTTTTCGATATGTTCCGGACGTAGATGATTTTGAGCGCGCCCAGCCTGAAATTCTCCATCAGCATTGATAAACAAAACCTTCCCTTGAGTTGCTGTGGGTTTCGCACCTTGGGGACGCATCACCAAAATACAAGCAGGGATACCAGTACCGTAAAACAACTGGGGTGGTAAACCAATCACAGCTTCTAAATTATCCTCTTCAATAAATAACGCTCGGATATTTTTCTCTTCACCACCCCTAAATAAAACACCGTGGGGCATTACCGTCGCCATGATACCATCTTGTTTTAGCACCGTCAGCATATGCTGGGCAAACATTAAATCCGCTTTCTTCCCAGATGTGGGACAAAAATAACGAAAGCGGTGAGAAAATTCCATCGGGTTATCCTGATTACCCCGACTGTAATTCTGAGAAAACGGCGGATTACTCAAAACTCGGTCATAATGCTTTAATTTACCCCCGTCTTTTATCGTTACCATCAAAACATCATCGTTTTCAATCCGCGCATTGGGGATACCATGCAGCAATAAATTCATCTTACAAATCGCCCACACCCCACCGTTATTATCTTGACCATAAAGTCGGAGATTTCGCGGATTTCCCCCATGTTCTTCAATGTGCTGCTTCGACAAAATCAACATACCCCCAGAACCCACACAAGGGTCATAAACCTCCATCCCTTCCTTGGGGTCTAAAATCCGCACCATCAATTTAACCACCCCACGGGGAGTATAAAATTCACCCCCCTTCTTCCCTGCCGAATCGGCAAAATAATAAATTAAATACTCATACGCAGCACCCAACAAATCAGGAAACTCTAAATCTTCATTACGTAGTGGTTGCTGATCAAAATGTTCGATAAGTTTCCGCAACTGCTGATTATTCAGGGTACTTTTACCACCCACCTGCCTGTTAAAATCAATATGCTCAAAAACATCCTGTAACACTGCTGGATTCGCATCAGCAAGACTGTGGAGAGCAGTATTTAGCTTATTCCCAACCTGTTCGTGAAAAGTATCTCGAATTGTAGACCAACGGGACTGGGGTGGTACAAATAAAGTGTAAGCTTCCCTATCCGTAGCCGTATATCGATTGGAATTTTCCGCTTTTTCCCTTGCTGCTGACTCACTCAACCCCCTAGCCATAAAATCCTTAACAATCTGCTGGTAACGCACATCAAACACATCAGCAGCTCGCTTCAGGAACAGCATCCCAAAAATAAACTCCTTAAATTCCGAAGCATCCATCTTACCGCGCAAAATATCAGCCGCAGCAAACAAGTGACGTTCCAACTTAGGAAGGGTGAGTTTTGCCATTTACACGCAATTCCCTGGTCATATTACGAGTGTCTTTTTACAGACAAACACATATGATATCAAGTTATTTGGGAAATTGACTTCCTGGGCATTAGAAATTACCTTTTCATACACACTACCAGGAGTTGTAGCACTAAAGTCAAGGTATATTAGCCCTCTTATGTCACTCTGGGAATAAAAAAATAAATGTAGGTTGGGTTGAACGAAACCAAACCCAACAATACCGAGGTTTTTGGTTGTTGGGTTTCGTTCCTCAAACGCCACTTCTCTCAACGCGGGGCTCGCGTAGCGTATCCGCAGGATTCACCCGCGCACAAGAGTGGCTCCCCAACCTACGCCTAAATTCATAAAAATCCGTAAAAATAAGGGTTTTGGATTTTTATAAGCGCGAAAGTGATAAAAGAGGGTTAGGCTGCTGGCTCAACCAGGAGTAATGTTTTGCCACAAATCAGCTGGAACAAACCTAGATAAATGACCAACATTCGTGGTGGCGATGACGAAATCTGAAGCACTTAAGGTCGCAGCTTGCGCTGCCAAAATCATATCACCATCAATTGTCTTGTCACCTGCTGTGGGTTGTCCTTGCTGACGAGCCTGTGCCCAAAATATTGCTGCTTGTCTCATTGCAGCAGTTGTGATGGGCAAATATTCTACCAAGTTGACCAACTCATTTAACCGCCTCATTCCTTTAACTTTATTTGCTCGCAACAGTTCCCGTCGAACTTCGTAGTCAGCTATTTCTGGAATGACTACTCGAACACCCGATGTGACCACAGTTTGCAGCCAGTGAGTACAAGCAGTACTTTCAGGAGATAGTTTTGGATTGGTAATTAGACCAATTGGTCCTGCATCCAGCAAAATAACGCGACTCACCAAGTTACACCTTTTAATTCGGCGGGAAATAACTTGCGATGGGACAACCTATCTTCATCTAGAGCATGAATTAGATACTCACCAGTCTCTTGTTGCTCTTGTGCATCATCTTCGTCTATCCAAGACTGAAGTATGTTAACCAATTCAGTTGATTTTTCCTGAGCCGAAATACTGGCTGCGAGCAGTTGTAGAGCATAAGCTTCGGTTGACATACCTTGCTCTTGGGCTTTTCGAGTCAGGTATTGCTCTATCTCTGGCGGTATATTCAGGGTTAGTGCCATTTTTTTGCGATCGCAACTACTCGCACTTTACTTTAGCATCTAATAAGGCAATGGAGCCATTGAAATCTGATATAAGTCTCTAAATTACTCATAAACTTTACTTCGATGCTCAATCAAAATAATTGTTACCTGCCCTAAAGCATCGTCTATTTCATAAATTACTCTATAATCACCTACACGATAACGATAATAACCGGACAACTCACCTTTTAATGGTTTGATATTAGGGTAATTCCGAGGCTCAATCTTTAGGCGTTCAAAACAACGATCTAATTTCTTTTGCAAAGAAGCAGAAGCAGACTCGAAAAATTCTTGAGCATCAATACTAATTAAAACAGTATAACTAGTATTTTCGTTTGAGTTGGTCAACAGAAATTACCTTACCTTCTTCAACATTTTTTTTCGCTTTC
>JASJCY010000045.1 GCA_030065825.1 Nostocaceae cyanobacterium | reverse complement strand
AGCAGTACCGTATTGGGTTTTAAGTAAGTTTTTAGACTTGACAAACATCCTCTTAAAGTGAAGAAACCGGGTTTCTATAGGTGGGTAACCGATAATCAGAGTATATAAACCAAAAGAAACCCGGTTTCTCGACCCTCACGAGAGTTTTATATAGCGGTTTTCAGTTGTAGGTGGAGCCTACTTACAGAAGCCACTCCGTGTCTACCCGGAGGGTATGCAATACAAAGGGAATCGTGAAATTAGGACGGGCAGGAATGCCCATCCCACAGATGTCTATTCTATCCAAGGGGAAATTGCTATATTCATCTGATTTTGGAGATTTTTTATCAACTAACTTGTCTGTTTCATCCAAGTAAAGCGAAAAGTAGTTCCCTCACCAATTTGAGATTCTAATTTAATTGTCCCTCCTTGATTTTCAATAATTTTTTTGACTATTGCTAACCCAATACCAGTATTCTCATTTTTGTCGCGGGCTTGTAAAGTTTGAAAGATTTCAAATACTTTATCATGGTATTGAGGCTCTATTCCTGGACCATCATCAGCGACAATAAATTCATAGTAATTCCCTTGGTCTTGCACTGATATATTAACTTTACCATCACTGCGATGATGATGTTTAATTGCGTTAGTAATCAGGTTGCTAAATACTTGTTGTAGAGGTAAATATTCGGTGGCAAAAGTTGGCATTTCTCCTTCAATTTCCACTTTAAATTCTGCTGGTGGAGCCACAGAATCAATTATCTCTGTTAACAGTTCACTAACAGCAATTGTTTCCAGTTTTCCTTGAATGCGTCCAGCACGAGAATATTGTAAAAGTCCATTAATCAACCCTTCCATGCGATGGACTCGTCCCCGCAACAAATCCATTTGCCGTTTGGTATCTTCAGTTAGTACATCAGCAATATCTTCTTCAATCCATTCTGAAAGATTGGCAATTGCACGTAATGGTGCTTTTAAATCATGGGAGGTAACGTAGGCAAATTGATCTAATTCGGCATTACGTTTTTCTAATTGTTGAGTAGTATTCAGTAAAATAGCATTGAGATTTGTCAGTTCTTTTGCCCTTGCTTCTAATACTGCTTCGGTTTGTTTGCGTTCTGTAACATCATTCAGGGTTCCCCAACAACCCATTAACTCCCCAGAAGTATTATGCTGAAGTTGAGCGCACATTTCTAACCAGCGAAAGTCCCCATCTTTTCTGAGGATGCGAAATTCTAATTGGTAGGATTCTTCTTTCCCTGTAATTAGAGATTGGAAAAGCTTACTGCTGCGTTGCTGGTCTTCTTGTGCATACATTAAATTTGTAAAGGGTTGGTGCAAACTTTCAGCAATGGTAAAACCCGTAATTTCTGTCCAAGCTGCGCTAATAAAATTCCAACACCCACTCTTATCTATCTGGAAAATCACTTCCTGAACGCTATTAACTACGGAACGGTAAAGATTTTCACTTTCTGCCAAAGCTGTCTGAATGCGTTTACTTTCTGTTATGTCTTCAAAGGCTACACCAATACAGTTATTTGGTAAAGGAAAAGCTTTCAGACTAAAAATTTTTTTGCAAATTCTATCATCACCATAATTGATTGTTTCCAAAAATTTCACCTGTCCAGATTTGGCGACTTCCCCATAAGCTTCTAATAGCCATCGATATTCTTCACTCAGCATATTTGGGAAACATTCACCTATAGGTTTACCCAGTTCTTCTTGCAAGGGAATTTCTAAGATTTTAATAGCTGCTGGATTAATATTCACCAACCGCAAGCTAGTAACGTCATCGGGATTTTCTAAATGCCAAATACAAAAACCAAGGGGAATATTTTCCACAATATCTTGATAAATTTCGTTCTGCTGTCGTGCTTGACGTTCGCTGACAATTAATTCATCTTTTTGGCGATTAGCAAGTTCTAATTGAGTTGTTCTTCTTTCTACCCGCTTCTCTAATTCTTCATTTAGTTGAGAAATTTCCAGTTCAATTTGTTTGCGTGCTGTAATATCCCGCGATAAGGAAAGAATTTCTTGGGCTGTTTCTTGTTCCTCTGCACGAATGGTTAAATATTTAGTTTCTAGCCAAATATAATTTCCATCTTGACAACGGGCGCGATAACTGTGAGTATAGCTATCAGGTAATTTACCAATTGCTGCTTTGGTTTTTTGCAAGGCTTTTGCATCTTCAGGGTGGAAAATATCATAGATAGATTTTCCTACCAGTTCCTCTGGTTGGTAACCAAGCAAGCTATGACAAGCAGGGGAAACGTATTTGTAAATTCTTTCTGGAGTGTGTATAGCAACGATATCGGTTGAGTTATCTGCTAACAATTGATAGAGTTTCTCATTCCTACGTTTTGCAGCTTCCGCTTCTTCCTTTTCCATACTTTCTTCCGCTAACTGCTGGTTTATTGCTTCCATTGCAGCTTTTGAAGGCAAAGCTAAGATTTTCGGGATTAAGTACACCAGTGCGATCGCTGTTGTCGCTGAAACTAAAGCAGTAATAGCTCTAATATACCCAGAAAGCCAATAATTTGGATGCCACAACGTCCAAATGTCAAAACCATGACCAATACCGCAGCAAACAATAAAAGCAGCAAATAAGAAAAATATCCAGTTGTAGGGAACATCCTGTCTTTTGCGAACAATATGGACAAGGGTTAAGGGAATAGAAAAATAAGATGTAGCAATGATAGCATTACTAACTAAGTGTATTCCCACTAAACCAGGTCGCCAAAGATAGCACATACCATGGGGCATAAAAGACATATCAGCCATGGCTTTCTCTGTTAATAATATGCATCACTTATCAAGTAGAAAATAGACATAGGTGATAGTACGTCATGGTAAAAATAAAGCTATCATCATAAACCCCTAAAAGCTACCCATATCAAATTCTTAATCTTTGATTTCGCTTCGTTCTTAATTATATATTAACAATAAGGTTGAAAACCCCTACAATTGGATCGGGAGCATACAAGGGTATCCTTACATCTTGCACCAGTTGCAACAAGCGCAGAGAAACCGGGTTTATCAACCAAAAATTAAGGTTTTTCAGTTAGTGATTATCAATAAACCCGGTTTCTTAGGGTGGTGCAAGATATGACTATCGCTACACGGACGCTTGCCTGCCGACCCAGGCTAGTACTCGACCAAACCAAGATTGCCGGGTAAAGGCAGAGAGGGGGAAGAGGGGGAAGAGGGGGGAGAGGGGGAAGAGGGAGGAGAGGGGGAAGAGGGAGGAGAGGGGGAAGAGGGAGGAGAGGGGGAAGAGGGGGGAGAGGGGGGAGAAAAAATTTTGTTCTTTCCTTATTAACCCCCCATAGTATGTAGGTTGGGTTACGCTGTCGCGTAATTTAACATCAAGGGCTTTTTTGTTGGGTTTCCTGATGTCAAACACCATTGCTTACCAACCTACAATTGGATCTGTGGCAAACATTTTTAAAGTTAGTATAAATTAGAACTCGTTTCCAGGCAGCAGCCCAGAAACGCATTTTAGGGAAACTCTGCCTCTAGAATTGATGGGAGGCAGAGTTTCCCTACAATCCATTACAACGTAAAACCTTGTAAAGAGGAAGGGAGAGAGGGAACCAGGGAGCTAGAAATGGTTCGTGCAATAGCGTCAATAATATTACTCTATAAACCGAGATATTACTGGCACCGTGCCCCTGGTATTCCCTTAACTGGATGACTGGGGAACCCACACTGAAACAGAACCCCCTTGACATCGAAATTCACCCCAACCTTCATCATTGATGACTACGGGTTGATCAATGTGTTCAGTGATATCGATATAGGTGCGATTAGGCTGTCCAACTTCCATCCATTTAGTACCTTCTGCACCGTTACTCAAGACAACAGCCATACCACCTGGATGTTCTTGATCACCAAGCCGTGTCCAGCCTATAGTATTAGCATGGTCAAAATAGTCATATTGATCGCCGTAAGCATAATTTTGGCGGGCAAACAAGAATTTATCAATAATCCACTGATGGCTATCTAACCAAATTTCGTATTCCCCTCCATCATTACCTGTATCTTTGTAATGAGCACCATAATAGTCAGGGTAGAAGATACAGGGATATCCATCCTTCCTCAATAATATTAGCGCGTAGGCGAGGGGTTTAAACCAACCTTCCACCACAGATTCTAAAGCTTGTAAGGGTTGAGAGTCGTGATTGTCAACCAGGGTTACGGCTAAAGTTGGCTGTTGCTGCACAAGGCTATTGTCAAATATTTGCCGCATATCATAGTCGTTAGCTGCCTTACTAGCAACACTGAAGTTATAGTGTAAGGGAGCGTCAAACAAAGTAACATCCCCACCTGTTACCGTAATGAAGTGGTGTAGTGCTTCAATCTCATAAGACCAATATTCACCCACAGCAAATAACCGACGGTTAGCGTGTTGACGAACATGATTCAGCCATTCTGGAAAGAACCCTGCTTTTACATGCTTGACGGCATCAAAGCGGAAACCCTCAACCTCTGTGGTATCAATATACCATTCTCCCCAACGCTTGAGTTCTTCCCGCACTTCGGGGTGTTCCATATCTAGGTCACAACCCATGAGATAGTCGAAAACCCCTTTTTCTAGGTCTACATTATCATCAAAGGACTTGTCTTTGAAAAGATAGACAGCATTTTGGTCTCCATTGTAGGCATTGTAATCTACAGCATCGAAGTGCCACCAATGCCATTCCATGTCGGAATATTTACCCTTGCGTCCGGGAAAAGTGAAGTGGGTCCAAACTTTGACTTTTTGACAATCTCCGATGGGATGGTTACGGTCATCGGGATGAAATGGAGTAGCTTCTGTTTCTTCTTCTCCATCTGCACCCAGTTTATGATTCAGCACCACATCAGCGTATACTCTAATACCTGCATCCTTGGCTGCTTTAATGGCTTTTATATACTCATCTTTAGTACCATATTTTGTCCGCACCGACCCTTTTTGATCAAATTCACCAAGGTCGAACATATCGTAAACGCCATAACCAACATCATATCCCCCTGCTGTACCTTTATAGGCTGGTGGTAGCCATAGGGAGGTTATCCCGGCTTTTGACAGCGTTTGAGCATTTTCTGCTAATTCATTCCATAGGTTCCCGTCAGGAGGGGTATACCAGTGGAAAAACTGCATCATTACGCCATTCGGTTCAGACATAAAAAACCCCTCCGTTCAAGAAGTAAATATACCGTTTTTATGTTAGATGATATACAAGTCAAAACACTGAAATTCTTGTGGGATGGACATCCTTGTCCGTCGTTGTGTAGTATTTAGCAGCAATAGTAAAACACATTTACTATTTTGTACCTCTGGCTTAAATTACTGACAAATTTCAATATTCCATGGACAAAAGCTATTTTCACCATTCTGGAGAGAGATATCAGTAACAACTAAAGGCATAAAATTTTGGACCTTGTTGAATAAAAGGGGTGAACGAAAAAATGTGTGGGTGAACCAAAATACTTATTCCTTATTCCTTATTCCTTATTCCTTATTCCTTATTCCTTATTCCTTATTTCTTATTTCTTATTCCTTCTTCCTTCTTCCTTCTTGCTTAAATAAGTCCCATATCTGTTCACATCATCAAAATTGTATAGAATTGTAAATATACTGGTGGTTAAGGGTTAGCCTTTTTGGTGAACAATGAACAAACGCAAACGAGGACAGTCAAGGGAAAGTCTGAATCAATTAACCTTGTTGAATCGGATTACTAGTCATATCCGTCAGTCCCTGGAGTTGCAAACCATTTTAGATACCACCGTGACAGAGGTGCGTTCTTTCCTGGAAACTGACCGCGTCAAGATTTACAAATTCGATCGCCAAGGTAATGGTGAGGTAATTGCTGAGTCTATATATGGCGATCGCTTACCATCACTCAAAGGTTTACATTTCCCCGCTGGGGATATTCCACCCCAAGCTAGGGAGTTATTTTGTAAAGCCAGGGTACGTTCCATTGTTGACCTACAACAGCAGCAAATTCGTCTGAGTCAACCCCACCGTCCCCTGTCTACAGCTACGGGGGAGTTAACTGTTGAAGAAGTACACAAACAATCCCTCAAGAACCTCTTACAGCGTCCTGTAGACCCCTGTCATGTGGAATATTTAAGTTTAATGGGGGTCAAATCTTCCTTGGTGATACCAATTGTCAGTGGTAAGGAATTATGGGGATTGCTGATTTCTCACAATGCTCAACCCAAAAGCTTTTGTGAGGTCAATTTGCAAATTATGCAAATGATTGCGGAACAGGTGGAATTGGCGATTACTCAAGCGGATCTTCTCCATACTACTCAAGAAATAGCACGACGAGAGGCTACAGTTAACCGTATTTCTACTCAGGTAATCTCCTGTTTGGAAACCGAATCAGTTCTGCAAAGGGTACTGCCAGAAATCGTCACAGAAGCCCAAGCATCTGGGGGGATTTTACTACTTATTGATACCCAAGGGGAAGAGGATTTTTTTAGTTTTGGTTCTCAACCCCATTTATCTCCAGGAGAATGGTTACAATTATTGCAAGTAGCTGGAGTTAATGGTGAGCCAAAAATAGTTGATATTTGCTGCGAAGGAGATGATGAGCTAGAACCTTTCCTATCGGCTTTTGCGAACACCAAAATCTGCAGCTTGTTACTAGTTAGTCTCAAATATGGACAAAAGATTCTTGGCTATCTAAGTGTATTTAGAGACGAAATTGATACGGAAAAACTCTGGGCTGGTTACCCAGATGCAGATGAGCGTCAACAGCGTCCTAGACAATCCTTTGAAGAGTGGCGAGAAATCAAGCAGGGACAAGTTCTGGAGTGGAATGCAGGGGAGATAGAATTACTCAAATCCTTAGGGCAACATCTAGCTATGGCAGTGCTGCAACATCGGTTGTATCAGCAAGAAAAAGAACAAAGGATGATAGTAGAAATACACAATCAAGAATTGGAAATTGCCCGGACTTCCGCAGAAGAAGCCAGTCGCTTGAAATCTGATTTTCTCTCTTCCACCAGTCACGAACTGCGCACTCCCTTAGCATCTACCCTTAATTATCTGAAGCTGCTTAAAGAAGGCTTTTATGACAATGAGGAAGAACTCCAGGAGTACATCCAAGCTGCTCATATTTCCGCACAAGGGCTAGTAAATATTATTAATGATATTCTAGATATTGCTAAAATTGAAGCTGGTCGGGTGCAACTTGAACTGAAAGCTGTTGAACTTAAACCTTTGCTGGAGTTGAAGCGACATTTATTTAAAGCAGATAGTATTCATCGCGGTATTAATTTTATCATTGAATGCGAAGTTGAGCGGGTTTGGGCAGATGAAGATAAGCTCAGACAAGTTTTAATCAATTTGCTTTCCAATGCCTTTAAGTTTACCAGTCAAGGGGAAGTTCGTCTGCGAGTAGTGCGTCAAAATCATTCCGACTGTCCGATGGTTGAATTTTCCGTTGCTGACACTGGTATTGGTATCGATCCCAGCAAGCAGGAATTGCTGTTTGAAGCCTTTGTTCAAGAAGACGGTTCAATTCGCAGACGTTATGGGGGTACGGGTTTAGGTTTAACGATTTGCAAGCGTCTGGTGGAACTGATGGGAGGACAAATCTGGCTGCAAAGTCAAGGAAAAGACCAAGGTACCACAGTTACCTTTATTTTACCGGAAGTTGTGGGGGTTTAGCAATACTAAACTTTTATTTGTATCTATCTTTCGGATAGTAATTATACCCAGAGGTTATTCATATAGTCGTAGATAATTTTAGATAATCATGTTCTCTTGGTAGAAGCATCAACAATAAATAAAACCTAATATGTTTACAGTGAGTTAAGAAAAACGCATTGATTACAACAGTGCTTTTTCTAATCATTTAATGCCAAATCTTAGAGGTTATTTATAAAGTAAACCTTAAGACTCAAGAAACCCGGTTTCTTGGTCTGTCATATCTTGCACCATTTTCAACAAGCACGGAGAAACCTGGTTTATCAACGAAAAATTAGGGTTTTGGTAACTCAATATTTCCAAGAAACCCGGTTTCTTGGTCTCTGAGGGGAGATTAATTCTATATTTTCTCAATATATAGAATCTGAGATGGCAATAATTTAGTTTTTTGGAGGTACAAAGTACTTATGAATATTCCAGTTTATTTATTAACTGATGCAGCTTTAAATGCTGACGGTGGTACAACTTATTCTATCAGCTTAATTGCTGTAATTGCAGGAGGATTTCTTGCTGCTGCTGTGATTGGTTCCATTGCTTGGTTTAATTCTAAGCGTCCTGTAGGCTGGGAAGATAAAAAACGACCTGATATTGTTCCTAATGTTGACCAACCAGAAAATCCAGGTGTGTAAATGCCATTTGATGACGTAATAGTTTAGATGTTGTATTGAATATCAACTAACAACTTTGTTTACCATAGTCAGGAATTTTTCACATGATTACTATTGGTATTAACAAAGAAATAAACTATTTACAAATAATGTGTTTATCTTCTGTAAATCAGTGTTTGCAACAAGTAAACGCCAACAACAAGATAAATACAAATATTGGTCACCAAAAATTAGGATTTTTTATGGCATCATCAACACCACTTACTGGTATAGAGCTAATTGATTGTGCAAGAGCAAATAGTAATGCTGGGATTGAATTAGCTGCAGAAAGATGCGGTTATGGTCAAGATTTAAATGCATTTGAATCTCAATTACAACAAGATTGCGATCGCATGGGAATAAGTATTAGCAGCTTTCAGGATTTAATTACTATGGAGCAAAAGATAAATCCCCCAGGAATTGAAATAGCTCCTGATAGCAAAGCACAACTATGACATTAATTTGTACGCTGAATATTTAGTTCTGTAGATAGATTTTTTGCTGCATAAATCAACTCTGTAGATAGAAGCTAAACACAGCTTTTTCAAAGATAATCTTCAACAAGATAAATAAGGAGGATATATGAGTAACGAACAAATCAAAAAAGATGGTTACGACCGCAATCTTATCCCTGCTGAAACTGCTGCCAGAATAGAACGTGAAGGCGGAAATTACAAACAAACTCCAGAAGAACAGGGAGATATCGAAACATCTGCTGGTTACACTGTAGATAATGAAGGTTTAGTAAATAACTTTGCTGTAGAACCTGAAATGTATTACGAAGAACCAGGTGATCGTAAAGCACAAAAAGAAGCAGAAGCTCAACAAAGGGCACAAGAATTGTCAGAAGTCAATAAAACTGACGAAAAAGGTAAGTTAACAATGGAAGCAGATAATCGCGGTAGGGGAGTAGGAATTATTTAAGTAAACACTAATATTTCCAATTGTATGAAATAAGCAGCATTGGAAAATACAATAAAATAGTGCTTTGAATTGATACCCGGAAATAAGTACCGGGTATTACTCTCCTCCCGCTAGAAGATTACCGAATTGATTCAGACCCATTCATAGGGGGAGAAATTTTTATAGGTAATCTTAGAGGATGTTTGAAAAGTATTATGTTGAACATCAAAACCCTGCAAACCTAACCCCTAGGAGAAACCCTCTCCTACCCTCACCCCTAACCCCTCTCCCATTGGGAGAGGGGAACAAGAGAGGGGAACAAGAGAGGGGAAACAGGAGAGGGAAGCGGAAAAACTTTTTATATCGGAAGGGGAACAGAAAAATAGGGGTTTCCAAGTCTGTTTCCTCCTAGGAGGAGATAAGAAGTGAGGTTTTTAGTAATCTTTTAGACTTTCCAAACATCCTCTTAGAAGGAGAAGGGAGTAATGTTTTTATTTTTATTTTTGTTGAAGTAACCTGCGTACTCTTAGGAAAAGCCACACTACGGCACTCCTACGGGAAATTCATATCTTGCACTATTCTCCACAAGACTAAAAAACCGGGTTTATAAACGTAAAATTTAGGTTTTCACTATTAGTGATTCTCAAGAAACCCGGTTTTTCGTCCAGGTGCAAGATGTGTGTATTCCCTATTCCCTATTCCCTATTTCTCATTAGCTTCTTGAATAATCTGATTTGCTTCTGTCAGGGTTGCATCAGAATCATCTTTTTGAGAACGTTGTACATAATTGATTTTTAGTTCTTCTAATAAATCATATAATAAGGGTTGTAATTCCGCTTGAATAGCTTCATCTTGCAGTTCTTGACGTAGTTTTTCTTGGAAATTCTGAGTCAAAGTAGCGAACAATTCTCTACCCTGGGTATCTGCATAGGAATTAGCTAGAATTTCATAGGTTGTCTCAGCAATATAATCAGCTAATTGTTCTGTAAAATCCCCTGGAAATATTTCCATTCCCGGTAGTTGTTTTAATCCTTGATAAAATTCAGATTGTTTCAAAGTAGCTTTTAAACTATGTTGTAATATTTGTTCTACATCTGGTTGGATTTGGGGCAAAACTTTGTATATTGCCAATTGCAGTATTTTGTCAGTGATGGCATCAATTTTATTAATTTTGCTTACTTGAATATATTCCTGTGGCTTTAATAAAGAACGAGTCGCTTCTCCTGTTTCTATGGCTGTTTGTGTTTGATTAATTAACCTCACCATCAGAAACATAGATACTTTATCAGCTAGGTAAGCTGAGGGTTCATGGGTAACTTGTGCCAGTATTCTTTCAAGATTAATTAAACCAGATTTATGTAACCTAACTGCAACAGGAATAATTCTCAGCCAGCGATATGTGGGTAATAATAGCAAACCATCATACCAGTTTCTTAAAATTACATCCCACCAACTCATTTCCAATTTATATCTAGCAATCCAAAAAGTTCTCCCTAGATATTCAATAGCAAAGAAGAAGATAAAATAAATATCTATTTGCCAGAAATTATCGACAAAGTTACCATTTTCATCAATATTCCGGAAGTAATTTACTTCCAGCAATGGTCTAATCTTTTTATCAAAAAAATAAAGTTCTTCCTGCCAACTTTCCTGAGTAAAAAACTCCGGACTCCAAAATTTATTAAACGCTTTTGTGGCTGATTGAGTATTTGTGTGATACTCCATGCGTCGCTTTATCTTAGCAAAGACTCCTAATTTATTAGCAATTAAAAATGGATTTTCATTTAATAAGTCATAACTTTGTTGACGCAACTGAGAAAATAATTCCTTAGTTTGAATTGTATCTATTTCTGTAGTTGCAAGTTTTTGGCGTAAATCATCAACTGTATGTAGGTAAAGTTGAGTATCGGGATGAGGTTCTATACTTTTAATTGGGTCATAAAAATTGACAATTCCAGGTACATTTTTCAAGTAAACATCCCGTAAGGAAATATAGCTGAAATTAAATAGCACCAAAATTAAATTAGCCAAAGTAATTAAGGCAACTATTTTTTGCCACCAATTAGCTAATAAAGGTTGTTCCTCAGTCAGATTTTGTGTTTTTTTGGCGAGAATATTCTCAGTCATATAATTAAATAATTCAGAACAAATGACAAATTTTCAGAATACTGTTAGGACTTACGCAACTGGCAGATTTATAAGCGTAGGGTGTGTGACACTTTGATAAATTATGTCAGATAAATTAGGAATTATAGTAACTCTAGGAAAAGCCGCTGCGCGTCTACCAGCAACGACGACATATTCTGACAATATCGTAAGTCCTGATACTGAATTGAAGATAATAATAACTTTAAAAATAACTTTGTTGGGTGTCGCTGTTGCTTTACCCAACCTACAATTATCCTTTACCTCAAATTTCCCGACCGCAGAATACTAATAACTAACCAAAGTCCTAAAAAACTAGCAACAGCAAACAAGATATTACTCAAAAAAGAGAACTGAGTAGTTTGAGATTGTGCGGAAATAATAGCAGCTCCCATAATTAAAGAACCAACCAAAATACTAAATGAAAGCCTATTAGCTGAATCGTCAAGACTGCGTCGCAAACTATCTAAGTTTGTGATAGTAATATTCCACTTTAAAGTTTCAGAAGTTACCCGATCTAAAAGTAATTCTGTGAGACGTGGTGAACGCAAAGAAAGACTTTTGAAATCAAGGGCTGTTCTCAGGAAAGTTTCTATAGGACTGTCTCCCAAAAGTTGACGACGAAACAAATCCGTCATTAGGGGTTTAATTTGGTCAAGGAGATTAATTTCTGGGTAAAAACCCCGCGCTACACCCTCCATATTTGCCAGGGTTTTAGCATATAAACCCATATTACTAGGTAAGCGGATTTTGTTATTTTTAGCTATTTGCAGAATTTCATAAAAAACTTCACTAAAATTGATTTGATTGAGACTCAAATTATAATACTTGCGTAACATCCTGTCGTAATCATTTGTCAGTCGATCTAAACTCAATGGTTGACCGGATTCTGCAAGTTCCAAAGTTAACTGACTGCAACGTCGAGCATCTAAATCCACAATTGCTAGCAACATTTCTGTTAAAATCTGTTGAGTGCGCGGATCTAAGCGTCCAATCATCCCGCAATCTAACAGTGCAATGCGACCATCATCCAGATAAAATATATTCCCAGGATGGGGGTCAGCATGGAAAAAACCATCTATATAAATCTGTTGGAAAAAAGCACGAAATAACAGGGTAGTAATTTCCCGTCGCTGCTTTTGAGTTTGTTCCCCAGATTCAGAATTACACAGCTTTGAAGACAGTAAAGGAACACCTTCTAACCACTCAATTGCTAACAATTTAGAAGTAGTTAAATTCCAATGTATTTTAGGAATTACTAACTTTTGAGGGTCGAACCATTTACTACTAGATAAATTATAAAATAGTTGTTCAGTGTATTTACCTTCTTTGGTGAATTCCAGTTCAGCTTGCAAAGCAGTGGTAAATTCCTCAGCTATAGCCACCATATCATAGTCTTTACCCAACTCTGTAAGAGAGACTAACTCTGCTAAACTCTTAATTATGGAAATATCTTGATCAACAATTATATCTATTCCCGGACGTTGCACCTTCAGCGCTAATTGCTGACCATTTTTTAAGGTAGCTTGGTGAACTTGACCGATAGAACCCGCTGCAATTGCTTCTGTATTTATATCTGTAAAAACTTCTGCAATTGATTGTCCTAATTCCTGTTCAATCAGACTTTTAATTGCTTCCCAAGAAACAGGTGGTACATTAGCTTGTAAATCAGTTAAAGCTTCTACATATTCTCCAGGTAATAAATCGGGACGGGTGGAAAGAAGTTGTCCCAATTTGACATAAACTGGACCCAATTCAGTCAAAATATTCCGTAAAACAGCTGGGGGTGGTAACTGTGGTTCATCAGTCTTACTACCAGTGAGTAAGGAACGCATATAACCCCAACCATTGCGAAATACGACTTCTACAATTTCTCGTTGACGGGAAGTTTGCTGTGTGAGAGAAAACATTTACTTCTTAATTTTTAAATAGTTCTAGACACTTATGACCCAGAATACCTGGGGTTACTTTAATATTTTGAAATCCCTGTTTGACTAGAGTTTCACAACTAATATCAATTTGCTTTATATCCATATCTATTAATTCCTGAATTGAAGCACCATAAACAATTTCAGATACTCCAGACCAAACACAAGCAGCAGCACACATCGGACATGGTTCACAGGTTGTATATAATGTGTAACCCCGCAAAATATCTAGAGAATAATTTTTCATACCCATAGTAAAACTGCGTAATACATTAATTTCTGCATGGGCTGATACATCATTATCCCTGACTGTTGTGTTGTATCCTTTGACAAAAATTTGATTATCTTTTACTAACACAGCACCATAAGGGTAATCTCCTTTTTTTGCCTCTTCTAAAGCAATTTCCATCCAATGTTCGTGGTTCATTTAGTTCATTTATCTGTATACAAATACAAAAATCAAATAATTCCAAAGAAAGAATCTATGAAAATTAATTTTTACTTCCTAGGCACGGAATTACCCCACCCCTACTACTCAAAACAATGATTAAAACCCTGAATACAAACAGTATTAATATGCCATTTGCGTAAGCTCTAATATCTTCAAAATACATGATTTGACTGATAGCAAAATCTTTCTTAAGTCAAGATATTAGATGTATCTATAGATAGATTACTTATTCTACAAAACCTACATAGTTACTGGTGATTCAACATAAATATTAGGCTCTTGCATTACAAATTCAATTCCAAATGATTGTAATTGCTTAGAAACTTTTTCATTAGCTAATTCTAACAATCTCTTTCTTAATTCAATGGAATTATCACTCGAACCCAAAATAAAAAATGTCACTCTTGCTCTGCTTGTCTTACTATCTGAATTTGTTTTTAAGGCAATATTTGTACTTCCTGGATCTATTCCAAACAGAGAATCCGTACTTTCTTTAATTACCTGTTCTACTAATGCTTCTTCCTTCTCTTCTAATTTTTTATTAAAATCAAGATAGAGTAGAACCATTACCTTCTTACCACGAGTAATATTCTCGACTCCCAAATTAGCTAACATTGAATTAGGTAAAATTATCAAAGTACTTTTAGCCGCAGTCCGAATTTTACTAGAACGCAGTCCTATAGATTCAACTCGACCAAATATTCCCTCTAATAATTGACCAGATGCAGGAATGCGAATATATTCTCCCGGTACAAATGGACGGTCTAAATATAACACTAACGTCCCCAAAAGCTGCTCTAAAGTTTTTTGAGCTGCAAAAGCAATCGCTAATCCACCAATTCCTAATCCTGTCAATAAACCAACTAAATCAAATCGACCTTTAGCAAAAGCTAAAACAGCAACAAACCCAATAATTACATTTAATATAGTTTCAGAAACTAGTAGTAAATCATCAGCTGCATAGCCTAGTCTACGAATTAAAGTAATACCATATGAACGAATTAATTGCCGAAATAAACGTGAAACTAACCACGCAACACTGACAATTACTGATATATCTACAAAAACCCTAAAAAAAGCATAAAAACCTTGATATGTTTTCAAAACCTCGAAAGAGAAAGAAATAAGTATTAAGGTTCCAGCTAATCTAAATAAACCACTGATTGGATCGATTAATGTTTCGTATAGTTCTGTTACTTGTCGAGGTGATGCTCGCTGGATAGTAAACTTTACCAGAGAAGGTGTATATCTCCCAACTACTAAGGAAATTAACAAGAAAATTAGAAAAAATTCCAAATTGCGAAATTCTTCTTTTTGGAGAAAATCAAGAATTAGTTTGAGAATATCCATAATGTGATTTAGATAGTTATTGGAGCATCAACATAAATAGTTGGTTCATTCATGTCAAAACCAATTCCATATTCATTCAATTTATAGTTAACATTTTCTTTAGCTATATCTAGCAACTGACGACGCAATTCCATTGATACTTCTCCAGAACCGAGAATAAAGAAAGTAATTTGAGCTTGGCTATGTTGTTTTTCCTTTTCATCTCCTATCAGTTTAAAAGTAATATCAGTGCTGCGTGAATCTAGACCAAAAATATCACTTGTACTTGCTAATATTACCTGGCGAATTAAAGCTTGTTCTTTTTTCTCCACTTCCCTGTCAAAATTTAAATTGAGAATTGACATCACCTTTTTCGCTCCAGAATAATTTTCAATATTCATCTGAGTCAAAGCATTATTGGGAATAATCATAATAGTTCCCTTGCCAGAAGTACGGATTTTTGTAGAACGCCAACCAATAGATTCAACTCTGCCAAAAATATCATCTGGTAAGCCAATATAGTCATCTATTGTGAAGGGTTGATCTAAATATAAAACCACCCCTCCAAGAAATTGTTCTAAGGTTTTTTGAGCAGCAAATGCAACTGCTAAACCTCCAATTCCTAAACTTGCTAATAAGCCAAATACATTAATTTGGTGTGTCTGAGCAAAAATAATTATGGCAATGACAAGAATTAATAAATTAGCAACTACCTTGGCAGAAATAAATAATTCACTATTTGCCTTCCTTCCACTTTTGGCAGCTATATCTAAAAGGTAATTATCTAAGAATTCGCCACATATTCTCGAAGCAACCCAGCTAGTTGTAATAGTTAATGTCAAGCTAATGAGAATTTCAATAATCGGATAATTATTGATTAATGGTATCAGCAAAACTATGATTTCTATGATGATTAAAGCAATTACTATGCTAATGCTCTTTCTGTAAGCCTTGATTAATGATTGAACAGTATCCCTAACTTCTGGTGAAATAAAACTATCTAAGACAAAGTATATTAATTTAGGTACAAAACGTCCAATGCTTAATATTACTATTGCCGTTGCTACTATTATTAATAAATTCGTGACAAGTGTAACATCTATCGTGAAACTAACTGGTAACTCTTTAATCACATAAACCCCCATTTAAGTAGTCATATAAAACTAACATTCACTGTTGAAAATAAACTAAAGAATAGAGAAAAGGAAACAGTAAACAGTCAGGAATTAAATATTTTTATATAGCGGCTTTCACTTCAGTCCAATACACTCCTATAGAATGGGTATCCATACCCGTCCGAATTCTACAAATTCTCTTTCTATTGCCTAAGGGTGAAATTCGCGATATTTTTACATTTATGAACTCAATTAACAAAACTTATGTCCAGGTACTTACTAGTATAATATGGCGTAAATAAACCCACCATCAGCAACTAATAAAAAGCTTATTAAATAGACATTATTTCTTTTTGCTTTTGGCTTTTTACTTTTTACTTTTGCCTTTTTGTACTAGTTGATTCCTGAGTAAATTAAATACGTGTTTTCACATAAATTTAATCACAGTTGTATATTTATTTTCCATCAATATAAACATATCTCCAATGGCTATAATTCTCCATCTTCAGACAGAGTTAATTAGATATAATCTTCAGACTGAATCTACCCCAGGCATATTTATATCCTCAGATAGATTGACATTTTTATTTTTCTGCCTTAAAAGGTAAATAGATAGTAAATATACTGCCCTTCCCGTGTTCAGAACTGACTTCAATAGCACCCCGATGTTCTTCGATAATTCGCTTAGATAAATATAGTCCTAAACCACTACCAGAACCTTTCTTCTTACCAGAACGAAATCGTTCAAATAGCACTTGTTGCTCTTGTACAGAAATTCCCGGTCCTGTATCCTTAATAGCAATCGCAACAGAATTATCAACCCTTTGCAAAGATATATCTACAGAGCCTTTATTGGTAAACTTAATGGCATTACCAATAATATTAGTGAAAACCCGACGTAATTCAATGCGATCGCCTATCAACAATCTCTTAGTTCCCATTGCTTCCCTGCTTTCCTCTCCCAAATCCAGGGATACGGTTAAACCTTTTTCCTCTGCTAAAGCTGTTAACTGCTGCACCACTTCCCGAATTAAAGCAGTAATATCACAATTTGCAAAGTTAAAAGTTTTACAACCAGCTTCATGACGGTAGACTTCTAATAGAGAATTTACCATCTCTAACAAGTCGTTGTTACTACCAATCATGCTATCGACAACTTCTTTTAACTCTGGTGTCACCTGACAGAAATTTCCGTCTCCCAGTAATTGTAAGATTCGATTAGAAGCTGCTAGAGGTATGCGTAAATCATGGGTGAAGCGGGAGACAAAATCCTGTCTGAGATTTGCCATATGGTCCCGTTCATCGATACTATGTTTGAGACGCAGTAGCGATCGCACCCTTGCTTGTAATTCATCTGCATCTACTGGCTTGCGAATAAAGTCATCTGCACCAGCATCTAATCCTTCCACCACATTGGAGCGATCATGGGCAGTAATCAGTAAAATGGGTATAAATGGTAAATTGGGATTTTGTCGAATTCGACGAGTAAATTCATACCCATCTAAATCCGGCATCATTACATCTAAAATAATTAAATCTGGTGGAGACTGTTCAACTAAACTTAATGCCGTTTTACTATCTTCTTCTAAGACAATTTCATACCCCTCATCTTCTAAAATACTATCGACGACCATTAAATTATCAAAAATATCGTCAACGGCTAAAATTTTATCTGTGTGAGCAGTTTGAGGATTCATATATTTATAAATAGTTGATTTCTAGATGACAAAAGAAGAAAAAATAAAAATTATCAAAAATCAAAAATTCAAAATAAAAAATTAAAATTTTCAAGATAATAAATACGAGCCAATATCAAGGGTCTCCTATTTGGATTTGACGAGGTAATTCCACTCGAAAAACAGAACCTTTTCCTAAGGTGCTTTCTACTATTATTCTACCACTCATCATTTGTACCAGTGAATTGGTAATTGCTAATCCTAAACCAGTTCCTTGGTATTTGCGTGAAATTGATTGATTCACTTGGCGAAATGGTTCAAAAATATGCTCTAAATCTTCTGTGGCAATACCTATACCTGTGTCCTTTACAGAAATAGCAATTTTGTCAGTAGACATTTCATTAACTTCTACTTTTACACCACCAGTATCTGTAAATTTGATGGCATTAGAAATTAAATTGACCACAACTTGCCGCAAGCGACTTTTATCATTAATTAATTCTGGCTCTTTCACATAGAACCCTACATTTAATGTGAGATGTTTTTGTGCTGCTAAAGAATGTAATTCGTCTGTTGTTGTAGTTATCATTTGTTCAATATTAAATGATTCTGGAGACAATTGCAGACCTCCAGCCTCAATTTTTGATATATCTAAAATATCGTTAATCAACAACAACAAATTATTACCATTATTGTGGATACGACGCATCATATCCATTTCTTTAGAATTGAGTTTATCCTTGGTTTTACGTAACATTATTTGGGAGAAAGCAATAATTGCATTCAATGGTGTACGTAACTCATGGGACATGGTAGCTAAAAATCTCGATTTGAGTTCCGATGCTTCTAGTAATTTGATATTTTGTTGATGAATTTGTTGCTGTTTTTCTTCTAATTCTTGATTTTTACGTCTCAGTTGTTCATTACTTGCTAGTAGTTGTTGATGAAAAAGCCGTGCTTGCTGTTCTGCTTCATAAATACGCATCACACTACGCAGAGTATGAGATAGTTGCTCCGGATTGAGTCTTGACTTGGTAAGATAATCAGAAGCACCCGCTTTCATTAAATCAACCGCTATACGTTCATCTCCTTGTCCTGTTAATACTACTAAAGGAATTTGATTCCCACAAGCGCGGATTTCTTGCACTAAAGCCAAACCATCTCGGTCAGGTAAGCGATAATCTAAAAAGATGCAATCAAAGCTGGTATCTTCCAGAATAGCCATTGCTTCTTTGTAGTCACCTGCTTCAGATATTTCAATCTCTAAACCAGCTTTCTTTAAAGCACGACTGACAGCCATTCTATCAACTTCGTCATCATCAATTACTAGAATTTTCAGATTTTGTGACATCAGCTTTATTCCTAAATAAGTATATTGTTAATCTCAATTAAGTTAAATTGTTTTATACAACTACTGTCTAATAATTGTGCAATTTAAATATTCTCATATTTGACTACTAATATTTTTTTATCTAGTACTCCACCAAGTAAACTATGCGGGGTTAATAATGAAAGAACAAAGTTTTTTCTCCCCCCTCTTCCCCCTCTTCCCCCTCTTCCCCCTCTCTACCTTTACCCCCCAAAGTTGGTGTGGTGGACTACTAGCTCCATTATTGCCAAAATATCTATACAAAACATAAACTAAAAATACAAAAATTTCCAACTTAAAACACTAGTACTGGTAAACTGTTACCCATTGAAACTAGATAATTTAAATTAGTCTAACTCTTGTGCCCGTGCAAATATTTAATTTAGGTTTTTTTTAACTTAGCTGGAAATAAACCAACCATTTACAAAACGTCAAAGCGCGAGAGAACACAATACCTTTGACTTTTAACTTTCCCTACCTTGGTGTTTCCGAAATTGTCCAATATTTATCCCAGGTTTTCATCATTTCCACGAATTTAGAAAACGATACTGGCTTGAGAAGATAGCCAGCCACATTGAAATTATATGCCTTTATTAAATCTTTATCCTCATTGGAGGTAGTCAGAACTACTACAGGTATTGACTTCAATTGAGCATCAGCCCTTAAATGTCCCAGAAAATCAATACCTCCCATTTTAGGCATATTTAAATCTAGGAGAATGAGACGGTTTTTACTGGGGAAATAAGTTAGTTTTTCATCTTCCCCCCGGAGCATTTTTAACGCTTCTAAGCCATTGTGGGCTATATAAAGTTTGTGATTTACGCCACCCTTTTTAAATGCCCTTTGGACATTCATAATATCAACTTCATCGTCTTCTACCAGGAGAATATTGAAATGTTTTTGGTGTTCGTGCATGGGTATAATTGTCAATTCCTCTTTACAGCATATGCCACGTATTTTTGATATATTGTATGACTAATTTTTGCTATTGCAGTTGTCACAGGATTAAGATTAGTAAAGTAATGATGATTATATATATCTAGTAATTGTAACATTAAACAATGATGACAGTGTTATTGGGTGGGTATTTGGTGGCTATTTGTGCCAAGAAAAACAAAAACTTGACCCACATCCTGGCTGGGACTTGACGGTAATTTGACCTCCTTCACTATCTAAGATTTTTTTTACAATCGATAATCCCACCCCTGCATTTTCTTTTTGATCGCGAGCCTCCAAAGTCTGAAACATTCGGAAAATCTTTTCGTGATATTCTGGGGCAATTCCAGGACCATCATCTGATACTATAAACTGATAAACCTCTCCTTGGTCTTGCACAGAAATGCGGATGTGACCGTCACAGCCATGGTGATGCTCAATAGCATTGCTAATCAAATGGGTGAACACTTGAGTTAGTTGCGACCGCTTATTAGTGGTCAAAGTAGGCATTCCCGGTTCAACCTCAATGGTAAAACTAGTGGGGGACATTAGGGAATCTATGACCTGTGTGAGTAATTGACCTACATCTACTACTTCATCTGTGCTGTTGTTGTGTCCAGCACGGGAATATGCTAAAAGTCCATCTAGCAGGTTTTCCATGCGCTGAACCCTTGAGCGCAATAGCTGGAGTTGCTGCTCATTTTCTGGGGGTATTTTACCAGAAAGGTCATCTTCTAGCCATTGGGAGAGATTAGCGATCGCTCGCAGGGGTGCTTTAAGATCGTGGGAAGCAATATAAGTAAATTGGTCAATTTCCCGATTTTTTTGATTCAGGAGTGCAGTTGTTTGCGCAAGGTTTTGGTATACTTTTACTAATTCTTCTCCTTGAGATATGGTAGTCTGTGGTACTTCTTGGTCATTTGTAATTTCCTGGATTTTGTCAGGGTTTGTTGAAGGTTGGAGCATTGTTGACTTTTTTGGCGAGGACAGATTATCTGACTGGGCATCATTAATTTAAGGATAATTAAGCTATGACATTTTACTCAAGGTTCTGTGGTTAAGAAATTCGCCAAAACAAATCTATCTGGAGAATGAACCATAAAACTACTAATTTCATACTTGTGATGGTCACAAAACCAATCTCGTGATTGATACAGAGGAAATTTCCCTTAATTCTGGAGATAGATGTGGTTATTTCCCAAAATGAAGTATTTTGTGGTAATGAATCTAAGACAGTAGTGGGACAAATGATTTTGATCGGGCAGAATACAGAAGGTCGTCGGCAGTATAATTAGGGAATTAGGATTAGGAAATACTGAATATGAGTGAGATTAAAGTAGTTGTAATTGAAGACCATAATCTAACAAGAATAGGTTTAAAAGCTGCTTTGCAAACCCAAACAGATATCAAAATTATTGGAGAAGCAGCGACTGGAATCGAAGGATTGCAACTATTAAAAACTCTCAAGCCAGATATAGCAACTATTGACATTGGTTTACCTGAAATTGATGGCATCGAATTAACACGTAGATTTAGGGAATATCAAGCCAGCACAGAGGACTACAGCACTAAAGTATTAGTTTTAACTATGCAAAATAACGACGAATCAGTATTAGCTGCTTTTGCAGCTGGTGCAGATTCTTACTGCATGAAAGATATTGAAAGCGAGAAATTGGTAGAAGCAGTACGGGAAACCTATGAAGGAAATTCATGGATTGACCCCACAATTGCTGATATTGTACTGCAACAAGTACGGCAAGATTTAGCTGGTAGTGGAGAATTAGGTAACAAAACAGTGGCAATTAAAGGTATCGATCCAGAAGTAGAGAAAGTAATCGATACCTGTCCACTCACTGCTAGAGAATTAGAGGTCCTACAACTGATTGTTTCTGGTTCTAATAACGCAGAAATTGCAGAAAAACTCTATCTGACTATTGGTACTGTCAAAACCCACGTGCGAGGGATTTTAAGTAAACTTTGTGTTAATGATCGCACTCAAGCTGCTGTTCGTGCTTTACGTGCTGGCATCGTACAGTGAATTATAGCTGTTTTCAGTTGTAGGTGGACGGGCAAGGATGCCCATCCCACAACAATATATTATTAAATTAGGACGGGCAAGGATGCCCATCCCACAACAATATATTATTAAATTAGGACGGGCAAGGATGCCCATCCCACAACAATATATAATCACTTAATGTTTATCATACTTCCATTATCCTTGAGAGGGACAATTTTTACCTTCACAACACGTCCCTATTGCGGTTTATAAAGGAAAAATTAGGGTTTTCACAGGTCAATATTTCCAATAAGGTTTCACAACCCAGGTGCAAGATATAAGCACCCAAGGAGTGCGATCGCACACTCCCGCAACCAATGAAAGAAACACAACATTCTCTTACCCTATTCCCTGTTAAGAGTTCCCTGTTCCCTATTAAGAGTTAAGAGTGTTTCCCAGGAGATAAACCTACTTGTGCATAAGTTCCTCAACCCCAGAAATAGTAGTTAACACAAGCCAGTAAAAACGAGGTTTATCGACTAAATTATATCTTGCACCATTGGTCGGGTAACCAGGTCGAAACCGGGTTTATCAAGGAAAAATTAGGGTTCTAGGGGGGTTCGCTTTATTTGTACCTACCTAATTATTATTTGTACCTACCTAATTAACAAACAAATTGCTTTTCTTGAAAGGAGGTGGAAAAATTGGAGTAATTTATATATCTTCAGTAAAAATATTCTCGTGAATGTATCAAAATATTGGCGATTTGTCAAGCTAGATTCTACTAATAAACGCCGTATTGAAATGATTACTGCTGTACAAACATATTTTCAAAATCAATTTACACAAACTCCTGAAGTATCCGATGCCAAGATTGTCCGTCAACTTTGGCAACAAATGCATCAGGGTAGAGAAACAAGCAGCAAGGAATCACATTTAGCTGAAATTTGTCTGCGTTGTTGTATCTCTCACCAAATTGATCAAGTTTGCGCGGATTTGGGAATTAAGTTTGGCATTGATAACGGTTTTAATCGTGAAGATTTGTTGCCGTTTGTATTACCTGATGAAGTACTTTGGGCAAATTCACAACAGCGGGTAAAATCTAGTTATAAATCCCTAGCAACTAGCTTATTAGAAACATTTAATCCCGATAAAGGTTCCTTACATACATGGGTAAAGCGCTATGTAAAACAGCATCCAGAACTCAAGAAATTTTTGCTTGAACATGGGGTTTTTCTCATTAGTGATTGGGCACTTTTAAATGATATTAGTCCTCAAGAATTACAACGAATTCTTGCTGAAATGTATAACTTAGCAACCCTGGAAATTCAGCAAAGGAGAGAAATATTAATCAGTTACCATACAGTTTACCGTGAAGACCGTTTACAGCAGCGAATGCGAGGCATGACTTTACCTTGTCAACCACCAACATCACAACAGTTAACTCGCATTGCTGATGACATAAAAAGCCGCACTGGCAGGGAAATGAGTCACGAATTCTTGTTAAATCAATTGCAAGGAATTGCAGCCAAAATTAGGCGATATAAAATTGTTATCCAAGGGGGTTCTGTTTCTGAGGTTTCCTTTGATCAACCTGAAATACAACCGATAGTAGAAGGTTCACATATTACTCATGAAGATGAGGAAGAAAACAAATTTCTCCAGTTATACCAAGATGAATTTATTAACTCTTTAGACCAAGCAATTTCCCAAGTCATTAATGACTTTATTGCCAAAATACAACGTAAACCTACCGCTAATAAAAATGAGGAATCATTGCTGAATGCTTTACAACTTTTTCATTGTCAAGGGCAATCTATGAGCCAAATTGCACCCCAAATTGGTTTTAGGAAGCAATATGAAGTCACCCGGTTTTTAAAGTTAAATCAATTTCGTGCTGATATTCGACAGAGATTATTGAGGAATTTGCGCGATCGCGTTGTAGAAATTGCTGGATATTTTACCAATTCTCAGAGTTTGGAAGGTTTAGATAAAAAGATTGAATCAATTTTAGACGAACAAATTTTGACTGTGATGCAAGAAGCAGAATCTGAAGTAAAAAGTCCAGTAAAGAATCAAGCATTTTCTAGTTTGTTTGCCCGTCGTCTTTGTCGTTATTTAGAAGTTATGTATCAAATGAAAGTTAAAACCTAATAAACCGGGTTTTTTATCAAAAGCATATTGGATACTCCACCCACAAAAACCCTGTTTCTCCAACACCATCTACCTTATAAGATTTATATACATACATAAGTCTCTTATCAGGTAGGGATAAAATATTTAAACACGAAGACACGGAGACACAAAGATGATATTTAGTGAGTTTAATTATTATGATTAACCAACCGACACCAGATTTAGATTTTACCGAGTTATTTGATTCTCTGAATGAAACGCGAACGGAGTTATTACCACAGCATTTCCAAAAAGCTGCGCGTTTGAGTAAATCAATTCCTTTATTACAACAACGTTGGCAAGTTTATCTGTGTGCGTTGGGAGTTTTGGGGTTTGAAGAATGGTTGAGGGAACGGACAACGGATTTAGAAATTGAAACTGATTCGGCTTCGATTTGGCAACCTGCATATGCAAATTTATGCAGCGCTGCTTGTAATATTCGGGTGGGTAATTTTAAAATTTGCCTATTAACTGCAAGCAATTTTATGAATGAGCATTCTGTTCCTTTTGCAGTCTTTGATACTCCTGATTTCATAGCAAATTTTTATGTATTAATGCAGGTTAAAGAAGAACAAAATCTGGTGGCGTTCTCTGGGTTTATCAACTATGAACAATTCTGGAATTATCAAGAGTCTGAAGGATTACAAATCAATTCAGATTGGACATACAGCATACCCCAAACATGGTTGAACTCAGATGCTAATACTTTATTATTAAATTTACGTTGTTTGGATGCAAATGCTATTCAATTACCTCTAGCAACACCTGTGAGAGAAAATGATGTAATGGTCTTGCAGCAAAGACTAACAAGGTTAAAATCTCAACTACAAACACGGCATCCTTGGGAATTATTAACAATATCAGAAGGAAGGACTTTATTAAGTAATCCAGATTTGATTAATTGGCTATATAAATCCGCGACTCCTTCACCATTACAACCCTTAATAAATGTCGGTACTTGGTTTAATAATCAAATGGATACAGTAGCCCAAGAATTGGGATGGATGCTGATGCCATTACCAGCATTTTCACAATTACGTTCTTTACAAATTCGTTCTTTACAAGAAGCTTTTGAGCAAATTCGAGGTAGTTTAGAAGAGCGGGGAGTTGATATTCCTACCACAGCGCGGGGTGCTTTTCAGGATTTAGAATCTGAAGCTGGAACTTTACGATTGTATGCAATTACATGGGTGTTATCGTCAACATCAGAAAACCCAGAATGGATGTTATTAATTGCTTTGGGTTCTCACCCAGAAGGAGAAATACCCAGAAGTTTTCAATTAGAGGTATGTGATGAAACTCAGCAGTTATTTTTGCAATCATTACAAAACACAACTCAAGGTATTCTCTATGCACAAGTGGTTGGTAATTGGGGTGAAAAATTCTGGGTTACGGTAACTATTGATGATGAATTTGTATTTGAAATTCCCCCTTTTGGTTTGGAATTGTCAGAGAATTGAAGGCAAAGTAATAAGTAATAAGTAATAAGTAATAAGTAATAAGTAATAAGTAATAAGTAATAAGTAATAAGTAATAAGTAATAAATGACAAATGACAAATGACAAACACCATTTTTAATCTCAAAATTCAAAAATTTAGAGAAATTTGTATATTTGAATTGTCTTGGGGAGGGGGACAAAGATTAACCGCTGAAATTGACTATCCTCCCAGCTTGAGTCAATTGTATCAAAATTGGCAACGAGCATATTTTAACTTTTATCAATCCGAAGAAATGCGGGGAAGGACTGTTGGTGGTGGTGTGTTAATTCCTGTCGTGGATTGGCACGCAGAATTAGTCAAGGCAGAAACTAAGTTAATGTACCAGTTTCATCGCTGGCTAAAAAGTGCTGAACTATACGATATCCGCCAGCAAATTACGCAAGCTAATTTAGAAACAACCCAGACTCTACAATTATTCTTAACTTGTGCAACCATCGAGTTAGAACGTTTCCCTTGGGAAGCTTGGGAAATAGGTAAGGGAATTCAAATTATCCGCGCACCCGTAAATATTGCCGCAGCAACCGTTAACCACCAGCAAATCAAACGTCCAACACGTCCCCGCATTCTGGCTATTTTAGGGGATGACACCGGGTTAAACTTCCAAGAAGATAAACAAGCGGTAAAATCCTTATTACCCATTGCACAAGTGGAATTTGTCGGTTGGCAGCCAGAACAAACCCCTACTCAAGTTATACAACAAATCAGTGATGCGATCGCCGACCAAAAAGGATGGGATGTATTATTTTTTGCTGGACACAGTAACGAAATGGAAATGACTGGTGGAGAATTGGGAATTGCCCCAGGTGTCTCAATTTCTATCAGGGAGATTACACCCCAGCTAAGTCTTGCCAAACAACGAGGATTGCAAGTAGCAATTTTTAACTCTTGCAGTGGCATAAATATTGCCCAATCCCTGATTGACTTGGGTTTTAGTCAGGTTGTGGTGATGCGAGAACCAATTCACAATCGTGTGGCACAGGAATTTTTGGTACAGTTTCTCCAGGGTTTAGGGAAACACCAAGATGTCTACGAATCAGTGATTGCAGCACGGCAATTTCTCCAATTGCAAAAAAGCCACAGCTATCCCTCATCTTACCTAGTACCTTCCCTATTTTGCCATCCCGGAGGCGAATTATATCGCATCCCCGCAGGGAAGTGGAAACAGCGACTACGGCAGAGTATCCCAACCCTAGTGGAAGCGATCGCACTCACCGCAAGTCTTACCCTCAGCACAATTGTCCCCATTCAAGATTTACTACTGGATGGACGCATGTTTAGCCAAGCAGTTTACCGCAATAGGACTGCCCAAATTCCATCCTCAGAAACTCCACCAGTCTTGATTGTGCAAATTGATACTGAATCTATTTACCGCGCCAAACTGCCAACTCCCCAACTCATGCCCATAAACCGCAGCTATATCGCCCAATTACTTCATAGACTGAGGATATTAAATGCTTCTGTCATAGGTATCAATTTTATCTTTGATACACCCCAAGAAAAACCGCCATTTGCCGATCAAGATTTAGGCAAAGCAGTACGTCAGGCAGTTGATGCCAATATGTGGTTAATTTTTGGTGCTGTTCTCAAACCAGACCGAGAAGTGGGTACAAATGAAGCCTTGGGGATTACCAACTGGAATTGGACATTGCAAGCTTATCTCAATAGTTACCCCCAATTTGTGGAACTACCAGACCCCCAGGGAGATTGTCGTCATGCTTGCCCTTTTGCATATTTAATCTCCCTGGTGCAGACAGCGAACCAGGAAATTACCGATTTACCCCAACCACACACCAAGAGAGTCACAAATTTACGCACTCAATTTTTTGATGTAATTGATAAACATCAAAACCAAGGTAATTTAAGTAATATCTCCCAATGGCGTTCCCCCTTTGGATTGCAACCTCTAGTTGATTTTTCCATACCTCCAGCACAAGTTTATACTAAAATTCCGGCGTGGAAATTGATTGAAAATCCAAATATCAACGAATTTCCCTTACTTTCCCAACAGGTGGTGTTAATTGCAGTCAGTAGCGATGAACGCTTGGGAATTGCACCGGGTCTACCAGACCGCTTACCATCTCCCTTTGCAACTCATTATTGGACACAACAAAACTGGCTGACAGGAGGTGAATCTCTAGCATACATGACCCACCATTTCCTCACCCGTCGCATGGTAATTCCCATTCCCGATTTTTGGATGATTGGAATGGCAGCAATTCTCGGTAAAATTACGGTTTATTTACTTCAGAAAAAGTCTAAATTAAGTCATGTAAAAATTATAATTGGCTCCTTGGGTGCAGTCATCCTCTACGGTATTGTTGGATTGCAACTATATATATCTGCAGCGGTGTTACTTCCCTGGCTTTTACCCTCTGCGGTTTTCTTAGCTTACGTTTTACCTACAACAAGGAAAAAACATCATCCTTAAGTTTAATTCTCCCCTCTTCCTTCTTCCTTCTTCCTTCTTCCTTCTTCCCTCTTCCTTCTTCCCTCTTCCTTCTTCCTTCTTCCCTATTCCTTGAAGGTCGAAGAACTTCGGTCATTATTGAATGTGGCACTGATTTGTTTTACAGCAATTTTCATCTATTTGAACCACATCCATCGTAGGGGTAAAGCGCATTGCTAAACCCCTACAGCGTGGTCTATTTACCTGAAAATCGTTGTAAGTAGGTGGGTACAAATAAAGCGAACGCTTTTAGGGTCGTCATTTGTCATTAGACCTAGACAGTCTTTAGGGATATAACTATAGCCGTTTTCAGTTGAGTGTAGACGCGCAGGGGAACTTCCCTAGGGGTGGTACACAAATTTTACCTCACGACGCCACTTGCTACAACGCGCTTAACCATAGCGGAGCAGTGGCTCCCCTTCCCCTCTCCTTATTTAGACACGCAGTGGCTTCCCGCAGGGTAGGAGAGGGGTGGCTTTGGTTCCGGGGTGAGGTTCTGACTGTATTCCACAAGCGTAAAAACCGCTATAGCCCAACTTTAAACAACTTTGATGAAGTATTTGACTATTTAGTCAAGCTTTCTAATTTTTGCATAGGTCATATCTTGCAGCATTCAAGGGCAAGCAGGTCGAAACCGGGTTTATGAAGCAAAAATTGGGGTTTTTACAGTCAATATTCTTAATAAACCCAGTTTCACCAGGCAGGTGCAAGATGTCAGATATCCCCCTGAGTACCCCGAGATGTAGAAAAACAGAAAATTGAAAAATTCATCCTGGAAAACTGCATAAGTAAACCTAGCTTAGAAATATAGAGTACTAAGACAACAAAAGATGGTGGTTATGCATAGGTAAAAAAGTCATCATCTTGTTCAACAAATAAATTTCCATAGTAACTCTATAAAATTGGAGCAATTAAAATGGCAACTATATTTTCAGATCCTTTATTATTTTATCAGTGGCACCTCCTCAACACAACACCCGGTCTTCTCGATCTGAACGTAGTTGATGTCTGGGACGATTATAGTGGTGTAGGGGTTCAAGTCGCTGTTATTGATGATGGAGTGCAGTATACTCATCCCGATCTTTACGGCAACTACTCAACTCTTAAAGATTGGGATTTTGACAGTAATCATACCGATGCTAGTGGCTTTTACAACGACAGCCACGGTACTGCTGTAGCTGGTATCATCGCAGCTGATGCAGGTAACGGCATCGGTGGTGTGGGTATAGCCCATGACTCCACCATTTTCGGTTTTCGGGTAAAACTCGTACAGCAAATAGCAGACGCAATTAACAATGCGTCCGGGTTGCAACAAACAGCAGGTATTAATCGTGAAGCTGATGTCGTCAATATCAGCCTGGGCACAATGTCCAGTAATAACTACTTTGACCATTTCCTTAGTTCAACCGACATGGCAACCTTAAATACTGCGATCGACAATGCAGTCATTTATGGACGTGATGGACTTGGTACCATTCTGGTGAAGTCAGCAGGCAACTCCCGCAGTTATAATCAAGACACTAACGCCTCCTCTTGGAATGCAAATCCCCATACAATTTCCGTGGCTGCTGTAGATCAAAATGGTTTTGTTTCATCCTACAGCACTCATGGTGCCTCAGTGCTTGTGTCAGCCTTTGGCACTCCCGGTGAGGTTATCACAACAGATCGTGTGGGCAGTGCAGGTTATAACTATTTAGGCGACTATACATCTGGCTTTAGTGGAACATCTGCGGCAGCACCGATGGTATCTGGCGTAGTTGCACTAATGCTAGAAGCCAATCCCAATCTCGGTTGGCGTGATGTGCAAGAAATTCTCGCCTATTCCGCACGCCATGTTGGAACCGATGTTGGTTTTGGCACCAACGGTTATGAGGAATATCCTTGGACTTTTAACGGTGCCGATAACTGGAATGGTGGCGGTTTACACTTCTCTAACGATTATGGTTTTGGTCTGGTTGATGCCAAAGCAGCAGTACGTCTAGCTGAAACTTGGGGAAACAATTCCAAAACAAGTTTCAATGACACCGCTATATTTAGTGACTTCCTTAACACTCCCACAACAATTAGTACCCAGGGAACTTCCTTCAGTCAATTTATTGCCAGCAATATCGAGATTGAACATGTCGGGGTTGATGTCAACTTCACCCAATGGTACGACCTTGGTGACCTGGCAATTCGCCTGATTTCGCCGGATGGAACATCAACTATTCTCATTCACAATAGCGGTGAAAACGACGGATATTCTTATGGTGGATTTGGATCAGGACGCTGGGAGTTCACCTCCAACCAATTCCGTGGCGAAAACACATCAGGAATATGGACTGTTGAATTCTTTGATGCAGATAGCAACATAACATCACCAATCACTATCAACGACATCGACATAACCTTCTACGGTGAAGCAATTTCCAATGACGACACCTTTATCTTTACCGAAGAATATTCCGACTATGACGGGTTGTTTGGTCATACACGATCAATCAACGGTGGAATTGGCATAGATACTATTAATGCTGCTGCCGTCGATTCAAACACCACAATCAATCTGAATGCAGGGACAGGCATGATTGATGCTGTTGCAATTACCATTTCTGGAATTGAGGATGTATTCACTGGTGATGGCAATGACTTTATTGCTGGCAATTCTTTGAACAATAGTCTTGCCGGAATGCGTGGTCATGACACCCTGATTGGCGGTTCTGGCAGCGACACCCTGATTGGTGGTTCTGGCGATGACATACTGATTGGTTATGATAACGGTATAGAATATGACCTTTTAATAGGGGGAACTGGAATAGATACCTTTGTTCTGGGTCAATCCTCAGGAGTCTTCTACCAAGGAGATGGCTATGGTATAATTACTGACTATAATTGGCAGTACGACTACATCCAAGTCACAGGTACTCGCAGTCAATACTCCTTGCTAACCGGTGACTGGTTTGGTAGTTCTGCCCAGGATACTGCTATTTTCTTTGGGAATGACGCAATTGGTCTGGTGCAAGACTCCATTAATGTGAACTTTGATAGAGACTTTATCTTTGTTTGATTTATATCTTATACAAAGTAACAAGTAGGGGCACGGCATCCATGATATCTCACTGTATAAAACAAATTAGCTAACGCCGTGCCCTTACTGAGGCTGCCTCATGCCTCACTGTATAAAACAAATTAGCTAACGCCGTGCCCTTACTGAGGCTGCCTCATGCCTCACTGTATAAAACAAATTAGCTAGCGCCGTGCCCTTACTGAAACGGCATCATATCTCACTGTATAAAACAAATTAGCTAGCGCCGTGCCCTTACTGAAACGGCATCATATCTCACTGTATAAAACAAATTAGCTAACTCCGTGCTATTACTGAGGCTGCCTCATGCCTCACTGTATAAAACAAATTAGCTAACGCCGTGCCCTTACTGAAACGGCATCATATCTCACTGTATAAAACAAATTAGCTAGCGCCGTGCCCTTACTGAAACGGCATCATATCTGACTGTATAAAAGCAATTAGCTAGCGCCATGCCCTTATTGAGGCTGCCTCATGCCTCACTGTATAAAAGCAATTAGCTAACGCCGTGCCCTTACTGAAACAGTATCATATCTCATCTCAGTGTATAGGGCACGGCATTCATGATATCTGGATGTAGGAGGGCACGGCATTCATTATATCTGGGTGTATAAAATAAATTAGCTGACGCCGTGCCCCTACTGAAACACTATCATATCTCAGTGTATAAAACAAATTGGTTGGCACCGTTCCTTTACTGAAACAGCATCATGTCTCAGTGTATAGGGCACCCAAAAATGGGGAGAACTTAAAGTCCACTAGTGTCACTGCCCCAAAGGTAGTACTCAAAGTAATTACTCTGGTCAGTAATGGGTTCCCTCAAGCCCCCGACTGTCTTCCGTGGGGTTCGTGACTATCCGCAACATATTCAATTAAGTCCAATGGGGTAATCGCCTCACCAATACTGGAGAGTTCATTCACACCCAAGCAAATTTGCTCCCATCTTTGACCACCAATTTCCGGCATTATCACGGCTTTTCTCAAAGCTGATACCGCATTAGCGCTAATACCTAAATAATTAGCCAGGTCTTTGCCTTTGACCCGATGTCTAGCCATAACTTCGTTCAATTTCCAGCGAATCAAAATTTTAGCCATAAACTCAACACTTTAAGTTTACTATTTAAGTGTCAACCTATGTACTTTACAAGTGTACATATTTTAAATACATATTTGCAATATATCTTAACAATATATTATTTGATATTTACAATATTTTATTGTACAATAAAATATATGAAAAAAAAAGCGATCGCCATTCCACCAAGAATCACGCGATCGCCTGACCAAAAAAAAACCCATAAATGGAGGGACTCCATTTATGGAAAAAACAAAAAAAGAGGATTCTATTATGACATATCAAGCACCAATTGACCAAGTTGCAATATCCCAAGCCGAATTATTAGAGTATCTTGAGGAACAAAGTAAAGCGATTGCTTGGAGGGGAGACCTTGATTTCTCCTTTAAATCCCTACAGCAATCCACTTCCACAATCCTGGAA
>JASJCY010000047.1 GCA_030065825.1 Nostocaceae cyanobacterium | reverse complement strand
ATTGTTTTATACAGTCAGATATTGTGGATGCCGTGCCCCTACTAAAGCGGGTGATTCAACACCTTGTCAGGGCACGGCGTAGGTGATATTGTTTTATACAGTCAGATATTGTGGATGCCGTGCCCCTACTAAAGCAACCGCAACTGTTGTTCTATAGAATCTTGGGAATTATTACCTACTTCAACAGCAACGGGTTCTAGCCATTGTTGTTCATCATCTCCAAGTAATTTCTGCGCAGCTTCCAGCATTGACTCCGCAATTTCCTGGAGGTCTTCACGGTTATTTAAATAGGTCTTTAAGGCTTCCATGGGGTCGATGCTATTGCAAGCACTCAATTCAGGAATCCGAGGTCGTGCTAACTGACTAATTAATTCTGCTTGAATGGTATAATTGTGAGCTGATGTTAAAGCACTATGAAGTTCAGCATTATCAATTAAATCTAACTGCTCTGATCGCAGTTTGTAGATTAATCTCACCACCACATCTTCTATATTGTGTTTGGCGATCGCTTTAATTATTGCTGCTTGGGGATCTTCTGCTTTGGATACATCTACCTCAATGGTGCGGAAACTCCGCACGGATAAGGTACAAAATTCCCATTTTACTTTACCTTTCTCTAATTCTATCATCACATAGCCTTTGTCTTCCTTTTCTTCGCTAAAATCTACCCGTTCAATGCTTCCTGGATAAATTATTGGTGGGTTATTGGATTTGTTCAGGTTTTGATGACGGTGGACGTGACCTAATGCTACATAATCAAAGCAGGGACGAGTTAACAAAGATAGGGGAATGGTAAAGCCTTTACCTACTGCTAAAAAGCGTTCAGCCCCAAAAGAAGCATTATCTGTCATTAGGTGAGCTAAAAGTACAGTTGGAATCTCTGGGTTAAGACGACGAATTTCCGCTTCTAATACCACTCGCAAGCGTTCAATTAACAATTGGTTGACTTCTGCTAAGGATATACCTTCAGTTTCTTGACGAGTCATCAGGGTTGAACGAGTCAACCAAGGTAAAGTCATCACCTGTACAGAACCGTTAGCTGTTTGGATATGATGGGTAGTTAAGGTATCGCCAACTACAAAACCAGGTACGCCTAAAGTGCGGTAAATACATAGACTGGCTCCCCCTTGTCCTTGGGAATGTTGGTCGTGGTTGCCTACAAGTAGAACTGTGGGGATATTTGCGTCTACAAGGCGACGAAATTGGCTGGCAAAGGCTTCTTGGACGTAAGGGGGTGGGGTGGCGTCGGGAAAAGCATCCCCTCCGAATAATACCATATCTACAGGCTCTGTTAGCGCTCTGTCAATACATCGAGACAGGGTGTTGACAAAATCCTCCAATCGTGTATTTAATCCGTTTTCCGGGTTAATGCGTCCGTGGGAAAAGCCGCTTCCCATGTGAATGTCGGAGAGGTGGAGAATTTTAACCATTTTTAACTCTTAATTTGTGAATGGTAGCTTGAAAATAGGGAATAGGGAATAGGGAATAGGGAATAGGGAATAGGGAAGAGTTATAGCAGTCGCCATAATTGTTAGGAAATTTTTCTGTTCCCCGTTCCCCGTTAAGAGTTCCCTTTGAACCAAAATACGATGTCCTAACCGATATGTCTGTCGCTATATTTTTATGTTTGGTTGTGGAATTTTCCCTGGGGGTTGGCTGATTTTTTCAAAGGCTGTGGGTAATCACTATAGTCTAGTTTAAGAAAATTTACGTAATTTTAAGTTTTAATGAGTTTTCATAGGGAACAATACTGAAAATGATATTGTTAAGGAAAGATTAAATTTAAAGGAATTTACTGAAATGCAAGATTCCAAAACTCAGAAACGGTTGAGCGAATCTATCTTGATGGGAGTTGTATTCATTGTCAGCAGTGTCAGTGTGATTGCAATCATGAATATGTTTTAATTACAAAAAATATTGCAAATAAATTATTATCGAACATCCTACCTCTCGGTAAATGAGAGGTTTTTTTGTCATTTGTCATTTGTTATTAGGCTTCATAACTACTACACCGTAAGCATCTGGGGAGAGATACTTTTGTGCAGCTTGCATTAAATCATTGGCGTTTTGTGCCTGGATATAATGGGGATAATCAAAGGCTGGTTCTAAATCTCCGATTAAAGATTGATAGTAACCGTACAAACCAGCACGATTGCTTGGTTTTTCATTGCCAAAAATAAACTTATTAGCAACTCGTCTACATATACGGGCAATTTCCGACTCTGTTACCATCTCTGTTTGGATTCTATGAATGTGTGAGGCGATCGCACTTTCTACCACTGACAGATTTTCTTGGGGACACTGCAAAGAAATGTAAAATGTACCTTGGAGTTGGTTAGTTATATTACTCACAGAAATATGGGAAGCTAGTCCCTTTTCTTCCCGTAAATCCCGCAATAATCTGGATGTTCTACCGTGTCCTAAAATACCTGCCAATACATCTAATGCGTAGGTTTGATGGAGTTGTTGCAAACCTGGAACTCGCCAAACCATTACCATACGTGCTTGCTGGAGGCTAGGATCAACAAATTCCTGGCGGACAATTTCGGTAAATACTGGTTCGGGATTTATCTTTGTTTGCTGGGGTTGTAGGGATGGTAAATTTTTTGTGTTTAGGCTAGTAAAGCTTTCAGTAATAATGTTGATTAGTTCTTCTACAGGCAAATTGCCCACAGCCACTGCGGTTATTGATTTTGGTTGATAGTAACTACTGTGGAAATCTCGCATTTGCTGGGGTTCGAGTTGGGAAATTACTGCTTCTGGTCCCAATACTGGACGTCGATAGGGTAATTGTGTAAAAGCTGTCTCCATTGCCCGTCTAAAGGTGCGACGACGGGGGCTATCCTCAGAACGTCTAATTTCTTCTAAAACTACCAATCTTTCCCGTTCAAAGGCATCATCTGCTATGGTTGCATTGTTGACTACATCAATTTGCAGGGGAGCTAAATCTGCAAAATCCTGGGGAGCAGTGGTAATGTAATAATGGGTATAATCTTGACTGGTGGCAGCATTGGTAACCGCACCCCTTTCTTCGATGCGACGCTCAAATTCACCACTAGCTAGACGTTCAGTTCCCTTGAATATCATATGCTCTAAAAAGTGAGCTATGCCATTAATATCATTTGATTCTATGGCAGAACCAACATTTAACCATAAACTCAGGTTAACGGCTTCTACTGGTATCTGTTCGGCTATGATGGTTAAACCATTGGCTAACTGATGTATTTTGGGTGCGTTTAAGCGAGGAAATTGCAATAGGGTTGGGGTCATAATCTATCAGATGCTACTTCCTTATTCTACAAAGTATTAGAATTCTTGCAGAAGTAGAAAACTTTCACCAAAACAAGGCAGAAGGCAGAACAAAAGAGGAATTAACTTGTTTGTTGCATTCGTGCCGCCAGTATGTCCTTTAGTTTTAGCATAATTTTAGTAGGACGGGCGAGACGCCCATCCCAGTGTTTGTGACGAATGGATATTTTTTATTTACAACTAACTCCTAACTCTTACTTAATATCAATATGACTTCCACATTACCTTTCCCAGAACCTAATGGTAGAGATTCCACGAATCAGGATGCTGTGCTTAATTGGCAAGAAGAACTAGATAATGCAATTTTTAGCTTTGCAGAAATTGAAGCAGAACTTAACTATAAACAGGCACAATCAGCTCTACGTAAGTTGGTAGAAAATCTTGACCTCACTCCCACTGAAAAAGATGGACTGGAGGCAGAAATTGCTGATTTGGAAACCATGGTAGGGAAGTTGGAGAACATGGTAGTACAGATTGCTGCCTTTGGTATGGTGGGAAGGGGTAAATCTTCCTTGCTTAATGCCTTAGTAGGGGAAGCGGTATTTGAAACTGGTCCTTTGCACGGTGTAACTCGCGCTGCACAACGAGTTAATTGGAGTATTGCACAGGAGTTAGTAGGGGAAGGAGAACGAACTTTACGAGTTACTCTCCCTGGGATGGGAAAGTCCCAGGTGGAATTAATTGATACTCCCGGTTTGGATGAGGTTGATGGTGAAACCCGCGCTGCTTTAGCCGCACAAATAGCAAAACAAGCAGATTTGATTCTGTTTGTAATTTCTGGAGATATGACCAAGTTAGAACACGAAGCTCTTTCTCAGTTAAGGGAAGTGGGTAAACCAATTCTACTGGTGTTTAACAAGGTGGATCAATATCCAGAAGCTGACAGAATGGCAATTTACCAAAAAATCCGCGATGAACGGGTGCGAGAATTATTGTCTCCTGATGAAATTGTTATGGCTGCTGCTTCACCCTTGGTGAGGAGGATGGTAAACCGTGCTGATGGTACTAGGGGTATACAACTGCGTCCCGGAAAAGCCCAAGTTGAGGACATTAAGCTGAAAATTTTGGAAATTCTACAACGGGAGGGTAAAGCTTTAGTTGCCCTTAATTCTATGCTGTACGCTGATGACCTGAATCAGCAATTAGTACAACGAAAATTAATGATTCGAGATCATGCTGCTGATCGCCTAATTTGGCAGGCTACCATTACTAAAGCAGTGGCGATCGCCCTTAATCCCCTCACTATTGTGGATCTCCTCAGTGGGGCAGTAATTGATGTTACTCTCATCCTGGGTTTATCTAAACTCTACGGTATCCCCATGACGGAAACAGGAGCGGTAAAATTGTTACAAAAAATCGCCCTGAGTATGGGCGGAATTACTGCCAGCGAACTACTGGCTAACTTGGGTTTAAGTTCTTTGAAAACCTTACTTGGTATTTCTGCACCAGCTACAGGGGGTGCTACCATTGTTCCTTATGTATCTGTGGCAATTACGCAAGCTGGTGTAGCTGGTGTTTCTTCTTATGGTATCGGACAAGTCACCAAAGCTTATTTAGCTAATGGGGCAACTTGGGGACCCGAAGGACCAAAAGCCGTAATCACTAAGATTTTGGCTAACTTGGATGAAAACTCAATTCTCAACCGCATCAAAGAGGAGTTGGTTTTGAAGGTAAAGGCAAGGAGTTAGGAGTTAGGAGTTTAGAATTAGGAGTTTAGAATTAGGAGTTTAGAATTAGGAGTTTGGAGTTTGGAGTTTAGAATTAGGAGTTTGGAGTTTGGAATTAGGAGTTTGGAATTAGGAATTAGGAGTTTGGAGTTTGGAGTTTGGAATTAGGAGTTTGGAATTAGGAATTAGGAGTTTGGAGTTTGGAGTTTGGAATTAGGAGTTTGGAGTTTGGAGTTAAAGAAGGAAAGATTTAATTGTAGCTTTCTTCCTTGTTCCTTGTTACTTCATCCTTGTTCCTTGTTCCTTTATCCTTCTTCTTACTTCCTAGTTCCTTGTTCCTTGTTACTTGTTACTTCATCCTAGTTCCTAGTTCCTTGTTCCTTGTTCCTTCTTCCCAGTTCCTTGTTACTTGTCCCTAGTTCCTAGTTTCTTGTTCCTTATTCCTTTATCCTTCTTCCTTCTTCCCAGTTCCTAGTTCCTAGTTTCTTGTTCCTAGTTTCTTGTTCCTTCTTCCCAGTTCCTAGTTCCTAGTTTCTTGTTCCTAGTTTCTTGTTCCTTGTTCCTTGTTCCTTGTTACTAGTTCCTAGTTCCTAGTTCCTAGTTCCTAGTTCCTAGTTTCTTGTTACTTGTTCCTTTATCCTTCTTGTTACTTGCTTGTTCTTTTTTGTTTTATCCTCTTTGTTTAAAGGAATTCAGCCATTCTTGGACTTGTTCCCGGGCAACATCGCGACCACCCAAACCAAATGCCAGGGCAATAGCAACAGCGATTGCACCCAATAGCAAACCAAAGGCTAAATTGACGATATCGGGAGCAATGCCAATCCGTTGTAATGCCATTGCTGACACTAGGATAATAATAGCAATTCTCGCTACCTGACCCAAAATTCTCGCTTGGGGATTGCCGGAACTAGTAATAATGTTAAATGCCAGATTTGCCAAAAATAGACCAATAGCAAATACTACTAATCCTGCCAAAATCTGGGCAAAAACTACCAAAATTCCTTGCACCAATATTGTTAGCGCGGGAATATTCAGGATATTCAATGCTGCTACCGTGGCAAACAGCATGATCCCCACCAAGACAATAATGCCGACAATTTCCGAAGGGGTGCGGGTTGTAGGTGTGGGTGTTGTTTCTGCTTCTGGAGATACGCTTTCTCTAGTGAATACTGTGAATGTTGGCAATCCTAGTACGGATAAAACATTGTTGAATCCTAAACTTGTAAGGATGCTGGTAACCAGTTCTGAGATAAACCGTCCCAGAAAATAAGCAACAGTCAGAATCACTGCTGCTGTGAATATGGATGGTAAAGCGTTAAGAATCTGTTGCAGCATGGCGATCGCTGGCAAGGAAATCGCGTCAATTTTTAAGGCATTGAGCGCTGCGATCGCTACGGGAATCAAAATCAACACATAAACAATGGTGCCGATAATCGATGACAGGGATTGTCCTGCTGCTACTGTTCTTAACCCAAATCGACTACCCATGTGATCGATTCCAGTAGCTGCCAGTAAGTTAGTGACAATCCGTCGTACTACATTAGCAGTAAACCAACCTACTGTACCAATAATTACTGCTCCTAAGATGTTGGGTAACATTCCCAGAATCTCTGTAATCAGAGTTTGTACTGGTTGTAATGCCTCTTGCAGTTCCAAAGCATCCAATATTGGCATCAGGAACAGTAAAAAGATAAACCAGTACAGAGCATTGCCGATGGTCTCACTCAGAGACATCTGATTTAGACTGGGAGCAGTATCTTGTGGTTCTAGATTGAAACGTTCATCCAACCTAAAGGCATTTAGTGCCTGTACAGTCAACAACTTAACTACTGTCGCAACTAACCAAGCTGCTGCCAGCAGAATTGATGCACCCAGCAGTTTCGGTAAGAAGTCACCAATCTGAGTCAGAAAAGTATTGAGCGGTTGAGAAGCAACCTTTAAATCCAGCCTATCTAAGACAGCAACGATTGTGATTAGCAGGATGATCCAAAAGACCAAAGCAGAGATAAATTTCTCCACCTCAGGAGCTTGAGTACGTCCTGTTAACCCAGCTGCAATGCGGTTGTCTATATCGGTGCGCTTGAGGATACCCTTGACTATGGCAGCAGAAATAATGGCAATTAACCAGCCAAAAAATAAAATTGCTACTGCTGCCAGTAAGTTGGGTAGCATCTGAACTATTTGTTGAATAGCCCCTTGCACATAATCGGTTCCACCTTGAGATGATGGCAAGGTGGGTGACGACTGTGCTAATAATTGATTCACCCCGATTGACAAACCAGTTCCCATTACTTGGGTCGTATGTTGCCAAGTTGTAATCATGGTTTTCCGGTATTAAAAGTTATGTGTTATTCAAAAAACACTAGAGACGTTTATGTTGTATAGATTGCCTAAACAATCTACACCCCAATAACATCTGTGTTGTGCCTTTTAATTTACCAGTAAATCTTACAGCTTATTTATATCAAGAGATTTTTTTTACTTTATTTCTTGAAAATTCTACTTTATTGGGGAAAAATAAACTAAAGTATGGTTTTTTTAATTATTATTAAGTAGTCATATATACATATTCTCAAAAAAGTTAACCCCTAAAACACTGATACTATGCTATTAGACTTGGTTTGAGCATAGTGTTCAGTACAGATAACATTACTTGTTGACAATGTGACATCTCTCCTATGCAAGTATTTGAACAATCCATAGAAATAAATGCCACAGCTACAGTTGTAGAACGGTGCATTACTGATCGCACTTTAATGCATCGCTGGCTAAATCCCGCGTTACGCTGCGAACCTGTAGGGGAATGGAGTACGGATTTAGGTAGTCAAACTCGATTTATGATTCAAATACCCATAATTAAACCTACATTAAAAAGTACAGTTGTAGAAAGACAACCTGGTTTGGTAGTATGGGAGGTTAAAGGTTTTTTTGAAGGACGTGATCGCTGGGAATGTCAACCTTTAGAAAGGGGAACACGCTTAATTAATCGCTTTGAATTTGAAATTCCCAATCCCTTGGTAAGTTGGGGATTTAAACAGTTTGCCGAAAACTGGACAAAACAAGACATGCAAGCGCAACTGCGTCGTCTCAAACGGGTTGCAGAAGAAATACAATAATTGGTAATGGGTAATTGGTAATGGGTAATTGGTAATGGGTAATTCTTCCCCATCTCCCCCTCTTCCCACTCTTCCCCCTCTTCCCCCTCTTCCTCCTCTTCCCCCTCTTCCCCCTCTTCCCCTACCTCCCCATCTGAGTAAGCAAGCGTCGAATAGTACTTGCATCATGGGCATCAGGCATTTCTTGTAGATAAGTTTCTAAATCCCTGATGGCTTGGGAAAAGCGACCGAGTTGATAGGATAACAAACCGCGATCGCGCACTTCTAACGCTACCCCAGGAAATAATAATAAAATTCTCTCAACCGCTGCTAAAGCTTTTTCTCGTTGTTGTTGATTTAAGTAAATATACTTGAGATTTGTCAGCATTCTCACCAAAAATTGCCTCTTGTTCACTGGTGCTAAAAATTCCGGTTGTAATGTCACGGGACGCTGATAAATTTGAGTTAATCTTTCTTGACAATCTTGGGGAAACATGATTTCCCCGTTATCAAAGGCATCAACAAAAATCTCCATTTCCGCAACATCAGGACGGATGAGAAAATGCCCCGGCATACCGATACCCACCATGGGAAAATTGATTCTGCGGGCAATCTCTAGATAGACTAAAGCCAGAGAAATGGGAATTCCTAATCGGCGATCAATTACATCGTTTAAAAAGCTATTGCGGGGATCATAGTAGTCCTGTTTATTCCCAGAAAATCCTAAATCTTTATAGAGATACTGATTAATGGTTTGAATCACTCGCAAGGGGTAATTCTCTGAGCTTAAGCGTTCTTCTACCTCACTTGCCATGGTGTCCAAAGCATTGAGGTATTCATCCGGATCTAATTGGGGATATTCTTCTTGAGCAATGTACAAAGCTGCTTTGGCTAAGTCAATATACTCGTCAGACTGTTGGATTTCCTGGTCAAAATATTGTCTGGCTGACGAGACATTCATAAGCGAATTTACAATAAAATTACTATCAGAAAAAATATAAACTGTTTCCTATCCTACCTAAATATATTAAAGAATATATTAAAGATATTCCCCAAATTTGAAAATCAATTTTTTGCAACTCTTAACAGGAGACTCTTAACAATCTGGTTACCCTCAAATGGTGCAAGATGTGTGTCTACCAAAAATCATCTTTCTCTCCTAAATATCTAAATTTATGAGAACTGTTCTCATTTTGAAGCAACGAGATTTCAAGGTTTACGGTTGCCAAATTTGATGCTATAATTGGTTATGCCTAGGTTTACCCTGGCATTTTTTTTGTCATAATATATTGACATTATCAGTTCGAGGAAAATAGAGACTTTGATCTCAGAGCTTGATTATTAAATCATAATTACAATTTCCAAAATGTTCTTTTCCTGAGGGATATCTAAATTTGTGAGAACTGTTCTCATTTTGAAGCAACGAGATTTCAAGGTTTACAGTCTCCAAATTTGATGCTATAATTAGTTATCCATAGGTTTACCCTGGCATTTTTTTTATCAGGATTTCGTGACATATTGACTATAAAGCAAAAGTAAAGATTTTCATCTGATAGCTTGATTGTAAAATTTGATTACAATTTCCAAAATGTTCTTTTCTTCCCGAAAATCCAGATTTGGCACAACTGATTTCATTTTGGAGGGAACGAGATTTCAAGGTTTACAGTCTCCAAATTTGATGCTATAGTTAGTTATCCGTGGGTTTACCCTGCCATTTTTTTTATCATGATTTGTTGACATAGCAATATATAGGGTTTGTTGGTTGATCAAACTCCTGACACCTTGGAGAGCAACTGGCTTTAGACATGGGAGTAAGATGGGACAGATTACACTGACCTGTGTAATTCGTGTAATCAGTGTAATCATTATAATCTGTGATCCGCTTACTTTCCAATCAACTTCACAAACCCTACACCACCAAAGTAGAGTCCCAAGACCGCTCCAGCTAACAAAGATTGAGTCAAGGGATCCGTAGAAGGTGTGAGAACAGCTCCCAAAACCACTGCTCCTATAACCACGAAGCGCCAACCAGAAAGCATTTTTTGTGAAGAAACAATTCCCAAAGCACCAAGTAACAATTGAATCACCGGAATTTGAAACGCCAACCCAGTACTAAATAACAGTAACAATATAAATTCAAAATATTTCTCAATCGACCACTGTTGTTCTACAACATCCGCACCATAACTAATAAAGAAATTTAAGGCGGCTGGGATCAAGGCAAAATAGGCAAATATCAACCCCGCGACAAATAAAACGCTAGAGCCTAAAACAATGGGTGCTAAAAAACCCCGTTCGCGCCTTGTCAGTCCTGGAAGTACGAACTGGATAATTTGGTAGAGTATAAATGGGCTAGAAAGCAACAAGCCACCGTAACCAGCAACTTTGATGGAGACAAAGAAAAATTCTCCGGGAGCAAGTTGTAAGAATTTTACTCCCTGTGCTGGTAGTTCTAACAGTTGGACAATGGGTTTGACAGCAATAAAGCAGCCAACCGCAGCCACTGCTACAGCAATCAATGCATAGAAAATTCGCTGTCGCAATTCTTCCAGGTGATCGAAAAGAGACATTTCGACTTCACCTGGTAATTCATCGAGAGGATCTATTGTGCTGTTGCTGTCTTCTTCCAGGTCGATATCAGGAACAGTAGCGGTGTCTGCGTCTTGTGAAGGCGTCATGAGTCAGCTATTGGGCATGATTTTGTTGACTATTGTATCGAAAGAAGTGGCTAGAGTTAAATTTTTTTGAGTTGCCCTCTTGTTTTTCCGGTTGTGAAGGGATTTTATCTGCATAAGTGAGTAGAAGGTCAAATAGTCCCCTTAGCGTCCAGTCTGAAAATAAGGTGGAACAATTTGCTGTCCATCTCAATCAATTGCATCATCAATTTTGAGACACCTTAACACTAAGAAAAGATGCGATTTTATTCCTTGGGACTGGTTTTGATCCATCTAACATAACTCAAAAAAAGCAATGTTTAACGGAGGTTATCTGTGACTAGGATTCTTTATGTTGGTTTTATCACCTTACCTATTTTGCTTTTGCAAGCGGGTGCTAGCTTGGCTGTTAATTACAAAACATATCAGTTATATCCAAGTTTCTCTGATTCTGGGAATATGGATTTGGGAAACAATAATCAAGATAATTTCTGGAATGGGCAAATATCAGCACGAGACCAGAAACCCAAAGAATGTCTCAGACAGAAGGACGCAAATATATGCAGGTATTAACTGGATAAAATTATTTGTTCTTTCTTGTTTATTGTTAAGTATGGGCAGTTTCTGTCTTTTTTTTTGTTTGTTATTGACTGTTTTTCAGGCTAATTATTGCTAATAATATAATGGTTTAGCCTACTATAGTCCCATTATCATGAGCATTCAGTCATCAAAATTACATTTTAATCATATTTTAATTAAATTTAGTCTCAGTCGAAAAATGGAGTTTTTTCATCGGGAATGGGGAACAGGGAATGGGGAATGGGGAACAGGGAATGGGGAACAGGGAATGGGGAACAGGGAATGGGGAATGGGGAACAGGGAATAGGGAATGGGAAAAAAATCCGAGGGATAAGAGAGTGTTGATAAAATAAATATAAAACTCCCGTGAGGGTCTAGAAACCGGGTTTATTTTGGCATACATACTCAAATTTTCGGTTCTCCACCTATTCCAAACCCGGTTTCTTTCTTCTTTACCTTTTATTTATAAACAACTTCTTAGATTTTGGATTTTCAATTTTGGATTGTTTGTTTTGTTTGGTACAAGTTCCTGTAAGAATGTGGGCAAAATAAATATAAAAAGTGCTGTCACAACGCTGCGCTAACGTCAATCTCAAATCGAAATTGGTTGACTCAGTTCATTAAATTAATATCTTAGATAATAGGCAATTGCAGGTGCTATCAAAAAAAGACTATTGTCGCACCGGAATGCACCAAGACTCAAAAGCGAGGTAGCGCATTGGGAGGGTTTCCAGAATTATAGCAACTGCCGGGGCTTTTATTGTAAGTCTCTCAGTCTCAAAACCTTGATTTTTCGTTCATAAACCCAGTTTTTTGGTTCTGTTGAGAATGAAGCAAAATATGATTTGTGTAATTTACCGTGGAGTCAGAAATTATCGGTACAATTTTCTTTGTAAATTTCACTCCAGTATTATCCAACCAATATTATCGAATATTATGTAATTGGAGAATTTTATTGGTGATATTTCAAGTCGCATTTCCATCTTGTCGCTGGATAAAAAATCGAATATCACTGCTAATTTATCAACCTGAAAACCTAGATTTTTATTATATGAAGCATTTTTTGAGGTTTGATTGGAAATTCGGTGATATTTAAGTTATAAAATATCCGGAAATAAGTGAGAATATTTTGTATTCTGGAGAAGATGCATAAATATCAACACAATTATTTAAGAATAAATATAGTTATTCAACTATTTTTTCATTCCCATCTTCAACCAAGCAAATTGGATTAGTTATGCTCCTAGATTTAGCAAGATTTTATCAGACTTGTAATCCGAGTAGACCTCTAATGATGGGAGATGCTGCTGATCGCCGATATTATATTGATTTTGCCTCAGTACGGGGTGGCAAGATGATTAAAGCATTGCAGCGTACCATCACAATAATATCACCGGATACCCCAACCTGTCAGCTATTTACAGGTCACATTGGCTGCGGAAAGTCAACGGAATTGTTACGGTTAAAAGCTGAATTAGAACAAAAGCAATTTCATGTGGTTTACTTTGAGTCCACCCATGTATTGGAAATGGTAGACTTGGATGTGACGGATATTTTATTAGCGATCGCCGGACAGGTAAGTGAAAGCCTGGAAGCAATGCAAATTCGTCTACATCCGAGGTATTTTGCCAAATTGTTTACGGAAGTTAAAGATTTTTTGCAAACACCAATGGATGTGGACGTAGAAGGAGAATTATCTGTTGGGATTGCGAAAATTACTGCTAAAACTAAAGAAAGTACCCAGCTAAGACGACGGTTAAGAGATTATCTAGAACCGCGCACAGAAAATATTTTGCAGTCTATCAATCAAGAATTGTTAGGAAAGGCAAATAAAGAGTTAAAAGCCAGGGGTAAAAAAGGACTGGTGGTAATTGTTGACAACTTAGATCGGGTGGGAATTAGAACTTTACCGTCCGGACGGGCACTTCCAGATTACCTATTTATCGACCGGGGGGAACAGTTACGTAAACTCAATTGCCATGTAGTTTATACAATACCCCTATCTCTGACATTTTCCAATGATAGCGCTGAATTACAGCACCGTTTAGGGGGTGGAGTCGCACCGAAAGTCCTACCCATGGTTCCAGTACGTCTACGTAATGGAGAGGTTTACAGCGAAGGATTAGCCCTAATGCGACAAATGGTGCTAGCTAGAGCATTTCCTGACATTGTGGCAGAAAAAAGGGTAGATTATATAGAAGAACTGTTTGATAGCCCAGACACTTTAGATCGATTGTGTTTAATTAGTGGTGGTCATGTACGGAGTTTTCTTGGTCTGTTATTTGACTGCATTCGGGAGAAAGATCCACCCTTTGAACGTGCGCTTTTAGAACGGGTGATTAGGGAACACCGCGATTATCGTGTCAAAGCAATCACAGATGATGAATGGGAACTAATCTTTCAAGTCGTAGAACAACAAAAAGTCAGAGGTGATATAGAATACCAAATTCTCTTGCGGAGTTTGTTTGTGTTTGAATACTGGGATCATCAAGGATCTTGGTTTTCCGTTAATCCCTTTTTGGCAGAAACAGAGAAATTTCAATTATGGCAGCACCAAGCCAAACAGAAGATGCAATAACACGTAATCAGCGTTCCTTAAAGTGTCTGGAAAGAGCGATCGCCTTTTCTGACAATCAATTTTCCCTGGTTTTGGTGCGCTGTAATTATCGACGCTTGCAAGAAAGAATATTGCGACAGCTGCAAGGGGTACATTTACCTAACCACTGGCTGCAAAGGGTAGTTGTACCCCACAATGTCACAAGTCTTTATACTACCATTCATTCACAACTTGATAATCGGGAACCATCGGCTTTGATGGTGTTAGGATTAGAATCAGTAGATGCTCTTGATGACTTACTCAGTACTATTAACCATATCCGCGACGAATTTCGCAAACGCCACCCATTTCCTATGGTTTTATGGGTAAATGATGAGGTATTGTATCAAATGCGACGCTTTGCTCCTGATTTTGCTAGTTGGGCAGCAACTCCGATTCGCTTTGAGATGACAACAGAGGAGTTAATGGAATTTCTGCAAGAAGAAACCGACTCTCTGTTTGCGAAATTTCTCAAAAATAGTGCTATCCCAGCCCCAGAATATCAAGTTTACCATCTCCATGGCAATTTAAGACAAGTCCGGGATTATAGTAGCTATGAATTTGAATATGCCATCAAAGACTTAGAAAGTCGCGGTGTTGATTTGCAACCGCGATTGTCAGCTAGTCTGGAATTTGTGTTTGGATTGGATGAATATGTGAGCGATCGCATCAATTTAGCCCTAATCCATTTTCAAGAAAGCTTGGAATTTTGGCAACAACAGGAAGAGGAAGAGAGGGAAGAGAGGGAAGAGGGGGAAGAGGGGGAAGAAAGGGAAGAGAGGGAAGAGGGGGAAGATAAGGTAGAATTTCCCCTTACTCCTGGGTGGGGAAACCCCACCCCTACTTCCCCATCACCCCATCACCCCATCACCTCATCTCCTCATCACCTCAGACAGGGAGTGTTGTTATTTTCCATTGGGTTATGCTACTACCGCTTGGGAGAAAGAAGTCACTCTGAGGGTCGCCATCATTGGAAACAAGCTAAATTATATTTCCAAAAATGCTTGGGGGTTTTTGAGAAAGCAGAACATTTGGATATTGTTGCTCAATTTATTAGTTGGTTAGCGGAAGTTTTACAACAGTTACATAAGTGGCGAGAATTAAATAACTTAGTTGAAAAGTCTTTGGAGTTGCATCAAACCTATGGTACCAATATGCAACTTGGTTGTGATTATGGCTTTTTGGCTGAAGTTGCTATTAGGGAATGTGATTGGCTGAAAGCGATTCAATTGTCACAAATTGCCCTATGGAAATTATCGGAAGCACAAGAGAGGAATGACATAGATGAAGGTTTATTTCCATTGTTATTGGGGCAAGTTTATCGCTTGATTTTGGCAAAAGCACAGCGACATATTCAAGAGGAAAAACTGGCACAACAAAACTTAGCAACCGCTAGTGAAGAACTACAAATTGCCCTGGAAAATAGCGATTATCGCTATAATGCCCATCGCTACATTCGTCTCCTGCGGAAATTACGTCAACTCTATTTTCAAGAAAATCAGTATTTAGAAGCTTTTATCATTAGGCAAAAACGGCGTTCTGTGGAACAGCAGTACGGCTTTCGTGCCTTTATTGGTGCTGGAAGACTGGAACCTCAAAGACAAGACACTAACCCGGTTTTGCAATCTCCTGTTGGCAGTGGTACTATTGCCCTAGAAATTTCTGCTTCTGGTAGGGAAAGAAACATCAACGAGTTAATTGCCAGAATCAGTCGTCCTGCACAAAAATTGACAGTAATTCACGGTCATTCGGGGGTGGGTAAAAGTTCCACCGTGACTGCGGGATTGGTTCCTGCGCTGCAAAATCGAACTATTGGTGACCAAATTGCTATTCCCGTGGTATTACAAGTTTATACCGATTGGGTGCGGGAATTAGGTAAATCCATGGCAACAGCGATTACTGAAGCCCAAGGAGAAACAGTTATGCAAGTTCCTCCTTATCCTAACACTCCTTTAACCATTGATGGTATTCTGCAACAATTACAAGAAAATGCAAATAATTATCTGATTACGGTTTTAATTTTTGACCAGTTTGAAGAATTTTTCTTTGGTTATCCTGACCGCAAACAAAAGGCAGAATTTGATAATTTTATCTGTGATGTTTTGCAGATTCCTTTTGTGAAGATAATTTTTTCCTTAAGGGAAGATTATATACATCATCTCTTGGAATTTAAAAAAATAGGTGGGTTAGATTTAATTAATAACAATATTTTAGATAATCACATCCGCTATCAGTTAAATAATTTTTCGATTCAAGATGCCAAAAATGTGATTCAACAGTTAACGGAAAGGTCGCAAGTTAACTTAGAAGCGGCTTTAATTGATGCTGTTGTCGAAGATTTATCAGCAGAATCAGGAGAGGTGCGTCCGATTGAATTGCAAGTTGTGGGAGCGCAATTACAAGATAAAAGAATTACTACCCTGGAGCAATATAAACCATACAGACCAAATAAATTAATTGAAAAATATATCAAAGAGTTAATTAAAGATTGTGGTGCTGACAATGAACGTGCGGCTTTGTTGGTTTTGTATTTGTTAACAGATGAAAATAACAAAAGACCTTTTAAAACTCGTGCCGAATTGTCAGCAGAAATAGCAGATTTAGAAAATGCTGAACAATTAGATTTAGTATTAGAGATTTTAGTTCGTTCTGGGTTAGTGATTTTATTTCCTGACGTTCCCGAACGCTATCAATTAATTCATGATTATTTAGTAGATTTAATTCGTTACCTGCAACAAGATGAATCCAGTTGGCAGAAACAACTAAATTTACTCAGAAATAAAGTAGAAGAACAGGAAGAAGAAATTGGCAGACTTAATAGTGCATTGAAGCAAAAAACACAACAACCCAAACTATTAGATAAAGAACCCCAACAAGGATTAGACTTGCTGACAGAATTAAAAGAACTGCGCAAGCGGGAAGAACTTAGTCGATTGGAAATTGCTGAATTAAAACAGCAACAGTTAGAAGCTGAGTTAATTAATACAGAAAAGCAAAGAATTAGTGAAGCGAGATTAAATCATTTTCTGAAAATTATCCTCTCCATTTCAGTAGTAGCTATCTTGGCATTAACAGCTTCTATTGCAATGGCAGTTTACCAGTGGAGACAAGCATTACTTATTGCGAGTCAAGCTGCTAGTGCATCCAGTGAAGCACTTTTTCCTTTAGACAAAGACATTGATTCCCTCAAGCAAGCTTTAAAAGCAGGGAGAAAATTACAAAGGGCAATTTTACCCGATTCTGCAACCCAAGAACAGGTGCGTACAGCTTTATATCAAGTAGTTTATAACATTAAAGAACGCAACCGTTTAGAAGGACATACCTCAGAGGTAAATGGTTTAAGTTTTAGTCCAGATGGAACTTTAATCGCTTCCGCTAGTGCTGACAATACAATTAAAATTTGGCAAAAAAATGGCAAGTTACTCCATACTCTCGAAGGTCATAGTAACCGAGTAAATAGCATTAATTTTAGTCCAGATGGGAAGATTATTGCTTCTACTAGTACAGATAAAACAGTCAAAATATGGAGTATAGACGGTAAATTCATTAATACTTTGCAAGGACATCAAGATGTAGTCAATAGTGTGATATTTAGCCCAGATGGTAATCAAATTGCTTCTGCTAGTGCTGATAAAACTATCAAAATTTGGAACCGAGAAGGTAAATTACTTAACTCTATTACCGGAAATGATAAAGCGGTAATTAGTCTTGCTTGGTCTCCCAATGGACAGACAATTGCTGCTGCTACAGACAAATCTGTCAAACTTTGGAGTCAAACAGGTAAATTATTAAATACTCTTACAGGACATACAGATACAGTTTTAGATGTCACTTGGTCACCAAATGGTAACTACATTGCTTCTGCAAGTTTTGACACCACCGTTAAAATTTGGGATAAAAAAGGCAGATTAGTTAATACTTTGTCCGGTCAGTTTGGACATAAAGATGGAGTAAAGAGTGTTACTTTTAGCCCCCAAGGTAATATCATTGCCTCAGCAAGTATAGACCAGACGGTAAAACTTTGGAATCTGCAAGGACAGCTGTTAAATACTATTAAAGGACATAATGATTGGGTTAATAATATCAGCTTTAGCCCCGATGGTCGTATCCTTGCTTCCGCTAGCAGCGACAGTACAATTAAACTTTGGCATTGGCAAAATGTACAGTTGCGAAAACTTCCCGGTCACAGTAATGAGGTTACTAAAGTTAGTTTCTCCCCCAAAGGTGAAGTAATTGCTTCTGCCAGTAAAGACAAAACCGTGAAAATCTGGAATCCAAATGGTAAATTGTTAACTACCTTGTCGGGACATGAAGATGAAGTTTGGGATGTAACTTTTAGTCCCGATGGCAATATGCTAGCTTCAGCAAGTCACGATCAAACCGTAAAGCTGTGGAATCGCAATGGTCAACTAATTAACACTTTGTCGGGACATAGTGATAAAGTCTTGGGTGTAAGTTGGTCACCAGACGGTCAAACTATCGCTTCAGCAAGTCACGATCAAACCGTAAAGTTGTGGAATCGCAATGGTAAACTGTTAACAACCTTATCCGGGCATAAAAAGGTGGTTAATTGGGTCAGCTTTAGCCCAAATGGTTCCTTAATTGCCTCTGCAAGCGACGATACAACCGTCAAAATCTGGAATAGGGATGGGAAGTTACTCTACACCTTTACAGACCATTCTCGTCCAGTTTACGGGGTAGTTTGGTCTGCTGATGGCAAGACTATTGCCTCCGCAAGTATTGATGGGACGGTAAGACTGTGGACACCAGAAGGTCAGCTACTGAAAACCTTAAGACAAGATGGCGATCGCTTCACAAGTGTGAGTTTTAGTCCCGATGGCAAAACCTTGGCTGCTACTAGCTATGACAAAGTAAGGGTGTGGAATCGCGAAGGCACCCTGTTCACCCTATTAATTACTTTGAAGGGACAAAAACAAGAACTTAGCAGCGTTAGTTTTAGTCCTGATAGTAAGACTTTAGTTGTAGGTGGTGACAAAGGTACGGTAATTTTACAAAACTTAGCAGATTTGGAATTAGAAAGTTTATTGGATAAAGGCTGTAGTTGGCTGGATGATTATTTTGACCATAATTCCAAGATGGTGGAGAGCGATCGGGAATTGTGTCCGTGAATATAGCGCTTTTCGGTTGAGTCCAATACACCAAAAACCTCACCCTGACAAGACCGGACATCCCTCTTTGCGAGTTCGCAGAGGGACAGAGGGTGAGGTCTTTCTTTGTATTGCACAAGGGTGAAAACCGCTATAATTACTTATTCTTATTCGATATTCTGATTCTATTTCTATTCCGTTATCTGGTAAAGAATTTAGGCAAAACTTAACCAATTAAATACATCTTCAACTGTCAGTTGCCAATTTTCCAGAACATCTAAAACAGGTAGAATGTCTTGTTTTTCTTTCACTTCTGGTAATTGATTAGGTTGAAAAACTGTAAGAGGATGTTTGAAAAGTATTATATTTAACATCACAACCCTAAAAACCTAACCCCTAACCCCTTCCCTACAAGGGAAGGGGAACAGAAAAATAGGGGTTTTAAAGCCTCTCTCCTAGTAGGAGAGAGGTTTACCAGAGAGGTTTTAAGTAACCTTTTGGACCCCTCAAACAACCTCTAATTGACTTATCCTCAGTATCAATAAAATAACCTAATTTTGTACCATGTTTGATGCAAAATATAATTTTACCAATAACTTTGTTTGGGGATTGTTCTGGTGAGATAATTTCGATTGTCCAATCGGGTGCTATTTCAAATTTATTTGCAATTTGACCATTTGCATCCAGAGGAATTCTTTGCCATTCAAACACAGAAATATCTGGAACTATTGAACGACCTGCAAATGTACAACGTAATTCTGTCAGCGCTAGTGCTAATTTTTGAGGTTCCCCTACTTGATTGATAGAAGTAGATAAGCAAGTTTGTAATCGGCTATGTTTGCCCTGTGGCATCGGTTTTTGATAGATTTTCCCGTTAATATATTCACTTGCGGGTTTTGTTTCGGGTAATTTTAAAAATTCTTCTAGAGTAGTAGTTATTAATTGAGGAGTATTCATCTTTTAACCTCTCAATTATGAGTTGACACTATCCTCTTTCTCCGATATCTCTTCAGTCGTAGCAACATCAATCATAGTATCATTAAGACTTTCACGGACTATTCTTCTCGATTCGCTGGATTTTTCTTCTTGATCTTCAGTTATATTTTCATAACTATTAACAACTTTTTCTTTTACATCTAAATTTTTATCTCGATTTTGAAACTCATCTAACAATTTATAAAAAGCATCTAAACCTTCTTTCTCGCTACCACAATAAAGCAGAATTATCTTTGCCCAGGAATTAGAAGTTGATACATGATATTTTTCTTGCACCCAAGGCTGAAACTCCCGATAAAAATCCATTTCTTCTTCAGTTGCTTTAACTCCTAATTCTCTTAAAGCAGTTTTAAAACCAACCAGAAAGTGAAATAAATCACTGACAGATGCACGACCTATATACATTCCTGGTCGGACTCTAATTTTATCTAAAATTTCAAAAAGTTTACTCATTTTCCCTCCCATTTATCTGATACTTAAATTTTATATTTTATCCAGATAGTTAACCAAAAATTCTCCACTGGGACAGATAAAATCATTCAACCAATCTTCTCTAGTCAATCCTTTCGCTGAGAGGTTATCGAAAACTTTTCCTTGAACCTCTACCCCATAATGAATTCCATTACGTGTAATTGATTCGTTGATACCCTGATTTTCTAAACGTTTACTAATTATATAATCTTCACCATCAGATGTTTGAATTTTAATAATTCTGCCCTTGATATTTTTTTCCTGCAACCACTGCATTACTGCTTTTACACATTCATAGCATTGATAAAGTTTAAGTTGATACCTTGCTGTTATATTCCCAACTTCCCGATAAATTTCCTCATCTGATAAATTGTTCACCCATGCACCCCAATATAAAATTCATACATTGATAATTAATGCATGATTTGTTAGTCATAAAACTGCTATTTCATAAAATAAAATAATAACGAATCATAGTATCTGTAGGGTGCGTTATGACTTTAGTCTAACGCACCATCCTGTAAAGGCTGCGTTGCGCTTCTTTTTGCCTCCCCTACGTATTTTTAAGCGCAAGCTACGCAATATAATTCCTAAGTAACTAGTAGTCCACCACATTAGTTACGAGGGGTCACAGATCCCCGACTTCTTAAAGAAGTCGGGGATCTAAACACCCGCGACTTGTCAAAATTAATGTGGTTGAGTACTAGGTGAAATTAAATATAAAACCTCACCCCGGAACTAAAGCCACCCCTCTCCGGGAAAAGAATAAAATAATAACGAATCATAGTAGAAGCACGGCATCCGTTAAGTTACTTTCTACACCGATAAATTGTGGATGTCGTGCCCATAAAAGATAAGTAGGGCATAGCCCTACCTACTAAACCCAGACATTTTCGGAAGCATCCCAATTTTTGAAAAACACCCAAACCCTAGAAGGCTAGGCAGGCAAGCGTCCGTGTAGCGATACCCTTCAAGGGTATTGCATAAAAATTGGGATGCTCCCACATTTTCTACCTTTAATGTGCGGGTAATTGCGGATGCTCTTGGGAGTATTTCGCTACAATTTCAGAAATCTCCGGATTGTAGAGTCGCAGATAATTCCAGTAATTTCCAAACACTTGACGCACGTAATTTTTGGTTTCACCAAAGGGAATTTTTTCCACAAACTCATCTGGATCTTGTTTCGACAGAGTTTTCAACCACTTAGAAACATTACCAGGACCAGCATTATAACTAGCGATCGCTAACAGGGAATTATTACCATATTGTTCATGGGTGTGATCCAAGTACCAAGTACCCAACATGATATTATCGTTAGGATCTTCCAAGTCTGGTGTTTTATCCAAGTTTATTTTCTCGGCAATCCATTTACCCGTACTTGGCATTACTTGCATCAAACCAGTCGCACCAGCCACAGACTTAATTTTTGGCTCAAACCGCGATTCTTGACGCATGAGAGCAGTTACTAGCAATGGATTGAGTTTACGCTCTGCTGACCAATATTTTATCTTCTGGAGATAGGGAAATGGATAACGAGCTTGCCAATAGATAATCTGTTTACTCAAGGCATCATATTCGGCTTTCTCTTCGGGGGTTTCCCTGTCTTCTAGTTTGGCAATGGTGCTAATTCCTTGTAAATGCTGTCCCCTGGCAAATTGCATCAACCCTTCGTTAAATTGTTCTGCCACCGTGGGTTGCATTTTGTTCTGAAATTCCGTCTCCCATTGTAGGTAAGCATCCCTATCTTCACCCAGTAAATATAACTCCTTGAAAGTTTCAGAACCAGTAGGGGGTAGGGGACGTTCAATTGCTGCTACTTCCGGATTCATCTGACGGACGTTGTTAAAATTACCAACATTCAGTCCCAGAATTACCGCCGAACGCCATGCATAGTAAGAGTAAGGAAAGTTACTAATTACATACTCATAAACCTGTTTAGCTTCTGCTTGTTTACCCAGTTTTGTTGCCCATTTACCCACCCAAAAACCCGCTCTCGGAGCCAAAATACTCTTGGGATTATTCTTGGGAATGGGTTCAGCCCAACTCCAGGCAGCGTCGTAATCTTTTGCTTTTGCTTTTTGTTTAGCAACTTGCCAACGGTACTGTGCCGCTTCTTCCGTATTACCGTACTTGCTTATCAGTAATTCCCGTGCTGCCTCGGCTGATTTTCTATCCCTTAAAGCTGTGAGAATTTTCGCTTTTTTAACCAGTGCCTTCCCTGCCAAATCCGGGAATTTACTGATAACTTGGTCCAGATAGGGCAAAGTCTCCCGATTGGTTCTTGCCATATCTGCTAACCGCAACAGGGCATTACCCGTCTCCCGCGCATCGGGAAATTGCTGTACTAATTTTTGATAGGCTGCGATCGCTTTTTCTCGTTCCTTACTGATTTGCCATCCCCTTCCCAGTCGGTAGAGGTTCCGTGGTGTAGGTGGTGCTTTAGCGTAACTGGTTGCGGCTTTGCCAAATACATTATTTTCCCAATATGCCGTCCCCACAATTTCCCAGTCTTCTGGCTTGAGGGTTGGATCATTAGCCAGAGGATCTAAAGCAGCCACCATTCCTGGTCGTTCATAGGCATATTTTGCCAAAATTAAGCGTAATTGTGGCTGATTGGGATTTTTTTGCAATCGCTGACGGATGATTTCCCAAGTCAGGGGATTGGAAGGAAATTCGGCGATCGCCCTATCTTGATACTCTTTGAGTCCAATTAGATACAAGGATTTAGCAGCTGCAGCCTCTTGAGGATAGCGTTTAAGTACCGCTTGTCTAAGATCCGAGGCTTTGCCTCCCTCACCCAACATTTGCCTAGCCTGTGCTTGTTTTAGGAGAATATAAGGAGCAAGAGCTGGGTAACTATTGTCCAACCCTTTGAGTAATTCTAAGGCTGGTTTGGCTTGTTTAGCGTCAATTAAATCACTCGCCAACAAATAGCGAGCGCGATTGCGTTCCGATGAGGAAGAACTTTTGGTTAGTTCCCTCAGTTTAGCAGCCCGTTCTGGAGGGGATTGCAATACCAACGAGAAAACTTCCGATTTGGCTTTATTTGCCGGGGAGAGCTTCTCTGGTTGTTGATTTTGCAATTGCTGTAGCCATGCACCGACAGTTTCCATAGTCTCCGGAGATGACAGCATAGCCCCAGCTATGAACGCAGATAGTCCTGCACCCACCATTAAAGAAATATGCTTTGTTTGTAGCTTCTTCAGCATTGATACCCGCTGAAAACTTCACATAAATGTTCTTGACGAAAGAAGTCTGTGGTTTTGAGGAATTCCCGTAAGATAGTGTCAAGGATATATGCCGGAGGTGTTAGATACAGGTTAGGATAAAGTACTTTAATAGTACATGTCCTATTCCTTTATGGTTGGGTTAGTTTCAGACTAGCCTACGATAACACCTTTGAATCCTACATACTTCCTTCAAACTACCCTTCAAGAACAACTGTACGCCGAACAAACTTCAGTTGACACTCTAGCATTACTAGTGGTCATGGTTAACTTTTTTGACTTTTATTTTTCGATTTTGTCTGGGTACCTCATCTGGTTTAAATCTCATTGACGGTTAACTTGCTCACTATTAGTGCTTTTGAGGGTTTCGGCTTGGGGATCGAGGTTTTCTCATCCTCCCAAGAGTCATGACTATAATTTATTTTCTTGACTATAGTAAGTATAGAATATATCAAAATAACCAAAAATTAAATATAGAAACCCTTGCTGGTAGTGATTTGTGGCGTCACAAACTTAAGCAGCAGTTTCGATGTGAATATTCTGTTGGGGAATTTATCGAAGCTAGTATTAGCGATCGCCTCAGGTTACATAGGTTAATTTTTTTACTTTTCAAGTGCTTCTAACCAAACCTGTAAATCATCCATTCCTTGAAAATCGAGTAATGCTTCACCCAGATTTTCTAATTGTTCTAAAGACAGAGTTTCAACACGCTGGCGAACTTCTTGGGGTAATTCTCCCACCCGTCGAGGTAGTTGACGAAGAATTAGCGATCTTTCTCCTGCTTCCTTAATTTCTCTGTAAACTCGCGTTTCCTTGAGCGTAATTCCTAACATCTGTTCTACCTCCCTTTGGCTTAATTTCTCAAACTTGTACACCATTATCGTTGTTATCATCTCTATTATGGCGCGGCTTAATGACTGAGATGCTTCTTGTTGACTCCTTGCTAATAAATATCTTGCTTCTTGTGGTGCTTTTTCTTCCTCTACAGTAGTCAGTACCATCAATGCTACCCACAAAGGTAGTTGACGAATATCTCCCAACTCATCCAAATATATCCGATGTACTTGATCTCCATTGAGTTGGTTGCGATGGGGATAAATATCATTTTGTTCAATGTTGCGGGATGGATAAATTATTACTGCTTGCCAATCGCTGAATCTGTGACGATTACGATAGAAATATAATGAGGATTCTGCAAATATCCGTTCATAAAGCTGCTCATCCTTTTGAAACTGTACTTCGCAGAAATATACAACTGCTGGGGTTTTATTTTCAGGTGGGAGAAATACTCCATCAATTTCAAATGTAGGTTCTTTAACAGCTACTGAGTCAAATTTGTATTCATTCGCATTTATTGGGGGATTTGTCAATAACTCAAAGAGTAAGCTGGGGTACTGTTGAAATAGTTTGTAAAATATCGAGTCTCGACGCATGAAAAAATTGTACTAATTCTAGGTTTATTGCTAATAGTCTCTAGTAAAGCTGAGAAAACAGCAATTTTTGTCAGTTTATTGGAGCATTATTCCATAAAAATAATATTCATAAAAATTATATGTATCTACCCCAAATTAGATATTTATACGGAAAAGTTATATGTAATATTTTGATATTATGGTGCCTAAGGCTAATCCTGCGCTGCACTGGACGAACTTGTCATGATTTTGACTTCTTTCCTGACAGTTTTCTGTCGTCATTTATCTTGAATTTTAGGCTTCATCCCTACACCAGATACTTATGAGATCCATGTCAATGTTTATGCATATAATATTTCGCGATAAATGGAAGTCTCCTGGGCACTCAGAAGACAAGAAATTTGACGATTTTCATCGGGAGATTAAGCCGAAGATATTGAAGGCTGCCAAGAAAATACAAAAGTACAGCCATCGTGTAGGTGAAAATCCGGATATTAAGGTAGATAAAGATGGTTCCATTGTCCTTGTAGGTTCAAAGAGAGGAAAATATAAAGGAAAACAATTGCCAACAAGCCTGCACGTAGAGGATTTCGGATTTGTGCTGTGCTTCACTCAGTTGGATTCCAGTTATACTGAAGTATCCCTCTTTTTTATTCAAGCGATACAACAAGACTTTACAATTTATGGGGAAAATTTAGAAACTGATTTTATCTGTTTTGATAGGGTTTATTGGATACCAGAAGATGAAGAAATTCTGGATAAACTCATAGAATACATTTTAGCTACACATTCTGAAATGAACTTTAGAGTGCTGATTGGTTTCATACCTGACAGAGATTTATCGAATGAGTGAAACTATGGGGTGATGTTAGCAAAACGCTTGTCAGAATCAGTTCAAGACACTGAGGTTAAAAGTTAGGAATTAGGAGTTATTAACTCCAAACTCATAACTCCAAACTCATAACTCCAAACTCATAACTCCAAACTCATAACTCCAAACTCATAACTCATAACTCCTAACTCAACGTTGTGCTAATTTGGGAGTGCGTCCCTTTAACCCAATCATCAACTTTAAAGTAAATATTTTTACCAAAGGTAGGCGCTGCATAATCCATAAACCGAGACGACGCACCAGCACCAATGGTAAGAAATTATTGGAAAACATCCTGTCTAACAAATCCGTGAAACCCAGAATTGCCAAGTTTTCTTGGCGACGCCAGCGTTCGTAACCTTTGAGAATCTTGATATCACCAATATCTTTCCCTTCTTGATGTGCTTCTTTGATTACCTGTGCCAAAGCTGCAACATCCCGAACACCTAAATTTAAACCCTGTCCACCTACCGGATGACAATTGTGTGCTGCATCGCCAACTAAAGCCAATCTATGCAAGGCATAGCGATCGCTCTGCATTAACTGTACCTGAAATATAAACCGCTCTCCTAATAACTCCAATTTACCCATCTGGGTTCCAAAGCGTTTGGTTAATTCTTGTAAAAATTCCTTGTCATCCAGGGCACATAATGCTTTAGCTTCCTCATGGGGTGCAGTCCAGACAATCCGGCAACGGTTACCAGGTAAGGGTAAAATGGCAAACGGACCGCTAGACCAAAATTTCTCGTAGGCAGTATGGTTGTGAGGTTTTTCTGGCTTCACAAAAGCCACAATGCAAGATTGCCAATATTTCCAGCCTTTGGTTTTAATGCCTGCACCTTGGCGAATGCGGGATTTTGAACCATCGGCAGCTACCAATAATTTACTGCGGACTGTGCACATTTCCCCGTTAATCTTCAGTTGCACTCCCACAAAGTCTTTATGGTATTGAGTATCAACGACTTCTGCAGGACACACATAGGTGACATTTTGACAGTCTTTGACAAATTCCTGTAATGGGTACAATAATGCCCCATGTTCGGCAACATAACCTAAATCAGGCGTCCCTAAATCAGTGGTAGCAAATTCTACTACCCCTGGATAATCAGCGTCAGAAAGGCGTACATGACGATAGGTTTCAATTTGGGGCAGGATTTTGTCCCAAACTCCAATTCCCTGGTAAATTAGCGCCGATAGCATGTGTATAGCATAAGCCTGTCCTTTGGCTACTGCTGCTGATGCCACTCTCGCTTCAATTAACAGCACGCTGATTCCGGAATCTTTCAACGCACTGGCGAGGGTTAAACCAGTAATTCCGCCACCGACAATTACCAAATCATAATCATATTCCCGTCGTGGTGTGGTGGCTTGGGAATGGAAAACAGTTTGAGAAAGCTGCACTTGCGCCATTGTTAAGATAAGTTACATCATCTTAATTCTTATTTTTACGCAATTAGGCAAAAGAGGGCAAGGGGGGAGCAAGAGAACGGTTTTATTTACGAAAAACTATAGCGGTAGAGTCAGGGTTTAACTTCCACAACAAAACTGTTCCGCGATGGGAGTATTTATAGTTCCGCAAAACTATAGCGCTAGAGTCAGGGTTTGGCTTCCACAAAAACAACTGTTCCGCGATGGGAGTATTTATAGTTCCGCAAAACTATAGCGCTAGAGTCAGGGTTTGGCTTCCACAAAAACAACTGTTCCGCGATGGGAGTATTTATAGTTCCGCAAAACTATAGGGCTAGAGTCAGGGTTTGGCTTCCACAAAAACAACTGTTCCGCGATGGGAGTATTTATAGTTCCGCAAAACTATAGCGCTACAGCCAAGGTTTGAATTCCACAAAAACAACTGTTCCGCGATAGGAATATTTATAGTTCCGGAAAACTATAGCGCTAGAGTCAGGGTTTGACTTCCACAAAAACAACTGTTCCGCGATGGGAATATTTATAGTTCCGGAAAACTATAGCGCTACAGTCAAGGTTTGAATTCCACAAAAACAACTGTTCCGCGATGGGAATATTTATAGTTCCGGAAAACTATAGCGCTAGAGTCAGGGTTTGACTTCCACAAAAACAACTGTTCCGCAATGGGAATATTTATAGTCTAATACCGTACTGCTGCGCGTGATGCAAGCTACAGTTAAGCCTGGAAACTAAAACTGGCGTAGGTTGGGGAGCCACTCCGTTGCTTTTCCAAAGTTGTCGGAAGTGGCGTTTGAGGAACATAGACGCGGAGCGGCTTCTCGTAGAGTAACCCAACACTATCAGCGCTTTTGTTGGGTTTCACTACCCTACACCGAACACTACGTGTACGTTCCACCCAACCTACTATTTTTCTTAACTGAACCGTATTGATTTATAGTTCCGAAAAACTATAGTGCTAAAGTCACGGTTTAACTTCCACAAAAAAACTGTTCCGCGAGGGGACTATAGCGCTACAGTCAGGTTTTGACTTCTACAAAAAAACTGTTCTGCGAGGGGAATATTTATAGTCTCGAAAAACTATAGCGCTAAAGTCAGGGTTTAACTTCCACAAAAAAAACTGTTCCGGGAGGGGACTATAGCGCTACAGTTAGGGTTTGACTTCTACAAAAAAACTGTTCCGCAATGGGAATAAGGGTTTTAACCCTGAAGTGAATTAGAAATACCTTTACCGAAGGCTTTTAATGGTTCAGCTTGGGTGAAAATTTGAGTTTCAGTGGCGATTAATTTGCGGATATGTCCAGGTGTTTGCATCAAACCTAAAAGGGTGATACCGTCAAACATTTTAAAGCCACCAGTAGTTTTTGTAGCTAAGATATAATCCACTTTTTCTGGATCTACTTGGGTGTCAATTTCTTTAGCAGAGGCGATCGCAAATCCCCAAGGTTCGCCAAAACTGGGGATAAAGCTACTGTAGGGTTGGACGTTGGGAAACACTGCATTAACTGTATTTATTAATCGTGCATGTAGGTGTAGTTGTGACAGTAGCAAGGAACCCGCTTGCATCATTAAAAATCCCTCTGGCTTGAGGATACGGCGGATTTTGGCAAAACATTCTTTAGTAAACAGTTGGAAAGAAGGACCTTCAGCGATCGCATCGGAGAGGTCAAAAACCACAATGTCCCACTTTTGAGTAGTATTATCTAAATATTCCAAGGCGTTAGCAATTATCAGTTCAACCTTGGGATGATTAAAAGCACCAGCGTGCATTTCTGGTAAATACTGACGACAGGCTTCTACAACGTCCCCATCTAGATCCACCGTTACTATCTCTTCTACACTTTTCCACCGCAGTACTTCCCTAGCAGTTGCACCTTCACCAGCACCTAAAATTAATACGGTTCTTGGTTCTCCATGATAGAACATTGCCGGATGAATTAAAGGTTCGTGGTAAAGAAACTCATCTGCAACACAGGATTGCCATTTTCCATCCAAGACTAAGGCATTACCGTAATTTTCCGTTTCCACAACAGACATTTCCTGAAAGGGAGTCTGTTTAGTCACCAACACACGGGAAATACCATGAACGTAAATATCCCAAGGTGAGAGATATTCACTTAACCACAAATCGCTACCAACTTTACTACCAGCCACTAAATCTTCTTCCGAATTACTTACATCTTCGTCATGGAGAAATTTTACAGGATTGTTTGTCTTAACCAAAATTTAGCCAAATCATAAACAACAGGGACACTTCACGAATAATCGTGGGTTGCACAACAGTAGGGGTAAAGCGCATTGCTAAACCCCTACTGTAAAAGGGTTGCGCGTTTTGTGGAGGTTTTTTCTACGCGGTATTAAGGGCTTTTAACAGTATCTAATTTTTGATTTTTCTGTTGAATAATTACTCACATTGGTACGTATCATTCATGCCAGTCGTGATATTCCCACCATCTTACAACAAGAAGAATCTTAAGCTTAATGCTAGCCCTACAACAAAGGGCTAGTGTGGATTAGTATTGATATTTGCTGGAGTATTTAGATACATTTATAGAGTGTCCAGCAAATACTTCTTCAATAACATCAGTTTGTCAATATCATGGTTCACGCCATAGCTGTCATTAACTGGTCTACCATCTCAAAGTTAGCGGTGACATTTTGCACATCATCCAAAGCTTCCAGAGTGTCTATTAACTTCAGAAGTGATACCGCTTGTTCTGCATCAGTAATTTCAACGTAATTATCTGGTATCCACCGCAACTGGGCATCACTGATTTCAAAGCCTTTGTCTTTCAGCGTCTGGTTAAGGCTTTCTAAATTGGTGATTTCGGTAAATACCTCTGCGATTTCCTCATCAGTCATTTCATAAGTATCAGCATTTCCTTCTAAGGATGCTTCTAAAAGCTGTTCTTCGTCAGTAACTCCCTTAACAGTACAAACCCCTTTTTGGGTAAACATCCAGCTAACACAACCAGTTTCACCTAAATTCCCACCATTTTTACTGAAGGCAGCCCGTAAATCTGCAGCGGTGCGGTTACGATTATCTGTGAGGGCTTCGATTAGTACTGCTACACCTCCAGGACCATAACCTTCATAACGAATCTCTTCTAGGCTATCTCCATCCCCTTCTAGGGTTCCTGCACCTTTAGCGATCGCCCTTTCAATATTATCATTGGGAATACCTGCCGCTTTTGCCTTATCAATTGCAGTACGCAGTTGAAAATTACCATTTGGATCTGGAATACCGCTTCTAGCCGCAACAATAATTGCCCGGGACAGTTGGGTAAAGGTCTTACCTTTTTTGGCGTCTACTACTGCTTTTTGACGCTTAATATTTGCCCATTTACTATGTCCTGCCATAATCTAACCCAATTCACATCAATTCTGTTTGAATAGTTATCATATCTCTAGGGGTTGGTAAATGGTAAAGGATGAAAGGGAACAGGAAACAGGGAACGGGCAACAGGCAACAGTGATTCATTATGCCCACAAGAAACGGAGTTTCAACCTACGTACGGATTTTTTGCCCACAAGAGGTGAGACTTTAAACCTTGCTTCGGGGCTAACTTTCCCCTTTGATTATGTATGCTGTTTCAACAAAGCCGAAAATCGAGTTCTGCTGAGCAGAACCCGATTTATCAGCAAGGATTAATTATGCCTACCTACTTACCTATTGCTGCTTATTGAGGAATAGTGGTGATTTGTTTGCTAAGAGATTCTAACTTTTCCAGCACCAGATCCTTGTTGGGTGTGGATTCCTTCAGGGCTGCACTAATCTCATCCATAGTTTTTTCGATGGATTCGTAGCCATCAGATGATTTAGCTTTGATTTCACCCTCCAGTTTACCCCAAGTTTCATCAAATCCTTGAAATTCTTTTTTGGCTATTTCAAAATTTCCAGCTTCAACTGCCTCTTTAGTTTTATTTACAGCTACTACCAAGCTGTCAACACCCTGTGTAGGTATTTCTTCTGGGGCAGAAACTACGCTTGCAGGTGGATTGTCAGCAGGTGAGGTTTCGGTGGAAGCTTGGTCAGTAGACGTCGTGGTACATCCTACCAAAGTTACAAGACTAATTAGCGCAACGAATAGAAATTTGGGTAAACGAATCATCTCAACGCTCCTCGAAAAAAAGGATTTTTTGACCAGACTTTGTACTTTTAGTGGTCTACTCGCACCCTAACGGGACACGTTAAAGTGTCCTAGATACTAAAGTTTCCTCTGCTATCAACAGAAACATCTCTATGACAAAATTTGCAAAGGATACATACAATCACCGATGTTATCAAAAATTTTCACGAAAAAACCTATCTTTAGGTATATATTAGCAACCTGAAAATTAAATGCTTTCAAATATCAATTACGCTAAAATTTAAGTAAATATTCAAACTTTATGACTAGTGTAATTACTTTTAATTCATTTAAGCTTATACTCTTATTAAATTCCTGTAAAACTGGATTTACTGTCAAATTTAATATGATATAAGGCAGCTAGCAACTTAAACTATTGTAGCTTTTGTTGCTTTTTGTACTTAGGTTAATTAGATGAAAATTCAAATATTAAAGCAGACAGAAGGGATATCAAAACTTGAGAAAACGGGTTTATAAAGATTTGTAGCCAAGAAACCAGAAATTTTTTCCAGTACGTAGAAAAACCCGGTTTCTCAGTCTTGCGTTTGATTGCTCAATTTTTGTTTTAGGTTTTATGGCTGGACTATCACATGAAAAGAATTTAGATATCCATCCATAGTTTGAGATAAAGTTTTTTGCTGTTTCTTCGTGGTCATCACCATAACTTGGTATAATCTTCCATGGGCAAAATACATACGATGTTTCGTAATTTTGCCTCCCGGATTGATATATTCAAGTTCTTTACCGGGATGACCGTTAGAACTGCGAATTTCTCTCTCAGAGACTAACCTACTTTGGGTGGTCTTTAATGCTAGATACTGGGCATGATTCAGTATTTTCTGGGAAGTCGCCATTTGACCATAACTATAAGGAAAGTCATTGTATGTAACTACATAAGCGACTTCTTGATCGGGAGGTTGGGCAATAAATGTGTGTAACTCTATTTCCCCCATGTAGGTTTTTTGAACTTGAGTGGCTTTTTCCGGTGTTCCCGGCATTAAGACACTAAAGCGCTTGTCTGGAGGGGTAAATACCTTCCACTTGGGTTGCTTGGGTTTGGAGGACGATAGCTTTATTTTGGCTTTGGAAGTTTCCCTTTGGGGTGGACGCGCTTCCACCCCCGTAAAAGTGGTAAATACTAAAGTTGCGGCAGTTAATGATAACAAAAATCTAATTGTCATGATTTTGACATGAATTTTGATATATACTGCCAGCTGTTATAACCTAGCTGCACATATAGCTGCACCAATTAACCCCACTTGGGAATTCAGAATTATATGTATGGGTATGTCTTCGAGGATGCTGCGCATTCTCCCTTTTTGGGTAAAATTTAAAAGGAAACTGCCCTCTTTTAATAAAGCGAGGATTTTCGGTGCAATTCCACCTGCAACATATAAACCACCGTAAGGTAGCAGTTTCAATGCCAAATTCCCAGCTTCCGCACCGTAGGCTTCTACAAATAATTGTAGTGTTTGTTCCGAGAGGCGATCACTTTTCTCAAGGGCAGCTTTACCAATGGCTGCACCTGGATCTACACTTTTTTCCTGTCTTCCGGCTTCCTGTTCCCAAGTTCTGACAACTGCGGCAATTTCGGGAGACTCACTGGCAATTTGGCGATCGCGCAAAAATTGGTAAATTGACACCAGTCCCAAACCGGAAACTACCCTTTCCACGGATACCCGTTGAATATCATGTTTATCTAACAGATATTTCAACAACTGGAATTCTAACTCCGTTCTGGGGGCAAAATCCGAGTGTCCACCTTCGGAAGGAAAGACTTGATGAGTATCTCCCTGTTTAATTAAAAAGCCTTGTCCTAAACCAGTACCAGCACCAATAATAGCAATTGGTGCATCCTTGTTAGGTTTACCAGCTTGCAGGGTATATACATCTTCTGGGGTTAGACCTAAGATACCATAACCAACAGCAGCAAAGTCATTAATTAACGAAACTTGACTTATACCAAGTTCCTGTTGTAGCACCTCACCATCCAAGAACCAAGCCAGATTAGTTAGTTTAGCCGTATTATGAACCACAGGACCTGCGATCGCAAAACAAGCCTTCTGTGGAGTTCCGGCATCAGCTTTTCCTAAGAATTCCTTGACCATGGGGATTAAATCCAGGTAATCTCCACTGCGGTAACGTTCCTCTGCAATAGTACTTAGATTCTCCTGTTCTGATACTTCTACCAGCCGCAAAATGGTTTTTGTACCGCCGATATCTCCTGCTAATAATAATGCCATATCTTGGTAATTGGTAATTGGTAATTGGTAATTGGGAGTTATGAATTTCTCCCTATCTTCCCATTGTGTGAGTCTCCACTCCGATGATTTTTTGAATTCATCTGTCTTCCCTCCTTTTGACTCCCACTACATCGGTACTCCGACGCTTCGGTGGGTTGTTGACTTAATTAAATCGAACTACTTCTTCCACTTGACTCAAATGGGAAGTATCACCTTTTAATTCTAGAGACCATTCAGGATTTTTACGTACAATTTTGTATAAACTACAGAGACGTACTTTTTCTGTAATGTTGAAAGCTTCTCCTACCAGTCCCATGGCTGCACCTTTGACAGATGCACCATGACCCACTAATAGTATATGTTCTGGAGAATATTCTGTAGCTAAACTTCGAGCGGTTTGTCCGGCACGATGGTGTACTTGGGAGTGTGTTTCGGGATACCTAGCTGCGATATGGGGAGTGTAGCTAGTATCAATTCTGGGGAATAATTCCGCTAAAACTGGGGTAGGTAGTCTTTGAGGTTCCTCTGTCATCCACTCTGGATTTAGCCATTCACTTAAGCCTGTTTCTAGTTTAATGGGTAAATCTAGTTTTTCTGCCAGCGCATTCGCTGTTTGCACCGTGCGTAGAAAGGGAGAAGCAAAAATATGGTCGATTTTTTCTCCCTGCATACGTTGGGCTAACTGTTGCGCTTGTACCATGCCATCATCTGATAATGGTGGATCATAGCGGCGTTCAGCAGTGAGAAACCAATCAGGATTTACGAAGTCGAGGCGGTTTGCATGTCTTGCGATCCAAACGATTTGACCCATGATGCAGATTCCCAAGCTGACGTACACGTAAAATACATATTATGCCAAATTTTTTAATAATTCGTAATGATGTGGAAATGGAGGTTGGGTGTTAGTTAATTTTGTCGCAACCGTGTAATAAATGCTTGGTGATCTGGAGTCGCTAAAGCTTTCTGTAACTCAGCTAAAACCCTTGCTAAATCTCCAGTTAATAAAGCATCAACAGCTAACCAAAGTCCTGGAAATACCTGACTTTGAATAATACCTTTTGCATTTGGTTCTAGATTAATATATTCGCTATTGTGCAAGCAAAACCAATCCAAGCGATTTTCGTAAATTTGCCAAACAAGGTATTCCTGCACGGCATTACGACGATATACCTTCAGCTTATCATTCATGTCGTAGGAAGCACTGCTAGCAGCAACCTCTACAATTAATTCTGGTGCGCCTTCAATGTAATCATCCTCTGTAATTCGAGAACGTCCCCCTAGTTGTGGTTCAATTCGCAATAGTGCATCTGGCTGGGGTTCATTGTCTAAATCTAACCGCACTGTGGCATTATCAGCCAAGTCAACCCCAGGAGTTGCTGCATAGTACGCACCCAACCAAGTCATAATTTGAGCATGAGGTCTACCATGACTTTTAGCACGTACTGCTGATGCCACGTATACCACTCCTTCAATTAGTTCAGCTTTCTTAACATTGGGCATTGCATCATAGCGACGTTCAAACTCACTCCGAGTTAGGCGATCGCCATTTTCTAGAAAAGGTATCCTCAAAGCAGGGGTTCTTGCCATTGCTGGTTGCAGGAGGGGCTATCAATTCAATTTTTGCACAGTTTGTTTCTGGCTTGTTTTGCAGCAGTTACAATCTAGTTACAAATATTTTGACTTTTGACTTTTGACTTTTGACTTGATTTTAACTTCATGGGTAATCCATTTCCCGGGATGAATCCGTATTTGGAAATGCCAGAACTGTGGCATCAGGTACACAATCGTTTGATTGTTGCCATTGCTGATGACCTAACTCCGCAAATTGTTCCGAAATATCGCGTATCTATTGAGGAACGGGTTTATACTAGCGTGGCTGATGTATTGATGGTGGGAATTGCAGATGTCGCGGTTTCCCGTCGCGATCAATCTACCTCTGGGAGTACTGTTACAACTGCGAAGCTGACTGAACCGACAAAGGTATCCGTACCCGTACCAGAAGAAGTTACTGAAAGATTTCTAGAAGTGCGTTCTACCCAGACTGGGGAGGTAGTTTCGGTGATTGAGATACTTTCTCCTAAAAATAAGCGTTCGGGAGAGGGAAGGGAAGCTTACGAAAGAAAACGACACAAGATTTTCGCATCCAATACTAGTTTGGTGGAAATTGATTTGTTGAGAGGAGGGGAACCCATGCCTATTTTGGGAACTGCTGACACGGGTTATCGTATCTTGGTAAGTCGGGGATACCGTAGACCGGAAGCAGATTTATATACTTTTGGTTTAAAAGATGCGATTCCCGCTTTTCCAGTACCGTTAAGGGAAGGAGAAGTTGAACCAGTGGTGGATTTACAGAAGTTATTAAATGAAGTGTATGAAAGGGCACGTTTTGATTTGGCGATCGCTTACTCGCAACCTGTAAAGCCAGCTTTGTCAGCACAGGAGGAGGTTTGGGTGAAAGAGATTTTGGGGAGGGTTGAGGGTTGAAGAGGATTTTAAACTCGTAGTCAGATCCTTGATATCTTGCACTTACAAGAGTTAATCAAAAAATAATACAAATTCTATTTCTTATGCCTCGTCCTCATCGACATTTTCAACCAGGATTTTGCTATCACATCACCACCCGTTGCAATAATCGCGAATTTCGTCTGACGCGCTTTGAGTGTCGGGAGGTGTTTCTGTATGCGATTAACAAAGCAAAGGACAAATTTGGGTTTAAGCTGTATGCACTTTGCATTATGAGTAATCACGTGCATTACTTGTTGGAACCTGGACAACCGCAAGAATTACCCAAAATCATGCATTGGTTAAATTGGTATACTGCGATGTGTTTTAACCGGATGTTGAACCGTACAGGGCATTTTTGGGAGAAAAGATATCACTGTACGGGTTTTGCGAATACAGATACCAAAAGAGCGTTAAATACTCTGCGCTATATTCACGCTAATCCCAAAGCAGCAGGAATGCAGCCAGGATTTTTCTATGATTTTAGTAATTATGGCACTCATGACCGACTTAGCAATGATGGTATCACCCAATGGCATCCAGCTTTTTTACAGTTGGGGAGAACTCTAGATGAATGTGCAGCTAAGTATCGCGATTTCTGTAAGAAATATAGAGCACAAGCAAAGCCTGAAAAAAGAAATCACTGGGGTAGTCGTTTACTGGCTGGGATGAAAATTAAAGGTAAATCTAAAAAATCATCCCCTGGGCAGATGCGCTTACCTTGGGATAACCAAAAGGTGACTGAAAGTGCGGAAGTACATGAAGTAGCAAAGATTTTTATTGAGGCAAATTGCTATAACCCCTCGGTGCCAGGTAGGTGTCAAAAGTCACATCTGAGTAGTAAATCCAGGTATCCTTCACTCTCCAACCTACGCGATCGCCAAACTTATTCCAAGCAGCTTCATAATATTTACCATCAGGTTTACCACCTTCTTCCAGGTAAATCCGTTTCTGAACGCTGAAACCAAAACGCCCATTGCTATATTTTACCCACAAACAGTCAATGGTGCGCAGGTCTGTGCAAGGAAAATTTAATAGTTCTTCACTTCTCATCCAATCACCTTCCTTGCGTCCTACAGCTTGCAGCATTACGAGATAAGTTTCATAGTCAGCTTTTTTCCAGTTTCCTGCTGCTAAATAGTCCCGCAGCTTGGTGTAATCTATGCCTTTTTCGGAACTTAGGTCATCTTCTTGGGTTTTTCCAGACTCTTCCAAACCTCTCTCCACCCCCAACTGCAAGTCGAGAGGCTTTGAATTCTCCCCCTTCCCTGCTAGGGAAGGGGGTTGGGGGGTTAGGTTTGGTTTTGCGTTTTCCTGATGACGTAGGGGTGGAGTGCTAGAAAATAAATCCAACCACTCCTGCATAGACTGGGGACGGTCTTTTGCTTCCAACGCCATTCCTTGCAAAATTGCTTGATTCACCCCATCACTCAGACTGGGTACAAGTTGCTTTGGTGGTACTAATTCCTCACCATCTAACTTCCGGTCAAAGGAATTTGTAGGGCATTGTCCCGTAACCGCATAATAAAGGGATGCAGCCAGACAATACACATCCATTGTGGCGTGACGAAGACTCCCTTTACGCATACGGATTAATTCATAGGGTGCAAAGGCTTTATTCCCAAAAGTTCTAGAAAGACTACTGGGTGGAGACATATCCGCAGCGATGCCAAAATCAATCAATACCGCCTTACCATTAGACATCCCCGACTCAAAATTGAGCATAATATTAGGCGGGGTAACATCGAGATGCAATATCCCTTTTTTATGTACTTCTACTAATGCCGAACCAATTTGGCGAATATATTTAACAGCTTCCGCTTCCGGTAATCTTCCTTCTTGTTGGACAAACTTCCACAAACTCATCCCCGGTATATATTGCATCACCAAACATTGGCGATTGTTATCTTCAAACAAGTCAATCACCTGGACAATATGCGGGTGGGGAGAATCACAGACTTTTGCTAGTAAACGTCCTTCCTTGATAAACCGTTCCACATACTTGTCATAATTTGGATCGTTCTGGACTTTGATGTTAGGGGTTTTAATTACTACTGGACGATTTAGTTTTGTATGTATAGCTTGGTAGGTAACCGCGAAACCGCCACCACCCAAATATCTTTCTATCTTGTATTTACCGTTGTGTATTAACTGTCCTTCTCCCCAGAACATAACCGCATATTTTTGGATGTCTATTATTGATTGTGACACGGATTTTTGGGAAAAGGTTCGTAATTTCTTGACTCTATTCTAGAAACCGAGTTTCTTTGGATGAAAACCCAAGATTTTCGTACCCATCAGGAAATAGCAAAAAATAAATTATCCCGTAGGGGCACGGCGTCAACAAGTTTACTCAATAAACCGAGAGATTACAAGTGCCGTGCCCTTACCCTGATTAGGGAATAGCAAAAAATAAATTATCCCCTAGGCACGGCGTCAGCAAAGTTACTCAATAAACCGAGAGATTACAGGTGCCGTGCCCTTACCCACGGCGTCAGCAAAGTTACTCAATAAACCGAGAGATTACAGGTGCCGTGCCCTTACCCACGGCGTCAACAAGTTTACTCAATAAACCGAGAGATTACAGGTGCCGTGCCCTTACCCACGGCGTCAGCAAAGTTACTCAATAAACCGAGAGATTACAGGTGCCGTGCCCTTACCCACGGCGTCAGCAAAGTTACTCAATAAACCGAGAGATTACAGGTGCCGTGCCCTTACCC
>JASJCY010000262.1 GCA_030065825.1 Nostocaceae cyanobacterium | reverse complement strand
ATTTCCCAGAGTCCCTGGGTACTCTTTATAGGTTGACTCAGATTCTATCGGTACTCCAGTTATGTTCACTAGCCTAGTAGATGTAGCGGCTACGACCAAGACAGCTGGTTCACCCGTATATTCCCTTTAGCTCGGCTAATCCTGAGTTATATACATTCTACTACAAAACTCTACTACAAAACTATTATCCAGACCCCTCGGACTAAAGACAAGAATCCATCCCCTCCGCACAGGCGGATGGGGAATTCCGCAAATAAGCTTAATTTCAAATTAACTTAAACGACCCGATCGCAAAATACTAATAACTAACCACAGCCCTAATAAAGTTGCCACAGCAAATAAGATATTGCTGACAAAAGAGAGTTGAACTGTCTGAGCTTTTGTGGAGATAATTGCCGCACCCATAATCAGGGAACCTACTAAAATACTAAAAGAAAGACGGTTGGCGGCATCATCCATAGTGCGGCGCAAGCTATCTAAACCCCGCAAGGACATATTCCATTGTAAGGTTTCTGATGTTACCCGGTCTAGCAATACCTCGATTTGCCGAGGAGATTGTAAAGACAAACTTTTAAGATCCAATGCAGTTCTCAGCAGCGATCGCACAGGACTATCACCTAATAACTGTCGCCGCACTAAATCTGTAACCAATGGTTGAATTTCGTCGATAAAGTTAAGCTCTGGGTTGAATCCTCGGGCTACTCCCTCTAAATTCGCCAGAGTTTTGGCATATAGACCCATATTACTGGGTAAACGAATTTTATTTTGGCGGGCGATTTGTAAAATCTCATAAATTATTTGCGCAAAGTTCATTTGAGACAAGTTCATGTTGTAATATTTGCGCAACATGCGGTCATAATCATTTTCCAGACGTGCTAAAATTACTGGCTGGGTAGAAGTTGCTAACTGTAAGGTTAACTGAGCGCAGCGTTGGGCATCTAAATCTACAATTGCTAGCAACATTTCTGTGAGAATTCCCTGGGTGCGGGGATCGAGTCTGCCCACCATGCCACAGTCTAACAGAGCAATACGACCATCTCCCAGATAAAATAAATTACCCGGATGGGGATCGGCGTGGAAGAAGCCATCTATGTATAGTTGTTGACAAAAAGCTCGAAATAGTAAAGTAGTAATTGCTTGGCGTTCTGCTTGGGAATCTTGACCATTTTTCTCGCTCAGCAACTGTGCTGATAGGATGGGGACGCCATCTAGCCACTCCATCACCAGTAATTTTGCTGTGGTCAAATCCCAGTATATTTCCGCAACTACTATTTGGGTAGGGTCAAACCAGTTACTTCGGGATAAGTTGCGTCCTAACTGGTTGGTGAAACTGGCTTCCCGGGTAAAATCTAACTCCGCTTCTAAAGCGTTGCAAAATTCTTCAGCGATAGATTTGATTTCGTAGTTTTGTCCAAATTCGGTACGTGCAACTAAATCAGCAATTCCTTGAATTAGAGCGATATCTTGGGGAACAATCAGATCAATCCCTGGACGCTGTACCTTCAGAGCAACTTCCCTACCATCTACAAGGGTAGCACGGTGGGTTTGGGCGATGGAACCAGCAGCTACTGGCTGTTGATTAATGGTTCGGAAGGTTTCTTCTAAGGGACGTTGCAGTTGTTTACGAATAATGATCTCAATTTCTGACCAAGGTGCTGGGGGAACCTCGTCTTGTAGGGTCGATAGTTCCTCAATATAAGCTGCACTCAGCAAATCTGGACGGGTAGAAAGCAACTGCCCTAGTTTAACATAGACAGGTCCTAAATCCACCAAGATATTTTTTAAGACTGCTGGAGTAGGAAGCTGGGGATTGTCAGCTTTGCTACCAGTTAGCAGTCTGCGCATATAGTCCCAGCCATTGCGGAGTATGACTTCGATAATTTCTCGTTGACGCGGAACAGTGTGGGTGAGGAACATATTTTTTTCGCAAGCGCAATTGACGCAGAGAATGGGGAAGTAGGGGCGGGGTTTCCCCGCCCCGGAGTTGGGGGAGATGGGGGAGATGGTGAGTCCACTCTCGTGCGCGGGTTAAGCGCGCCCAGAGAAGTGGCGTTGGGCGTAAGCCCTTCTCGTAGAGTACCCGTTCACCGGAGGTGTTCCCGTAGGGTAGGGGGGAGTAGGGGCGGGGTTTCCCCGCCCGGGAGATGGTGAGTCCACTCTCGTGCGCCCAGAGAAGAACGCACAAGAAGGGGTTCCCCCGCTTAAAGAAACTAACTCCTAAGCCCTCCGGGCAGGCTGCGCCAACGGAGACGCTCCGCGAACGGAGTTCCCCCGCGCACAGAGAAGTGGCGTTGGGCGTAAGCCCTTCTCGTAGAGTACCCGTTCACCGGAGGTGTTCCCGTAGGGTAGGGGGGAGTAGGGGCGGGGTTTCCCCGCCCGGGAGACAAGGGGTGAAAATAAACTCCGCGCTTTTGGGCGCAAGCTTTGCGCCCCTACAAACTTTGCGCTTGGTGGGCGCAAGCTTTGCGCCCCTACAAACTTTGCGCCTCTCCATTTCATTGTCTCTCGATTCTGACTTACTCGTTATAATGGAATGTGTACCTTTTCACTTGTGGTCAAGGTTCTATATTTTTTGCAGTTACCAATTAGCCTATTGCGATTTACTGGTAGCTTCGCAATTTTTAACGATCTTGGTTTGGGGGAATCTGTAAATCAACTAAATAGTCATACTTACTATTAACTTGCGGTGAAGCTATTTACAGCAGGGAAGAAAATCGGGGATCACTCTTGAGTGTGTTGACTATCTGCTTAATTTCCTGGGTACGGTCTTTTTTGACGATTAAAGTGACGTTGCGATCGCGCACGATCACTAAATCTTCTAAACCAATGGTAACAATTACCTCCTCTTGATTGCTGGAGTAAACTATTGTTCCTTGGGTATCCAGCCCTACATGGGTAGCTAACTCAACATTGGGATTGTCCTCTGTTTTGAGTAAACGTTCTACTGCATTCCAATCTCCTAAATCATCCCAGTCAAATTCTGCGGGTAAAACATATGCCAAGTGTGTTTTTTCCATTAAGGCGTAGTCTATACTCTTTTTGGGTAACTGGGGGTAAATACCAGGACCGTTTTGTGCGATTGGTTGAATGATCTCTGGAGCATGGATATACAGTTCTTGGATAATAGTACTAGCACGAAATACAAACATGCCAGTATTCCAGTTAAACTGTCCAACAGAAACAAAACTTTCTGCTGTTTGGGGGTCGGGCTTTTCAGTAAAGCGGTTGACGTGATAAGCTGGCAAGTCGTTAAAAGTACCAATTTTTTCACCCAATTCAATGTATCCGTAGGCTGTGGATGGGAAGGTGGGTTTGCTCCCCAGGGTCACAATTGCAGCCTTGCTCGCTGCTAGTTGACAAGCTGCATTTAATGTGTGTGTAAACGCCTTGTGGTCAGCAATCCAGTGGTCAGCGGGAAAAAAGCCTATAATCGCTTCTTCTCCGTAACGCTTTTTGATTTCTAAACTAGCCCAAGCAACTGCTGGAGCAGTATCCCGTCCCTGTGACTCGATTAATAAGTTGGAGGATGGGAGTTCGGGTAGTTGTTCTTGGACACCTTGAGCAATCTCACTAGAAGTTATTACCCACAAGTTTTCCCAACCGTCTGCTAGTGGTAGCAGTCTATCTGCGGTAGCTTGGAGGAAACTTCTAGAAGAGCCATCTAAACTTAAAAATTGCTTGGGTCGTCCAGAACGACTTAGGGGCCAAAAACGCTCACCTTTACCACCAGCAAGAATTACAGGGAACAAGGAGATAGTCATGTTGTCATAAAAAATTACTCAATAACACTACAAGTTTACTGTGACCTTTTGCACTGGCAAGACTTGGTTGCATTAACATAACCTTTAGGTGAGTGAGTGGTTAGTGGGGAGTATATTGTGGTTAAACAAGTACAGCGGTCGCAAAATCATTTCCAGCGTCAAACAAAACAAGGTCCACCACAACGGGTAAAGCTAAAACAAAAAGCCCCAGTTTCTCGTGAGTTTGCAGATTCTACGAGTTCTGTTCCTAGTCAGCTTTACTACAAGTTAGGGTTGGGTATACCCAAGTGGCTATTTTGGATATTAAGTATTGTTGTGGGTGTGACTTTATCGGGGTTATTGGTGTCATCTTTAGCTCTTTGGACTCCTTTGTGGAGTGATATAGATCAAACTGATGAAGAACTGGGATGGGGTGGTAAAGATGCAAATAACATGAGACTACCTGGGGAGTTATGGAGCAAGTTATCCCAGTATAAGCTTACCCAACCAATGAATATTTTAATCTTGGGGATCGAACCAACTGTTGGTACTGTTGATGGCTCTCCAGAAAGTTTTGCCGCAGATAGCGATACTATGCTGTTGGTAAGACTAAATCCACATGAAAAAACCATCAGAGTGCTTTCTATTCCTAGGGATACCATGATTGCAATTCCAGAAAAGGGATTGACTAAGGTATCCCAAGCTAATGCCCAAGGGGGTCCAGTATTGGCAGCGCGGGTAGTAAGTCGTACTTTAAGTAACGCACCCATCCATCGTTATATCCGTATTTCTACTAGTGGATTACGGCAGTTGGTCGATCAGTTAGGTGGGGTAGAAGTGTTTGTTCCCCAACCAATGGTATATAAAGATGTCAGCGGAGGATTTGCGATTAATTTAGTCAGTGGTTGGCAAAATCTTAACAGCAAACAAGCAGAAGAGTTTGTACGTTTTCGGAAAGCAGATCAAGGGGATTTGGGAAGGGTACAACGACAGCAAGCACTACTTTTAGGGTTACGCGATCGCCTCCATAGTCCCACTGTACTGCCTAAGTTACCGCAAATAGTGCGGATTATGGATAAGTATGTTGACACCAACTTGAAGCGGGAAGAGATGATGGCGTTGGTGAATTTTGCCCTGAATTTGCAGCGAGATAATTTAGAAATGACCATTTTACCAGGTATTTTTAGTCGTTTGAGTAAAGATCCCGATAGCTATTGGTTAGACTTGACTGGAAAAACAAAGTTATTGGATGATTATGCTGGGGTGGGAATTGCTGGTGGGAATGCACAGGGGCGATCGCTCACGAGTTTGAAAATTGCTGTTCAAAATGCTGCTAAAAAACCCAAATTAACACAAAAAGTTCTTAACTATTTCAAGAAAAACGGTTTTAGCAAGGTTAAGGCTGTGGAGGATTGGTCAGATACTCAACGCCAAACTCAAATTATCGTGCAAACTGGAAACCGCAAAGTAGGAGAAGAAATTCAACAATTCTTGGGTTTGGGTCAAGTTCAGGTCTTGGCGACAGGGGATTTACAATCGGATATTACAATCCAAATTGGGAAAGATTGGGAGTAGTTGGTTAACGCTGTTTTGTTGCTATTTGTTGCTTAGATAAATAGACCTAGGCGTGAAAATTAAATATGCGTCAGCTACAACCCTTGTTCCAGACGTAAAATTTTACGTCTGGAACATTCTTTTCCACCAGATGTCTAATAAAAGTAGGCGTTACTGATTTGAAACAGACGTTGCACCTGGTTGACTGACAAAAGTCTTGGAAGTGTTGAAATTTCGTAGCCCCTCCACCCAACGCAATCGGTTGCGGTTGTTGGGTTGTAGCTTGCTTCCCCGGAGGGGTAGCATGTAGACCGGTAGACAGGTCATGGCTTCTCGTATGCGTAAGCATTGCCGTAGGCTAGAAGTGCGGCTAGTCTACGACAACGCCTTACGGCGTACACTCTACGTAGCTTGCTTCTTTGTTGGCGAAGCCCCCCTGAAAGGGCTAGGAGTGAAGGCTTACGCCTACGCAGAGTAACCCAAGCTACATCAAAAAGATTTGTCAGTCAATCAGGACGTTGCACTGCAACGTCTCTACAAGGATTTTAGAATTACACAACACATTTTCACGCCATGGATATGGCTAACGCCAAGCTGTGATAACAGCAATGCTTTCCCTTTTATCTGTTCCTCATCGCGTAGGGACAGTAATTTGATTTTGCTCGAAATCAATATCCTTGACCGAAAGTCTTCGACCTTCAAGGAAGAAGGAAGAGGGTTTGAGCGGAAGAAGGAAGAAGTGCTAAAATATAGCTAGTTACTTCAAACATCGCCCAATGGTGTAGGACAAACTAGTAACAATGAGTATTTTCGTTTTTTTCAAATAGCTTTAGGTAGCCCCAGAGAACTTAATACACAACGCTCTAATTGCACGCATGAGGTGGTTTAGAAGCGTGAACCTCAACTATTTTCGCTCAGCAATGAATGAAGTTGATCAAATGCAAACAATAATGGTTTGTGTGCCCAATAAATTGAACAAATCTTCTAACAACTCAATTGGATACAGGTTAAGCGTCGTAAAAGACGGGTAAAGTTTGGTATGAGTGCAAGCTTCAACACAAACATAAAACCGCTCAAACCCTCTTCCTTCTTTTCTCTTCCTTCCCTTTGACAATAATTTTAATGAATATTTATTAACTATAATTAATTACAGTCAAGTTATTGTCATCAATCAAGTAGAATATGCAATTACCCATTCATAAAATATTAAAAAATGGGATAAAAGTAGAGCTAGATTATATGCATCCTCAAGAACAGGAGGTGGTAAGAGCATTACTAAATGATGTAGTTATTGAAGGAAAAAGTTATCCTCAACACAAACCCCTTTCGCCAACAGAATTTACAGCATATTGGCTGGCTGGGGATGCCTTTGTGGTCAGGACAGTGGAAAGTGAGGCTAAAAATCAGGAAAAAGAATTATTAGCAGCGTTTTACATCAAGCCTAACTTTCCCGGAAGGTGCAGCCACATTTGCAATGCTGGATTTATTGTACAACGGCACTGGCGAAGACAGGGTATTGGGCGGTTCATGGGAGAAGCCATGCTAGCGATCGCCACTCAAAGGGAATATGAGGGAGTAATGTTTAATTTGGTCTTTGAACCTAATATACCTTCCATTCGCCTGTGGGAATCCTTAGGATTTAAAACCATAGGACTAATACCCCAAGCAGTAAAGCTAGATAGTGCAAAAGTAGTAGATGCCTTGATCATGTATCGTCAACTAAAGGAGAGAAGGAGTTTGGAATTTGGAGTTTAGAGTTAGAAATTAGGAGTTAGGAATTTGGAATTAGGAGTTATTTTCTTCCTCCACTGCCCTCACTCCCCATCTCCCCACTCCCCAGCAACAGTATATAAATGTTAGGATTGCCACAGAGAGAGAATAGAGTGCATAGAAGGAAAAAAAATTGAATGGGAGAATTTGAAAAGTCAATATCCTTTGACGGACGGGATATTAGGCTAAATGTTGGTTTATTCGCTCCCCAGGCAGGTGGATCGGTGTTGCTACAATCTGGGGATACAGCAGTTTTAGTCATGGCTACGCGATCAACAGCCAGAGAAGGCATTGATTTTCTTCCCCTCACTGTAGACTACGAAGAAAGATTGTACGCAGCCGGAAGAATTCCTGGAGGCTTTTCACGGCGTGAAGGTCGTCCACCGGAAAGAGTAATTCTTACTAGCCGTCTCATAGATCGTCCATTACGTCCTTTGTTCCCATCATGGTTACGGGATGACCTACAAGTTGTGGCATATACCCTCTCCATGGACGAGCAAGTACCACCAGATGTGCTTGCTGTTACCGGGGCTTCCATTGCCACCCTAGTAGCACAAATTCCCTTTAATGGTCCGATGGCAGCGGTGCGGGTAGGCTTAGTGGGTGATGATTTTATTATCAATCCCACCTATGCAGAAATTGAAACTGGCGACCTAGATTTAGTGGTAGCTGGTTCCCCCCACGGTGTAATTATGGTGGAAGCAGGGGCAAATCAATTGCCAGAAAGGGATATTATCGAGGCGATTGAATTTGGCTATGAAGCAGTACAAGACTTAATTAAACAACAGCTAGATTTACTCACTGATTTGGATCTGCAAATCATTCAGGAAGCGCCACCAGAGGTCGACAAATCTCTGGAAAACTTTATTAGTGATCGCGCTACTGATGAAATTAAGAAAATCCTGTCGCAATTTGATTTAGACAAAACCTCACGAGATGAGGCTTTAGATGTAATCAAAGAGCGTATTGCTACTGAAATATCTGAATTACCAGAACAAGATCCAATTCAGCTCGCCGCTACCACAGATAGTAAAGCACTTGGTAATACCTTTAAAGGCATCACCAAACAATTAATGCGCCGTCAAATCGTCGAAGATAACGTCCGGGTTGATGGTCGTAAATTGGACGAAGTACGTCCCGTTTCTTGTCAAGTTGGTATTTTACCCCCACGGGTGCATGGTAGCGCCTTATTTAACCGGGGACTCACCCAAGTTCTATCTGCTTGTACCCTGGGAACACCGGGAGATGCCCAAAGCTTGCATGATGATTTGCAAACCGATCAAGAAAAGCGCTACCTACATCATTACAACTTTCCGCCTTTCTCTGTGGGTGAAACCAAACCCCTACGTGCCCCTGGTCGTCGAGAAATCGGTCATGGCGCTTTAGCAGAAAGAGCATTACTGCCAGTATTACCACCCCAGGAAAAATTCCCCTACGTCATTCGCGTAGTTTCGGAAGTACTTTCTTCTAATGGTTCTACTTCCATGGGTTCAGTGTGTGGTTCTACTCTATCTTTGATGGACGCAGGTGTACCAATTGCCAAACCCGTCAGCGGTGCAGCTATGGGACTAATTAAAGAAGGGGATGAAGTCCGGGTTCTCACGGATATTCAAGGCATCGAAGATTTCCTTGGTGACATGGACTTCAAAGTTGCAGGGACAGATACAGGAATTACCGCCTTGCAAATGGACATGAAAATCTCTGGTTTGTCTGTAGATGTGATTGCTCAAGCCATTAACCAGGCAAAAGGAGCGCGACTGCACATTCTGGAGAAGATGCTGGAAGTCATCGATAAACCCCGGGAAGATATGTCCGCTTATGCCCCACGTCTGTTGACGATTAAAATCGAGCCAGACATGATCGGTCTAGTTATCGGTCCAGGTGGTAAGACTATCAAGGGAATCACCGAAGAAACAGGTGCGACAATTGATATTAATGATGATGGTACCGTCACCATCGCCGCACTGGAAGAACACAAGGCAAGAAAAGCCAAAAATATCATCCAGGGTATGACTCGTAAGCTTAATGAAGGCGATGTCTACGTAGGTAGAGTAACTCGTATTATACCTATTGGTGCTTTTGTGGAATTTTTGCCTGGAAAAGAAGGTATGATTCACATTTCCCAACTAGCTGACTACCGCGTAGGCAAAGTTGAGGATGAAGTTGCTGTTGGTGATGAAGTGATTGTTAAAGTCCGCGAAATTGACTCTAAAGGCAGAATCAATCTCACTCGTTTGGGTATTCACCCAGATCAAGCAGCGGCAGCCAGAGAAGCAGCAGCGATTAATCGCTAAGTCTTAACTAGGATTTTAGATTTTGGATTCGCAAATCTAAAATCCATTAACCAATGCCAGTAAATATGTCCTAACTTTTATCCCAATACTGTATAATTTTTTTTGTTGTTTACTATAGCGCTATAAGTAATTATGCTTATCGGTAC
>JASJCY010000261.1 GCA_030065825.1 Nostocaceae cyanobacterium | reverse complement strand
ACCATCAAATTTAATTAGAGAAACGACGGGTTAAAACCCTTTGAGTCGCGTTACCCTCCGGGAAGGCTCCGCCTACATCCCCTGTCTAAAGACGCTTGGGTTCTCACGCTCCCACTATGTTCCGATAGGTTAGAATCACATTTGTGAATTAGAAGACAGAATTTACAGTCGGGCACCTCACTCCCTGAGTGCGGACACCCCTCTCCTTACTAAGGAGAGGGGAACGGGGGTGAGGTTTTGATTCCAGATTCATAGCTGGATTCAGCAATGCCGGGAGAATTTTTGTATATGTTCTCAGATTGTATGTATCTGCGTAACTCTACCACTTCCCCAATGACAATTACTGTTGGTGATAAGGATTCTGAGGATGTTTGCTCAACAATAGTTGCTAATTTCCCTGTCCAGATTTGTTGTTTTGCAGTTCCAGCCCAACGGATAATGGCTATAGATGTTTGTGGCGATCGCTTGTGACGCAGTAATTGATCTACAATTTCAGACAGATGTTGTCCACCCATTAAAATGACCAGGGTTTCTAAGCGTGATAGTGCTTCCCAATCTAAAGCATCGGGAACATGAGCTGTCAAAACAGCAAAACAGCGACTCATTACTGGATCTGTAAGGGGAATTCCTGCTAATAAAGGTGCAGCTAAGGCAGAGGAAATTCCCGGTATGACTTCAAAATCACAGTTAGCGGCTTTGAGAGCGTCTATTTCAGCAGTACAACGTCCAAAAATAAACGGATCGCCTGATTTTAAGCGTACAACTTGTTTCCCTTGTTGACAGTAATTGACCAGTAATTTGTTAATTTCCCCTTGGGGTGTACTGGGTTCGTAACCTCGTTTCCCTACATCCACCTTCAGACAATCAGGGGGTACTAACTGCAATAGCTGGGTATCTACAAGTGCATCATAAATCAATACCTGGGCAACAGCCAAGAGATTATAAGCTTTGACTGTCATGTATGCTGAATCTCCCGGTCCTGCACCCACAAGGTAAACTTTACCCTTTTGCTCACTCATTTGTGATCTGTCATCAGTCATTAGTTTAGTTTATTAATTTTAAAGCTTAAATCTGGACTGCGTTGTTTGATTAACAATTTATCAGGTAAGATGATTTCTGGTTACTAGGCTTTTTCTAGTTACTAGGCTTAGCCTAGTAACTAGGGTTTAGAGGCTCTGCCTCCTAATTATCAAGCTTGGAAGTGTAAGTTGCCAGAAGTCTGTCAAAGGGAAGGAAGAGGGAAGAAGCTTGCACTCCTACCAAACTTTACCCGTCTTTTACGACGCTTAACCTGTATCCAATTGAGTTGTTAGAAGATTTGTCATTTTTGAATTTCATTTATCTTCAACTACTCAGCAACCCCAATTAGACATCTTTTTGGTCTTTAATTAAGAAAAGTTTGCAATAAATCAACGAAAACTTTTCTTCCCTCAGGGCTTGACAAACCTTTTGCCCAAAGCTATTATTTTGTACACACAGTGGTAAAATACCCTTATTGTATGCAATTATTCAAAATTTTCCTATAATTAAACCTAAGTTAAAGTAATAAAATCAAAAATTATCTATAGCGGTTTTAACTTGTAGGCGGAGCCTACTCGGAGGGTGTACAATACAAAAGGAATTGTTAAAATTAGTACGGGCAGGGATGCCCGTCCCACAAGAATGTATTTGATAAAAAGTGAAAACTGCGAAAATAAACCAAACATTATAAAAACATCAAAGTTAAAGAAAACAATACTTTTGTAGACGCGTCAGCGGCTTCCGCAGGTATGGGTGACTTTTGACTTTAGTCAGTGAATCCGCTGCAATAAACTATTAATTTTTTCGGCTTTTTCGGGTTGTCGTTGTGCTTGGAATAAATCCCTAGCTTGTTGGAGTAAAGTAATAGCTTCCTGGGTTTTTTCTTGACGCAAAAAAGCATTTGCTAAACGTAAATAAGCATCTACCTTTTTGGGTGCACGGTTAATTACTTCTTGAAATTCAGTGATAGCTGCATCTACTTTATTTTGTTTGATTAAAGCATCACCTAACAGCAAATGAACTACATCATTAGTAGAGTTGATAGAAATTACTTTGCGAAAAGCTGCTTCTGCACCGGGATAATCTTCTTGCTGATAAAGATTAACTCCCTTGTGGAACAAGTTAGCAGTAATCAAAGTTCTAACAGCGAAATAAATTAGGAGTACAATACTCGTGATAACACCAATAATAGCAATGTAACTGAATTGAAAATTTTCCAACATAAATAATTCGAGGATAAATAACTAAGTCATAATTAAGCTAAAAGACAAGCGATAGGAAACATCAAATATTCCAGAAAAAATAACTTCCAAATAAACTGATAATATTTGGCTATGGAAACTTTATCATCCAAATCAACTTTTCGACTTAGCCACCACATTATAACCATAGCCGCTATATGAGAAACTATCAAGAATATCCGATTTACCCCAGGTAAACCCACCACACCAAGGAGAATCATACCCCCATAACAGAAAGTTAACACCCAACGGGCAAGATTAAAAACCGCTTTTTTGCCAAGTTTAATGGTAAAAGTAGTGATATTATATAGCCTATCTCCTTCCAAATCAGGGATATCTTTAAAAATTGCAATTGCAAAGGTAAACACCAAAACAAATAGCGTCAACACCCACACCGCAGGTGCAATTATTGGTTGTTTTCCCCATAGCCAACAAAAATGCAGAAATAATCCTAAATTAACTATTGCACCGCGCACCGAAAAAATACATAAAGCTGCCCAGAAATAAAACCTTTTTAAACGAATTGGAGGTAAAGAATAAGCCGTACCAATAGTCAAACTAATAGCCACCATTCCCAATAAAAAAGGACCTTGCAACCACGCCAATAGTAACGCCAAAATACCAGTAACCGTCACGATGAATTTTCCCATTTGTAAGGAAAACTCCCCAGAAGCAAGTGGTAATTTTGGTTTATTAATCTTGTCAATTTCCACATCTTGCAGTTGATTCAATCCCACAATATAAACATTGCCACACAGACAAGAAATCCAACTAGCAAAAAGGGAAAATGGTGGATGGGAAATGGGGAATAGAGAAATAGCAATTAAGTAAACACCCAACACACTGAAACTCGTACCAATAATCGTGTGGGGACGAGAAAATTTCCATAAAGCATAAAACCACCTCAATCCAAACCCCGACTGCACAATCTCTGTCATTCTCTTTTCTCTCTCTGCATCCTCTGTTTCTGCTGCGGTTTAATTACTTCTTTCCACACAACAACCCAAAACGAATCAAACCCCTTTCATAACCCTTTTGCATCAAACCCAAAGAAAAAGCACCCACAATCGTCTGCCAACCCGCAGCTAACAAACCAAAAATAGCCTTAGGAGTTACAGCCGAATCAATAACCATATCCCAAAACGCAGCCACAGCCTTTGACCAATCAGCAGTGCGAATATTGTGCAAACCTAATTGAATTGCGATCGCCTCATATTCTGGTAAAGAAATCACATAGGGTAAACAATAAACCCGATAAATATCCTGTAAATGCTTTTGTTCATCTGCCATCAACGGAACATCATCCGTTGGTCGATGACACCAAGTTACCACAATCAAAGTTCCCCCCGGCTTCAATACCCGGTAACATTCTTGCATAAACTGCCTTTTATCAGGCATATGTTCCCCGCTTTCCAACGACCACACCAAATCAAAAGAATTGTCAGCAAAAGGCATTGCTTGTGCATTTGCTACCAAGAAATTAGTCTTAGCAGCTAACCCCGACTCAAAAGCGCGTTCTCTTGCCCGTTTTACCTGCACGGGACTGAGTGTAATTCCCGTGACACTAGCATTAAATTTATCTGCTAAATACAGAGAACTGCCACCAATACCACAACCTACATCTAAAATATTATCAGCTTGCCCTACTCCCGACCATAAAAGTACTTCCTCAATTAAATCTATTTGTGCCTGACGTCGGTCTTTTTGTTCGGTGCCATCTGCACCATAATAACCATGATGCATGTGTTCTCCCCATATATCTTCCCACAAAAGGGAGGAAGCATCGTAAAATTTCTGAATTCGCTGGTAAAGTGTTGCGCTCATAACCTGAAATCAAACAAATAATCTATTAGTAGGTTATCATGTGTGTTTTTAATAGAATTAGAGTGTTTTTGTGTTCAGGGAAATTCAACCCTGGTTATCATCCTAAAGATACTTGAAATTTTGACTTTTGACTACGTAACTTCCGCGAAGCGGTAGATTTTTATATGACAGTTTCTCGCACAATTTGCTTAGGTTTTCTGACTGTGATCGCAGTGGGAACCATCCTACTAATGATGCCTTTTGCTACCAGTAATGGTACATGGAACGATCCAATTGTGGCACTTTTTACTTCTACCTCAGCAGTTTGTGTCACGGGGTTAATCGTAGAGGACACTGGTACATATTTTTCCTTTTGGGGTCAATTATGTATTCTGCTGCTAGCACAGATTGGTGGGTTGGGTTATATGACTACCACAACCTTTTTGATTTTATTGGTTGGCAAGAGATTTGACATGCGTCAGAAAATTGCCATTCAACAAGCTTTAGATCGACGGGGGATGAGTGGTAGTTCTCAAATTATCCGTTCCATTATTGCCACTACTTTGATTTTTGAGATTACAGGAATATTTTTATTATTACCTGCTTTTGTTGCTAAACATGGATTGAATCAGGGAATATGGCTTTCTATTTTTCATAGTATTAGTGCTTGGAATAATGCTGGTTTTAGTCTATTTTCAGATAGCTTGGTTGGTTATCAATCCTCAGCTTTAGTGATGTTGACAATTTCTGTGTTAATTATCTTTGGTGGCATTGGTTATCAGGTGATTTTAGAAATGTTTTTTTGGCTAAAAAAAAGTCTGTTTAAAAATCAGCAAAATAGGAGTTTTTCTCTGGATTTTAAAGTTGCAACTAGCACAAGTATTGTATTTTTAATTTTGGGAACAATAGCCTTTTTATTGGTGGAATTAAGAACTTCATCTAGATTTGGAGAATTTAATTTATATGATAATTTTCTGGTGTCATTTTTTCAATCAGTTACTACCAGAACAGCAGGTTTTAACAGTATTGATATTGGTCAAATGACTAATGCCGGACTATTTATTACCATAGCCCTTATGTTTATTGGTGGCAGTCCTGGTGGAACAGGAGGTGGTATCAAAACTACTACTATTAGAGTTTTGACAAGCTGTACAAAATCTATTTTGTTGGGGAAAACAGAAGTAATCTTATACGAACGCAAAGTACCTTTATCCTTAATCTTAAAAGCAGTAGGTGTATTAATTGGGTCTGTATTCACAGTCATTTTAGCCACAATTATAATTGCGATTACAGACCCTAAACTAGAGTTTATTCAAATTCTATTTGAAGTCGTATCTGCCTTTGCAACGGTTGGACTATCAACTGGAATTACAGGTGGTCTCTCTGGTGCTGCTAAAATCGTTTTAATTATTACCATGTATATTGGTAGGGTAGGTGTTTTACTATTTATATCAGCTATTTTAGGAGATCCTCGTCCTACCAGAGTCCACTATCCAGAAGAAAGTTTACTAGTTGGTTAGTTACAGTTATATTTTTTTAGATACCCGACTTCTTAGAGAAGTCGGGTATCTGTTATCCCTCATAATTAATGTGGTAAACTACTAACGGTTTTCGGTTGACTATGAAGAAACTGAGTTGACCCACCCAAATACTGCAACTTCTCAATCAAGTTAAGGTAAGGGTAGACAAAGGCTTTTCCTAGAGTACCTCTGTTAGAGGTTGTCTCCCTTTCTGACCTAGATACAACATGTCAATTAAACTCATACTCTGATTTACAGGGGATTAGCCTAGACAATTTTCTTATTGATAAAAAATCATGAGATAAACTGATAAAATATAAAATTATCAGGCAGAAAATTAAGTTTTTAATTGAGTTCGGTATTTCCGAGTTCTTGTCTTCGATATAAGCAGTTCTCATAGCAATAATTAAGGATAACAACTGTGAATTTGCCCTCCTTAAGGTTTTTTCGCAATTTACTCAAAGACAATCACCAATTTGCTGTAATTGGGTTGGGTCGTTTTGGTCGTTCAGTTACTTCAACTTTACATGAATTAGGGTATCAAGTATTGGCAACAGATATAGATGAAAAGCTAGTATCCCAAGCTTTAACAGACAATATAGCTGGTCATGCCTTACAGTTAGATTCAACAGAACCTGCTGCCTTGAAACAAGCTGGAATATTTGAATTTGATACCGTAATTGTGGGAATTGGTAATTACATTCAAGAAAGTATTATCACAACATTAAATGTTAAAGAAGGGGGTGTACCCCATGTAGTCGCAAAAGCTTCTAGTGAAGTTCATTCTAAGCTATTACAAAAAGTAGGAGCTGATCATGTGGTGTTTCCAGAATATGAAGCAGGTCGCGCTTTAGCCAGAACCCTTACTAAACCATATATTTTAGATAGATTTGAGCTTGATCCAGATAATAGTATTGTAGAATTAATTGTACCTGAAGAATTTCATGGCAAAACTATTGCCGAACTCCAACTTCGTAATCGCTATGGTTTAAATATATTAGCAGTAAGTCAAGGAGAAAAATTTTTGATTAATCCTAACCCTAGCCATCGCTTGGAAAAAGGTACGGCAATGGTAGTTATTGGTGACAATAAAAATATTAATCGCTTACCAATTTAAATTTGTTTTGGTTGTTGAGAATGGGAAGTCAACATGGCAAATTCTCAATACATTGTAGTTGTTGGCTGTGGTCATTTGGGTTCAATTCTTGCCAGTCGTCTGAGTAGTCAGGGACATAGGGTTGTTGTAATTGACCATGATGAATCTACCTTTAGCGGTTTGTCTGGAGAGTTTAGCGGTTTTAAAATTTCTGGTGATGCAGCGGAGTTATCAGTTTTGCGACAAGCACAAACGAATCGGGCAAATTGTTTATTAGCTGTGACGGGGGAAGATAATCTCAATTTGATGGTAGCTCAAGTAGCTAAGATCATTTTCCAAGTCCAGACTGTTTTAGCTAGGGTACGGGAACCAGGAAGGGAAGCAATCTACCAAGACTTGGGAATTGCTACCATCAGTCCCATTGAGTTGTCTGCAACGGCATTTTTGCAAGTCCTCCAAAGTCAGTTAGGGGGAGGAAAATAGTGAAAGTAATCTTAATTGGTGGGGGTAAGCTAGCTTATTTCTTAGCAAAAGATTTTCTTAATAAAGGTTATCAGCTAACCATTATCAATCAAGATCCCACAGAAGCTAGAAATCTTTCCCGACAGTTAAAAGCAACGGTAATTCTAGGAGATGGTACCAATCTGCAAAAATTGCAAGAAGCAGGAGCTTATCAGGCTAATATTGTATTATCTGTGACCCATCACGATCAAGATAATTTAGTTGCTTGTCAAATCGCTCAAAAGTGCTTTGGAGTTGCCAGGACAATTGCCCTGGTAAATGACCCCGACTATCAAGAAGTGTTTCTCAAGTTGGGGGTAACAGTGGCTTTTTCAGCTACCCAAATCCTGGCTACTCTGATTGAACAACAGGCAGATTTTGACGAAATCAAGAGTCTGATTCCCATAGCAGAGGGACAACTCAATATCACAGAATTAATATTGCCCGAAGACAGTCCCGCTGTAGGTCAGAGATTAGCTGATTTAGCCTTACCAGAAGCAAGCTTAATTGCCTCTATTATTCGTCAAGGTAAAGTAATTGTACCGCGAGGATGGAGTCACCTGCAAGCAGCAGACCGATTAATTTTAATTAGTCAACCACAGGATTACGAACAAGTTTTGAAGATATTAACAGGTGAAGAACTATAGGGTTAATCAACAGTGCAATACCCCCAGTTTCTTAGGCAACGTTACCAGGCTATTTTTAGTTATATCGGCTTAATTACCCTGATTGTGGGGGTTACCCTGCTTTCACCCTTGCTGGCTTTATTTGTGTATCCAGAGGAAATCGGACTTGCTTGGGGTTTTGCCCTTCCAGGAATAATCCTAGTGGTGTTGGGACTACTTGTGTGGCGAAAATTAGCCTCTAAGGCTGAAACTACCCTTACCTTACAGGAAGGAGCAACAATTGTCCTGTTATCCTGGCTGCTGGCGATCGCTGTTGGTACAATTCCCTTTGTCACAATTGGGAAACTAAATTTTACCCAAGCGGTATTTGAGTCTACCAGTGGCTGGACTACTACAGGATTATCAGTAATCAACCTTACTACAGTCCCTCGTTTAATTTTACTATTTCGTAGCGTGACTCAACTTTTAGGAGGTGCAGGATTTGCCATTATTGCCCTCAGTGCAATTACGGTTAATTCTGGTTCTGGTTTTATCACTGCCGAGGGAAGGGGCGAACAGTTAACACCCCATGTGCGTCAATCTGCCAAGTTAGTCCTCAGTATTTATACTGCCTATGTGGCATTAGGAATTGTAGCTTTACGTCTAGCTGGCATGGGATGGTTTGACGCCATTAACCATTCCTTTGCTGCCCTCTCCACAGGGGGTTTCTCAACCCATACCGAATCTATTGGCTATTGGCATAGTCCTCTGATTGAAGCGGTAACCATTGTTTTAATGCTATTGGGTAGTTTAAACTATCTCACCTGCTACCTATTGCTTACAGGTCGATTTCAGGCAGTTCTGAGGAATGCAGAACTACGCTTACAATGGTTTCTTAGTTGTATTGGTGTCCTGGTTTTGTGGTTAGGAGTGAGTACGGAAATTTACCCCACCCCAGCCAAAGCCATACGGGTATCTATTTTTGAAACCATCACTGCTTTATCTACAACCGGATATGCCACAGTTAGCTATACCAACTGGAAAGACTTGGGTTGGCTGACTTTAATTATCTTAATGTTAGTTGGTGGGGGTATGGGTTCCACTGCCGGAGGTATAAAACTTTATCGCATTTATGCCCTTTACCGTGGTGTACTTTGGGAAATCCATCGGATGCTATTACCAACAAGTGCCGTTACAGAACCAGATATTTGGCATGGCGATCGCCGAGAGTTTCTGAGCGACAGGCAAATTCGCCAAATCAGTATGTTCGTGTTTTTATACTTGCTAGTCTATGGAATGGGTACGGCTATTATTACCGCTTACGGTTACTCCTTACCACAGAGTTTATTTGAATATGCTAGTGTCCTAAGTACGGTGGGACTTTCCGTAGGAGTGACAGCTGCTGATGCACCTGGGGGTTTATTGTGGACGGAAATAGTGGGAATGTTCCTAGGAAGGTTGGAATTTTTGATAGTTTTTGTGGGACTGATTCAAATATTTAAGGATACTAAGGAGATGGTCAAAGTTTAAAAGTCAAAGGGAAGGAAGAGGGTTTGAGCACAAGAGGGTTTGAGCGGTTTTATGTTTGTGTTGAAGCTTGCACTACTACCAAATTTTACTCGTCTTTTACGACGCTTAACCTGTATCCAATTGAGTTGTTAGAAGATTTGTTCAATTTGTTGGGCACACAAACCATTATTGTTTGCATTTCATCAACT
>JASJCY010000260.1 GCA_030065825.1 Nostocaceae cyanobacterium | reverse complement strand
GGGTACAAGGTCAGAAATTGCATGGTCTGCGGTAGGGCATTCCGTGGACTTAAAACAAAGCTCAACGCCTCCTAAGCAATAGCTGGATTGGTTGAGAAGCCTACACTGTATGCTTGCGCTACTTGTAGGAGTATGTCACCAAGGTTAACATTTTGTTCAACTTTAAAGGAGCGGTAAAAGGTAAGTTCCTAATCCCTAATCCCAGTCCCCATTCCCCATTCCCCATTCCCTTTTATCAGCAGATGTAGTGGAACTTTGCAGACTGCTGAGACTTTTCCAAGATTTAGTGCTGGTATCAAAGCAGCGCCAATTTTTGCCATCACTTTCTTTGTAGCAGAACAAAGAACGATCGTTAGAATCTATATCATCGGTTAAAAAATAGACCATATCTTGAAAAGGATATGTTTTACGACTCAAGCGTTTGGCTACCGCTTGATTGGGACACTCCACTAAAAATACGGCTTCTCCATCAAGGTGAGTCAAGGAGAAGATACACATGCGTAAAATGGCTCTTAGCCAACTTTCGGAATTATCAAAATAATCATCTATAATTTTGTTGGTTAGGGCTTTTTCCAAAAGACGGTCGTCTTTATGGGGAGTTTGAGGATCAGACATCAGACCACCTATTAGCACAGGGTTGGTTCGAGCTTAAACTAAAAATTCAAAAACTGACAAGCGGCTACGAAAAAATACGGTAATTTATCGGGACTGGTTGGGGAATGGGTAAATTCCCTAAGTTCAAATCCCACTTTATAAGAGTACATTCCCTAGCTTTGAGAAGTGGGGTTATTAATCATTAATTAATTGTTTTCCACAATTTAGGTGCTGTTGTGAGCATTAATTTAATTTTTGATTATTTTTTGGCGTCCGCAATCCTGGTAAAATTCACCAGAGAAGGTGAAATCCAGTAATTATCAAAACTAATTATGAGTGCTGAAACTGACCAAGTCAATTCCACAACCAAGGGTGCTGATGCTATTGATCAAGCCATTGCTCAAGGCATTGATTTTGATGGTACACCCATTCCTGCTGCAAAGCTAGAACTATATGATCAAGTGATGGCATTAGAGGCAAATCGACAGCGCAGTGGGGTTTCCAATACGATGCGATCGCGCATTGTCAGAATTGGTGCTAAACATATTCCTCAAGCTGAACTGAACCAAAAATTGATAGATGCTGGTTTTGCACCCCTCAAAGATAAGGAAATTGCTTTTTTTTACAATAAATGACCATGGATTTGCTCAAATCAAGGCAATGTCCCCAACTTGACAAATGCGATCGGCAAACGCTGTTCAACTACTTTGAGAATTCATGGGAACTGGAAGAAATTCTCATGAAAAGTCTGGTGGGGGAAGAGACATTCTATATAAACCCTGATCCTTTAAGAAACCGTCTGATTTTCTACTTAGGTCACTCGGCTGTTTTCTACATCAATAAGTTGATTCGGGTTGGGTTATTAGATAAGCGGATTAATCCGGAATACGAAATCCTTTTTGAAATCGGGGTAGATCCGACAACTCCTGATGAACTTGATCAAGCAATGCAAGATGTCCGCTGGCCTCAAGTGGAAGATGTTTGGCAATATAGAGACAAAGTCAAGGCAGAAATTGTAGAAGTTATTCAAAATACACCACTTAATCTCCCCATCGATCAAAATCATCCTCTTTGGGGATTAATGATGGGGATGGAACACAATCGGATTCATTTTGAAACTTCTTCCATGCTAATCCGACAACTTCCTGTAGAGAAGCTGGAATGTCCGGAATGCTGGCAATATGCAGGTTCTGATGGCAAGGTTACCGACAATGAAATGATTGAGGTTGCAGGTGGGGTGGCTAAACTTGGCAAACCAGAAAATGCTTCTACTTATGGCTGGGATAGCGAATACGGTACTCTCGAAGTGGAAGTGAAACCATTTGTAGCCAGTAAGTATCTGATTACCAATGGGGAATTTCTCAAGTTTGTGGAGGATAATGGCTACGAAAATCGGGACTTTTGGGATGAAGAATCCTGGGATTGGAAGAGGAAATACAACATCAAACACCCCAAATTCTGGATACCCAGCAATGGTACCTACAAATATCGAGCTATGTTTGATGAGATGGACTTACCCCTTGACTGGCCTGTAGAAGTGAATCATTATGAAGCCATGGCTTACTGTAGCTGGAAGGGTAAGGGAATTCGCTTAATGAGTGAAGCAGAGTGGAATGTTGCTGCTGCTAACTGCGAGGAAGATCAGAATTTCAATCTCAATGTCAAGTTTGGTTCCCCTAGTCCAGTGGGTATTTTACAAAATGCTGAAAATAGTTCTGGACTATATGATATTCGGGGTAATGTGTGGGAGTTGTTGAGGGACAACTTTAATTCTTTACCGGGATTCAAACCTCATCCGCTTTATGAAGATTATTCTGCTCCCTTCTTTGATACTCAACATAATATAATGCTGGGTGGTGCTTGGGCAAGTACGGGAACTTATGCTTCTCCCTCTTGTCGGAATTGGTTCCGTCGCAATTTTTATCAACATGCAGGTTTTAGGATTGCTCAAGATTGGGATTCATTGTAATTTGAGGAATTTTTAACAAAGCCCAGTTCATATAATTTTGTGTTGGGTTTCATGCCTTAACCCAACACAAAATTTATTTATCTTCTAGAGTCACATTTAACAATCATATACACTATATCTAAAACAGCGATGAAACAAAGCAGCGACAATCTCAATCCTTCTAAAGAGTACTATCAAAAAAGTAATCTAAATCTAGATTCTTGGTTTAAAGTGACTTTGATAGATTATGAAAAGCTTGTTAATAATCATCAATTGTTAAAAATAATCAATTCATTTGGAAATAATACAATCAAACTTTTGGATATCGGTTGTGGAACAGGGGCTTTTCCTAATTTATTAGATCAAGAAATTGATAGTCAAATAAAATTATCCTCTGATTTGCTAGATGTTTCAGAATATTGTCTCAATCAATGCAGTTCAGTATTTAATCAATTAAAATACTTCCAGACAAATGAAGTGTTTGCATCTTCTATTGAAAATATTCAAACAACAATTCCAAGAAGTAACTACTACGATATTATTTGGGCAATTCATTCATTTTATACTGTAGATATTAAGAGAATTAAGGACATCCTACAGCATATTGGGAAATTGCTTAAACCTAATGGTATTTTTTTGATGTATCAAGCAAGTTCAGACTCTTGTTATTATCAATTATATGATTTTTATCTAAAAAATTACGAGCAGCCGAATAACTCTAGCAAATTTATAGTAGCAGAAGATATACAAGAAACATTAGACTTACTCGAATTACAGTATGATTTGATCGATTTTGATTATAATCATAAAATTGATTATGAAAATCAAGATTTGCTAGAAGTTTATCTGAAAAAATGTATTCTTAATACTTCTGTTGATGTACTTTCCTTATTTAAAGAAAAAAAATTACAGTATTTTCAACCACAAAATAATCAATTTAGCTTTAAGCAAAAAACAAAATTGATAATTGTTAAAAATCAATAATTAAATCTAAAATCGAACTCAACTTTATCACTCAGGTATTGCTGTAATGGCTTGTCGGTTCTGTCTCATTTTATAGTATTGGTCTTTTCATCGAAAAGGTAATTAAAAACAACGATCAGTTGAGAGAAAAACTAAATGCCAGGACTACTCCTGTCCCGCTAGAAGATTACCGAATTGAGTGAGACGGATTCATAGAGGGAAGAGGGGGAAGAAGGGGAAGAAGGGGAAGAGAGGGAAGAAGGGGAAGAGAGGGAAGAAGGGGAAGAGGGGGAAGAGGGGGAAGAGGGGGAGAAATTTTTATAGGTAATCTTAGAACGAGAAGGGAGTAAGAAAGTAAAAAAACAACCATTCCCTACCTTTACTGCAAAAGGCATTGTTGTAGGAAAAATCAAGAGTTTCATAGCAGTAGTAATTAGGGTCTGCTGAATAACTTTAAAACTCTACCTGGTAAGGTACGCTTTTAAAACTGCTTACTTAAGTAAAAAAGGTTTAGATGTACCTCATTAGACTAGGAACCGCTATATTCCCAGGTACTGTAATGCTGCTATGTTCAATTGTTCTTTCTTGCAGGGTGACTGCATCAGGACGAGACCAAGCAATGTGGTCACCTGCTAACAAAGGACGCTCCTGTGCTCATATATTTTTGATGTATAATTGCATCAATTTCTCTCGTTTTGGTCTAAACTCCAGAAATTACTCTAATGAATGAATGGATGATTGAAATGACTGAAGATTATTCAAATGCCTCTGAAAAAGAATTATTTTTACCGCAAGGAAATTCGGAAGATGACGATCTTCACATAACCTGGGAATCTAGTAATGAAGAATGGTGGGACTGGTATGTTTCCTTAGCTGACAATAGTAGCAATTCAGTTGATAAAGATAACTTGATTTCTCTTCCTGATATAGCCTTTAGTTCCACCTTATGTATAGAAGATTTTAAACGAGAATTAGCAGAACCCTATCCACTTTCAAAGCAACAAATCGAGCAATTTCAATCCGAAAGCTATATTAGACTGAAAAATGTCTTAAGTCCCGAAGCTGTTTATTTACTCAGACAGGAATCTCAGTATCTACTAGACCGTTGTAGTCAATTAAATTCATCTCAACAGTTTCTCAGTGCAGAAATGATGTGGCTGGAAAACGATGTGATGCGAGAATTTACCTTAAGCAGTAGTAGGACTTACGCAACTGGCATATTTTTTCTCTAGGGTGCGTGAGGTGCGCGAAAATATAGCGGTTTTGGGTTGGGTGCAATACAGACTTAACCTCACCCCGGCTAAAGCCACCCCTCTCCTTACCAAGGAGAGGGGAAGGGGGTGAGGTTTTATTGTGTACCACTCTACGAGAAGCCGTATTGACTTATAACCTCACGCACCAACCACCGATTGTGACAATTGCGTAAGTCCTGAAAAAGATAAATTCTATTTTATATAAGTAGAACAAGTGTGACACTTACGTAAGTCCTGTACAAAATACTCTACTTCTCCTTTATCGTAAACCACATTTTGCCCTTTAAGCTTTAGAATATGGAAACAAGTATAGTCATGAGAAAGCCAATTTAGGGAATTAGTGAACATGAAAATAGAAACGATAAAAGTAGAGCAATTAACCATTCACGAATATCATTTAGATATCATCCATAGTGCTGATAAATTTCAATTCTCAACTAAAGTTTTTTACCATGATGTATCCTTTAGTTTACTTGCTAGCAAATATTCTCCAGAATTAATTAATCAAATCGCTGCTTATATTGCCTTATTCGAGGGGATGAAGCTATGTTCATTATTCCCGAAATACTATGATATTTCAGTTATAGCTGAAAACTTATCCAAGCCAGTTTTAGAACTTTTTACCAAGATATACAAAGGAGTATTTGCCCAACATTTGTATGAAAACAATATAACTGATTATGATGGTTCAGAAATTATCTATCCAGGAGTTAGTTTAGGCAACAGCGAACCCACCTCTATATCTGGGGATAACTCTACCATACTTGCAGGTTGTGGTGGTGGTAAGGATAGTATTGTAGCTATGAAAATGCTACAAGAAGCAGATATTCCTTTTGCTTCCATGCAATATTCCCATAGTGTTTATGGCAAAGCTGATATCCAACACAATTTAATTTCTGGAGTTCTAGAACACGTCAACCCCATTCAAAAGCATAAAATTTCTATCTACGATGACTTTATTGACTATCCCTTTCTTCATCTATATTTTCCAGATAATTCAGGAATTACCGTTCCCGAAACCCCTGTTTCCATCTTTGAATCCCTACCTATAATCCTTAATGAAGGATACAAATACTTAAGTTTAGCCCATGAAAAAAGTGCCAATACTGGTAATTTATTTTGGGAAAAACTAGGTAAAGAAGTTAATCATCAATGGGGTAAAGGATACGAAGCAGAACAAGAATTGAATCAATTTATTCAAGAAAATCTCTTATCTAATTTCACTTATTTTAGTATTTTACAGCCTATATACGACTTCCGCATCTTCAAAAATCTCACCAAATATCCAGAAGTACTGCCTAAAATTCACTCCTGTAATATCCAAAAACCTTGGTGCAAAAAATGTCCTAAGTGTGCTTATGTATGGCTAGGTTTAATCGCTGCATTTGAACCTACATTTGTGGATGCAGTCTTTGGTTCCAATCTGTTTGATGATGATGACTTACTACCAACTTTCAAAGAAATGGTAGGACTATCCAAACATACACCATTTGAATGTATTGGTGAAATAGATGAAAGTCGATTAGCAATGAAAAAGTGTTTAGAAAAAGGTTTGTCTGGCAAAGCACTAGATATGTTCAAAAATGAAGTTTTAGTAGACAGTTCAATTGATTGGCAACAAATTGAACAAAAGTATGACCAAGTATATGACACAGAACATGCTATTCCTGATTGGATATTTCGTAAAATTGCGAGACAACTTTAAGTTTAAAAACAATTATTATAGGATTACTATTTGATTTTTGAAAAAAATACGTAGGGGAGGCAAAAAACGGTGTGGATTTTCCTCGCACTTTATTGGCTTTGTCTTACCTTTGCCCACAACATAGTCTTTACAGGATGATGGGTTATGACTTTAGTCTAACGCACCCTACACCTACACCCTAGCGGTGATCTAATATAAATTTTCTAACCAAAGATTTCATTCCCAAAAATCCGTGACTTTGTACCCCAATTCTGCCAACATTTGCCGTAACAAAGGCAAACTTAACCCGATGACATTACTGTGACAACCTTCTATCTTCTCCACAAATAAACCACCCCTTCCTTCCAAAGCAAAACAACCAGCACATTTTAAGGGTTCACCCGTAGCGACATAAGCTTTAATCGCATCATCACTCATAGACGCAAAATAAACCCTAGTAATCTGACACTTGACTAAAGTACGTTTTTGTGAATTATCAATAAAAGCGTGACCCGTATAAAGGTCACCAAAATAGCCTTGCATTTTTTGCCAGCGATCGCACGCTTCTTGGGGATTAGCTGGTTTACCATAAATTTCACCATTTACAGCCAAAACCGAATCGCAACCCATAATCAAAGCAGATGAAAATTCAGAGGCTACAGTTTCTGCCTTACTTTGTGCCAGAATTTGCACCAATTGTGCTGGGTCAGCGAGTTGGATTTTTGACTCATCAAAATCACTAGGACGAACTATTGGTTCAATTCCAACTGTTTGTAACAAGCGGTGTCTTGCAGGGGAAGCAGAGGCGAGTACAAAAGGGGGAATTTTCATAGAATGCTGTTTCTACTAATTACTGTAGGGTTAATTAACTATCAGCACATTTAGCAACCACCAAGCAAATTAATACACTTGAAAAGAATCCACAGACTCTTGAATGATTGATTTTACTCTTTGCCAACGTCTTTCAGGAATTGAGGCGTTAAGGGTAAAAAGTTTACCACGACTAGTTGCGACACTGGCAAGGTTATGGCGTTTTTGTCGATTTTGAAGTGTAACTGAATATTCTAATATATAGTATATTTGACCATCCTTTTCCTGTTGTTCAGCGTTAACTAATTCAGCTTTGCGACCAGAACCTTCTGGTGCTAGAGCATTTTTGCCTAACTTATATCCAATTTCTGTGGGTGTACCGAATTCTGTTAAATTTTTATCTTCTGGAACCGGACTAATAACCACAGAGAGGTTTTCCGTTCTCTCAATTAAATCGTGGAATATAACATCCGGACCATTAGCAACTTTAACTTGCAGCCAGCCATTGGGATATAAGAACTCATACCCATCTATGGAGTCTACAAAACTTTTAAGTCCAGCCGCAGCGGCTACACCGACATTACTAAGGCTGAAACTCAACACTAATAACAAAATTAATACAGTTCGTTTCCACATTTTTACAGTTTCCTCTGGGCTAGAAGCAACACAAGGCAAATATAAGTACTGGTTATCATCAGAACCTCCGCGCCGAGGAGACCCCTGGCTTTAGACATGGGGGTAAGGCGCGGGCGATTTTAATCGCTGTCCCCCTTTCGGGGTTGGATAAGTAGAGGAGTAGTACTTATCCATTTCCCTGTATGCCGAGAATCGCCTTGCTACTCCAGTAAAGTTAGCTTCGACAATGTTAGAGGCCGGTGACTATCCAAACAGCACTTCCTTAACCCTTCTACAGATGTTTAACTGTTCGGTTCTAGAGCAAGGAACTAGCTACGCATTCCTTGGTAGGTCTTTAACTCTTGCCTCTAACGTAGTACTCAAGGTACTTAGTCTGGTCAGATTAGGGCTTCTTTCAAGCCCCTGGCTTTAGCCGTGGGGTTTCTGACTGTCCCATCAATGGTGACGATGTGGAAATGTGAACCGTTGAAAAAACATTACCCAAGGTTGGACAATGACCTGATACCAACGGCGATATCAGGATTCCCCGTAGGAATTTCACCTACTACCCGTAGTGCCACTCATGCTTGCCATACAGGGTATTGTCAATAGACTATAGCCTGTAAAGCTTGACCACGGGACGCCTGTGGGACAAAGTATCAATATATACTTCATCCTCTGAGACCAGTGGTGTTTCCTGTCTAGCAGGTAAGCCTTGCTGGAGCTGATGAGCAGTCTTGACCAATATTGTACAATTTTGTTAAAACTTTTGGCTAGCTACTGCTAACCCCTCAATGTCGGCAAAATATAAATTTCTGTAAAAAACTCAAAAATTTGTCTTCCTTTCGGAAATCGCCAAAAATAATTGAGAACCTTGTCATCTGGTGGACGAAATTTTAGGCTTCACAACCGACATTTTGGTGCTATAATAATGAAATGGTTGGTTCATCCTGGGCATTTTTTTATGATGATTTCATGACATAAGTGAAAATTAAATTCATGTCGGGTGTGCAAAAATTTTGCACCAACTTGAAACAATCTCAAGGTTTTTTGAATAAGGGAATACCAAGAAATAAATTTTTTCATATTGTGGTGTAGAGCAGCAGCACTACAGGCGGTTTACTCAAACAGAAACCGCTAAAGCCTCTACCTAACCTAGGGGGAGCATCCCAATTTTTCAAAAAGCCCAAGCGCAAATAACGTCAACAGGCTATAGACGCCCGAGGCGGCTAGTCTACGACAACGCCTTACGGCGTACACTCTACGTAGCTTGCTTCTTTGTTGCGTTAGCTTCCCGCAGGGTAGGAGTGAAGGCTTACGCCTACGTAGAGTAGCCTGGGGCTACACGAACATAGACGCAACAGCGGCTAGTCTACGACAATGCCTTACGGCATACCCGTAGGGTAGCCCACGCAGGTGAGGTGACATACTCCCACACGCTCATCAGAGATTACAGTGTGGGCTTCTCGGCGACTCCTGGTATCCCATCGGACATTAACCGTTCGCGAAGCGTCTCCGAAGGAGAAACTTTATTAACGATACGGGATGCCCCTCCGCACCGGAACTTGACAATCCGAGTTCTGTTTTTCAAGTAGTAGGTGGCGGTTAGCTCTTAAATTGATATCCCTACTATGTTTATTGTAG
>JASJCY010000259.1 GCA_030065825.1 Nostocaceae cyanobacterium | reverse complement strand
GTAAATCTCATTGCTAACCAATTTAATGATGCACCCCATAATCATTCTCTCATGAAATTTGAAAGACTACTTACCAGATTAATTACTGTTAACAATTATAAGAAGGGTTGATTTTACCGATGAGTTTTAATAGTACTAATGTACTATTAGCTGGCGATCGCAATGTGCCAGTTGCGTAAGTCCTGTATTCAATAAACTATATTTTTTAACCATGCGCGAACTTTATCCAGCAAGAGAACCTTACAGAGAAGGTAAACTGAAAGTATCCGACATACATACAATTCATTTTGAAGAATCAGGAAATCCTCAAGGAAAGCCAATAGTATTACTGCATGGAGGACCAGGAGGTGCTTGTCCACCCCATTATCGCCAATATTTTCATGCAGATAAATGGCGATTAGTAATGTTCGATCAACGAGGTTGTGGAAAAAGTACACCCCATGCAGAACTCCGAGAAAATACCACTTGGGATTTAGTAAATGATATTGAAAAACTGCGAGAACATTTAGGAATAGAAACCTGGGTTGTTTTTGGTGGTAGTTGGGGAAGTACCCTATCATTAGCTTACAGTCAAACCCATCCCGAACGCTGTATAGGATTAATTTTACGCGGTATTTTTATGCTGCGACAAAAAGAATTACGTTGGTTCTATCAAGAAGGTACTAGTAATATTTTTCCTGATGCTTGGGAGGAATATATTAAACCAATTCCAACAGCAGAAAGGAATGATATGATTGCAGCTTATTATAAGCGCTTGACAAGCCCAGATTTAAAAGTGAGAATAGAAGCTGCCCGTGCTTGGTCAATTTGGGAAGCTAGTACAAGTAGATTGTTGCCCGATAGAGATTTAATGCAAACATTTGGTGCCAATGAATTTGCAGATGCTTTTGCCAGAATCGAATGCCATTATTTTGTTAATCAAGGCTTTTTTGAAACCGAAGATCAATTATTGAAAAATGTAGACCGTATTCGCCATATTCCAGCAGTAATTGTCCAGGGAAGGTATGATGTAATTTGTCCCATGATATCAGCTTGGGAATTACATCAAGCTTGGCAAGAAGCAGAATTGATTGTGGTTCCCGATGCAGGACATTCCATGAGTGAACCGGGGATTAAGAGTGCATTAATTGACGCTACAGACAGATTTGCTGATTTATCTTTCGTGGGGTCTGGGGAGCTATAAGACCCACATTCTACCCGTAGGGAGATGTGGGATACATGTGGGAATGCAGAATGTAGAATGTAGAATGTAGAATGTAGAATGTAGAATGTAGAATGTAGAATGCAGAATGTAGAATGCACAAATTAATTCTAAATTTTTCATGTCTTATTCTAAATTCTAAATTCTAAATTCTTCTAGTAATCCTATATAAACGCACCCGAATGCACCTAGACTAAAAACCAGATTTCTTGAGAATTACGAATGCTGAAAACCTAACTTTTGCCTTGAGATATTGTTTGTCAAGTCTAAAAGCTTACTTAAAACCTCTGTGGGGAAATCTCTCTCATAGGAGGAAACAGACTTTGAAACTTCTATTTTTCTGTTCCCCTTCTAGTAAAGAAGGAGTCCGGGGTTAGGTTTGGGAGATTTTATCTTAATAAGAATACTTTTCAAACATCCTCTGAGAAACCCGGTTTTTTTCCTCTTATTGATAATTGTGCAAGATATGAATAAACTTAATAGATAATCCTCCTATAGATAGATGCAGAATTACTAAATTTTCTCAATTTTTGTTAGCATTTTTGTACTCTGACAGACATCTTGCACCTGGGTTAAAAAGCGAGGCAGCGCGTTGGTCTTCCAGAGTTATCTCATTTTTTAAGTATAAATACGGTTTTTTTATTCATTTTTTTATAAAAAAGATAACTGGTTTTCGGGTATCAAATAATAAAAAAAATATTAAATTACTGGTAAGAAAGTCTTCCTAAAAGCCTTTTATTGCCTAACAAAATAGATATTGACTGTGAATATATATAGTTAAAATAATAAACACAGCCCTGAAAATTTCAAGTAATATTCAATACAGACAGTTAACAACTTGGCAGAAATTCATTTATTTTTTATCGGTTTAGCAAGAACATTCACAGAATAATTAATTATGCTATTCCCTATCAAGTAGAGGAAAAGGTTCCACTATAGTTTATCAGAAAGTGTATATAGCGTTTCAATAATAGAGGAATTTTCTAGTGGTTGATACAAGTATATTTCAGAAGCAATCCCCCACTGAATTATCCAAAAAAGACGCGACAAATATCAAACAAATATCGCAAATTATACAGCGTCGTCGTTGGCTAATTGTAGGTATTTCTTGCACAATTATGTCCCTGACTGGCTTGATGGCTTTTAGCACTAAACCAATCTACAAAAGCTCTATACAAATGATGATAAGTAGTAACTTATCTCAGGGAGAAACAGACAGTAAAGTCACTAAATTAAAGCTGAAAGATATTGACTTTAGCAGTCAAAAAAAATTGATGCTAAGTGGTAAACTGCTTAAGCAAGCAGTGGATTTACTGCGTTCCCAGTATCCAAATTTAACAGTAGAAGATATTAAAAGCAATAAGGTTGGTAAACCACAGGCTTTAAATATTACCAGAGTAGAAAATGGCAATGTAGGGAATCAAAATTTTGCCCAAGTATTTGAGGTTTATTTCCAAGACGAAGATCCAGTTAAAGTCCAAAAAGTCCTGCAAACTCTAGCTCAAGTATACGAAGAATACAACAAAAAACAGCAACAAGACCGGGTTAATCAAGGGCTTTCTTTTGTTAATAATCTGCTACCCAGTATTCAAAAACAGGTAAGAGAAGCTGAACAAAAATTAGAGAAATTTAGGCAGCGGAATAATTTTCTTGATCCCCAGGTACAAAGTAAAATCTTGTTGGAATCTTTGGCTGAGGTTCAAAAGCAGCTACAAACCACTCGTGCCCAAATTCAAGACCTACAAGCTCGTTACAATAACCTTAAAGAAAAACTACCATCTTCACCTCAGAAATCACTAATAGCCTTTCGTTTAAGTCAGTCTTCTAGGTATAAAACTCTGGTAAATGAAATTCAAAAAAGCGAATTAGCTTTAGCACAAGCACGAAAGCGTTATACAGATGATGCACCCGCTATTAAACAACTATTACAGGAGCGCCAGACTCAAATAAACTTATTACGAGAAGAGGTAAAACAAGCCCTAGGAGAAGAAGCTAGCGAATCAATAATGTCAGGGAAAACTCTAGTAGCACAGGGGCAACTAGGAACTGGTGAAATCAAACTAGTACAAGATTTAATTGAAATACAAACCACAATTATAGGTTTAATAGCTAATGAAAAAAGTCTAATTAAATCAGAACAAAAACTGCACACAGAGTTAAAAAAATACCCCCAATTAATCGCAGAATATAATCGGTTGTTGCCAGAAGTAGAAACCCGTCGCCAAACCCTAGAGCAACTTTTGCAAAAACAACAGTCTGTGGCATTGAACATTGCTCAGTCTGGCTTTGATTGGCAAGTTTTAGATGTACCACAGCAGATATCCCTAGGTAGCGATCGCAGATTATTCTATTTACTATCAACAGTTTTGTTAGCACCAATTTTGGGAATTGCAGTAGCCCTAATTTGGGAATTATGTGATGAAGTGATTTATTCAGCACGGGATTTACAAAAATTGACCGAACACCAGTTTCTAGGAACAGTTAACAAACTCAAAATTGGCGTTCGTCAGCAGAAATTGTCAAGTTTGCCTTTTGTGGGACGCAAAATCCTAGGTGCTTCTAAGCTAAATGCAATAACTTCCTTAGGCTGCAACGAAAGTTTAGATATGGTTTACCAAAATATCCAGATATTAAACTCTAAATTGCCCTTGAAGTCCTTAATGTTAACTTCAGCAAAACCGGGAGAAGGCAAATCAACCTTGGCATTAGGCTTAGCTTTAAGTGCTTCGCGGATGCATCAACGGGTATTAGTAATTGACGCTAATTTGCACCATCCTCACCTGCATACAATCTTAGAACTTGACAATGAATGGGGAATGTCACTATTACTACTTGATGAGACAAATAACTCCTGGGAAGAATACATCCAGCCCATTCACCCCGCTATTGATATTTTAACAGCCGGACCCCTACCAGAAGATTCAGCAAAATTGCTCACATCCCCCAGGATGCAAGAATTAATTTCCATGTTTGAGAAAACCTATGACTTAATTTTGATTGATGTGCCACCAATTCTTGATACAGTTGATGGTAGAATTATGGCACCTCTGTGTAATGGTACAATTCTGGTAGGACGCATAGGTCAAGTAACCAAAACTGAAATTACTCAAGCTACAGAAATCTTAAGTGGGTTAAATTTAATTGGTATCGTCGCTAATGACGCCAATAGTTCCATAAAAGCCTACTAAAGTGCAAATAAAAATTGCATATTAAATTTTGCTGTAATTCTTGTGGGGTAGAGAGCAGCGCGTTGCGGAGCCAGTCACGTGCGCGGGTTAAGAGCGTTGAGTGAACTGGCGTTGGGGTTCCCCCCGTTGTAGCGACTGCGGGGCATCCCTGCCTGCCCTATAATAGCATAATGAACTACCAGCCCTTACTTCGTTGAAGGACTGGTTTCTGCATCCAGCCCAGCAAGGAGTGATTTTTGACGCTTCTTTTGACCCAGTTGCTGCATGTTTCCCGTATTTTTACGGGTACTTAAATTTTGCTGTAATTCTTATGGGGTAGGCATCCCTGCCTGCCCTATAATACAAATGGTTGACCAAACATTAATGGGTTCAGGTTCCTCGTCCTTCTAGGGCGACTTTTCCAAGAATTCTGGTACAATAAGGAAAAATCGCCATGGGGCATTGGGAGACTCTAAACGGACGTGGAGGGATGGTAAGACTACCTCGGTAGCGCAACCCAAGGAAACGTCAAACAATCCTCGGACTTTAGGACGAAGAGGTATGTCAATTAAGCTGTTCCACATTTACAGCAATTTTCATCTATTTGAACCACATCCATCGTAGGGGTAAAGCGCATTGCTAAACCCCTACAGCGTGGTCTATTTACCTAAAAATCGCTGTAAATTGTATATTCAAGACGGTCGAGACCCCCATCCCACAATAAACGGTAAACTTGAACTTTTTTCAACTGTAAAATACACCTAGACACCTACATTGGAATTATTTAGAATTTAGTTGCACTTCTAGCTCTCTAGGTAAATATCCTAACTCTTCAACTTTTCTCAGAACTTTGTTTACACTCTGTTCTAGTTCTTCTAAATCAGTCCGGCATTCAACTGTAGGGTTAAGAGGGGGTTCGTAAGGGTCGTCAATGCCAGTAAAATTCTTAATTTCTCCTGCTCTAGCTCGCTGGTAAAGCCCCTTAACATCTCGTTCTTCACAGACTGCTAGAGGAGCATTAACATAAACTTCTATAAAATCCCCAATTTTTTGCTTAACCTCTTCCCGAATTTCCCGATAAGGGGAAATTGCTGATACCAAAACGATGACACCATTGCGAGTCAAAAGATGAGAGACAAAACCAATCCGACGAATGTTTTCATTCCGGTCTGCTTGAGTGAAACCTAACCCTTTAGTTAAATTTTGACGTACCACATCACCGTCTAAAATTTCTAACCGAGAACAACGGGACTTTAGCTTTTGTGCGATCGCCAAAGAAATGCTAGTTTTTCCAGCACCACTTAAGCCAGTAAACCATATTGTTACACCGCGTTGATTCACGATTACTTTTCTCCTAAGAATTTAGACTGGATTTTGATCTCAGATTTGCCTGAAATTCTACAGAGATTTTTTATTATATGTCAATATTACTGTATACACTACTCAACCACATTAATTTTGACAAGTCGCGGGTGTGAGCGATCCCCGACTTCTTTAAGAAGTCGGGGATCTGTGACCCCTCGTAACTAATGTGGTGGACTACTAGTACTCCACCAATTAAACTATGCGGGGTTAATAATGAAAGAACAAAGTTTTTTCTCCCCCCTCTTCCCCCTCTCTGCCTTTACCCCGCAAAGTTGGTGTGGTGGACTACTAGTAGATGCTGTGCCCCTATTCCTGTTTTTAGCAATATAGGGATGCCCTATTTAACTTTAAATATTATCATGTAGCCATTACTGTTAACTTACCCCCGGCGTATATCATCAGCCATAACATCAGGGAGTATATCAACTCCGGGAAACTACTGTAAAAGAGTGCGTCAAATATATATTGAGTGTAACTAGATGATTGGCAGCATGAAGTTTCAACTGTTTCTAGCCTCTTTGTTTTCCCAGATTAAAGGACGCCATTGGTTAGTTGGTATCCTTTTATGGATTTTGTTAGTATTTGCCCCTGCTCAAGCTGAAGCTAAAAATAAATCTTCTGTAATTATGCGCGTAGCAATTGAGCGGGATGTAAAGCAGGTCAAAGTTGGTAGTTCTACGGGTGCGATCGTCAAAGATGGAAACGGTCGGACCTTGGGAAAACTGCCAGGAATGAGTTCTTATTTTGCCCAAGCAAGGAATGGTAGAGTCGCTTTAGATAAATGGCAGTCTAATTTATTTTGGATCGAGCCATCCGGTGATGGATTTGTCTATATCGGCGATCGCTGGTATCGGGGTAGAATTTTACTAGCTCCTACCTCCAAGGGAATAACGGCGGTTAACTGGGTAGATTTAGAAGAATATCTCTACAGCGTCATTGGCGGTGAAATGGACCCCAGATGGCCCCAAGAAGCACTAAAAGCACAAGCGGTCGCTGCTCGTACCTATGCTCTCTACGAGCGGGGAAAAAAGCGCAGTCATCCCCTTTATGATATAGGGGATACTCCCGACCGCTGGCAGATTTATAAAGGTGTCAAAAGTGAATCTCCTACCACCTACGCTGCGGTTGATGCCACTGCTGGGCAAGTACTAACTCACAATAACAAAATTATTCTCTCTGTGTTCCACGCTTGTTCTGGGGGACACACAGAAAATGTAGAGGATGTTTGGTTAAGTAAAAAACCCTATCTGCGTGCTGTTCCTGACTTCGACCAAAACGTTCCTGAATGTAATTGGAAAAGAACTTTCTCCGCAGCGGATTTGAGTTCTAAGTTTCCCGAAGTCGGTAATGTCAAGCAAATGAAAATAGAAAGCCGTTCCCCTTACCAAAGCGTAAAAGTCTTAAAAATTATTGGCGACAAAGGCGAAAAAGTACTCAAAGGCGAAAAAGTACGTACCGCACTAAAGCTCAAAAGTACCCGCTTTAACGTCAGCAATGGTAATGGAGCCTTCACACTCCAAGGAGTTGGTTTCGGTCATGGTTTAGGTATGAGTCAATGGGGAGCTTATAAATTAGCTACCCAGGGAGCCAGCCATCTGCAAATTTTGGGGCACTATTACAAAGGTGTTGCCCTCACTCCCATTAAGGTAAAGTAAATTAGGGAAATGGGAAATGGGAAATGGGAGCATCCCAATTTGTGAAAAACACCCAAACCCTTGAAGGGTAGGGTCTATACAAACCAAGCCCCGAAGTTTCGCCGGACCCAAACCGACACCCAAGCGTGGACTCACCGACCTTCGGTCGAGGGAACTCTTAACGGGCAAGGGGCAACATTTGGGTTGGTTGGTTGGGAACAAAGGTTGTTGCCTGTTTCCTCGACCCACCAGTGGGTCCAAAGCCCCGTCCTTTTGGGACGATTGCGTTGGAGGGGTTAAATCCTCGTCCAACGCCTGCACTGTTCCCTGTTAAGAGTTCCCTGTTCCCCAACATAATCTTTGATTTGGTGGGGGAGGATGTCACAAAAGGCGAAAGATACCCACCTTGCCCTCCTTAGGAATTATTCAGTCGTTTTTGCCATTCCGCGTCAATTTGTGCAGAACGTTCTACTTCCTGTTCCAGTAAATCCTTGTCGCTAGAATATACTAAATCCTCTTTACCAATAACTTTTTCCCCTGCAAACTGGCGTGCAAAAGCAATTTTTTGCTGTAACTCTACATCAGCCTTTGCCAATTGGTTTGCCCGGTAAACTCTAGCGCGATTGCGTCCAGTAATTTTACCATTACGCCACTGAATCCAGAAATAACGTACTAAGGGTACACCCAAAAAGCCCACACCGTAAGCCAAAAGCAACCAGTAAATTCCTTGTACAAAACCAACCAAACCGCCTATCTCAGCAGCCACCGTACCATCTTGCAGTAAACTTCCCAGTACTAAAGCACCGACAAAATTTACAACTCCCAACCCAGCACTCAGAAGAATTTGCCCCGAACTCGCCGCACTAAAACGCCAGGGAAATTCCTCCAAATATGCTCTTACTGAATTACGGCGGACTTTGGATACGCTCACCTGTAACTCTGGGAAATAATATACAATTTGTCCTTCAGGGCTAACCTGGGGTTTACCATTAAAGCGAGTCAGCACTGGTAACATATAATCTTCATATTCTTGGGCATATCCTTCACCCAGATTATCTAAATAAGGAGCAATTTGTTCTGCTACCACCGCACCGCCATGATTGCGAATTACAGCCCCAATTTCTTGCCAACGGCGTTCTTCTAGATTGGCATTGGGATTCCCATCACCAAACAAAAAGGAAAACACAGCCTCAAAGAAATTCATCTGGCTTTTTTGCTCTCGTCGCTCTTCTGGGTAGCGAGTGTCATAATAATTAGGGCTAAGATACCAAAATAAATCGGGGAAATAGAAAAAACCGCCACCAAAATTACCACCCCTATCGTCATTATCACGGTCAGATTGCGAGGAAGTAATGATGATAATAATAGTCACATAAATCAGGATAATCGAAGCAATTAACAGAATTCCAAAGGAAATCCGAATTAGGTAAAAAAGAACTTTCCAAACTTTTTGCCACCATTCCTGTAACTGTAATCGCAAGTATTTATTGCGTAAAACATTTCGGAAATTACGTGAAAATTGGTAAACAATATCACCGGATTCTGCAACTTGCAAATGTCCGCCAGCATCTGATGCTAAGGCTAACAATCCTTGAGATGCTACCTCGACATTTAATCCAGCTTGGGTTGCCACATCACCAACGGTGACGCGATAGCCCAATTTTTCCACAGCTTGCATAATTGCGGGATTGGGAGCCATAGCTCTGGTCTCCTGTTGAAATCAATAACTCTCTCTTTCTTTAGTATAAAGTTTTCTTTGGGGTCAGGAGGGCGTAGTCTAGGTAATTTTTGTGCGATTTGCTGAGATTTGCGCGAAATAGGCTCGAGAATTAGCTATCTAGTAACACGTCTGATGAACTACACTTGCACTCCGCTTACGCTTCGTACAAGGTTTCTAACGCTTCGTCTGGCAAACTTACCTGTTCGAGTCCGGTTGGCTCTAATGGATAGAGGTTTCCCATCCACGTCTAACGACGCTAGTTCCTAACGCC
>JASJCY010000049.1 GCA_030065825.1 Nostocaceae cyanobacterium | reverse complement strand
CGTAACCAATAACCTTCAAATTCTGCTTTTTTCCCCATCCACATACCCAGAAATAAACCCAAACTTTCTATCCAAAAGCGTTGACTTTCATCTGGGGATTTTTGCTCGTACTTACCATTCACCAGGTTGTAGACTTCTAAAATCGGGATTAGCGGATGGAAAATTACGTAAGTAGGAACTTGTAAAATTTGTTCGTAAAAATACCACTTGCCATAGGGATAATGAGGATTAATGGAGTATTCTCCTCCTTCCGTTGCAGAGATAAATTCCATGACAATGGTGGGTTTTTCTCCCTCAGCATGGGGAGTGTAGCTGCGACGAATTTCTCCTGGGGGTAAAGACTTAACTGATGGGACATAAACCCAATCAGGTGCTTTGACAACAGTTTTATCACCGACTGTAGCACAAATACCAAAATTGGTGGCAATAATCATCGATTCTAGGATTAAGCCAGCTAATTCTAGAGATTCTCGTAAAGCAGCAGCTAACAGGGGTTGCAGGTTACTTTCCACTGGTTCATCCGGTAGGGGAAAATCCGCTGGTAGTTTCTCCCAGGTGATGGGAGGTAGGGTATTTTGCAACTGGACTTGCAAGGGTGTCATGGTCAGAAGCGATCGCTAAAGGTATCCATTTCTTATATGGTAATTTGTAATTTGGGTAGTGCTGTCATAGTTTTACTCAATTATTCAACTGTAATTCCAGAACAATTTTTGAATTTTTGCTCTATGCAAAGTTGTTGAAAAATCAGATTAGCAACTGCTTCATTACCATTTTCATTCAAATGTACATCGTCCCTGTAGTAACTATTTATAATGTTTTTTGGCTGTTTCGACCAAGTTTCATAAGTATCAAGTATTGGTATTTGTAGAGAATACACTGCCTGCATAAACTCTTTTTTATAGGGTGGCGTTTTTGGATTAGGAATTAAATCATAGCGATTAAGTGTAAACAATACATAAACAGGTATCTCTTGAGAACGCACCAAATTGACAGCAGTTTTAAACAACTCCATATTTTTCTGGAATTGTTGATTTTCTTTTGTTGTTGAAACCTGCGGAATTTCTTGAGAAAATAGGCTTAAATTATAATTCCTTAATATTCGTGGTATTATGTAACGAGTTAATGCTTCTTCCGTTGCTAATAAAGGCAGTCTATTTGGATAGTTTGGGTCATGTCCGATACGTTTGCCAGTACTGGTTGGTTGAGTTAAATCATGACTTCCAATTTGGAAAATTACTACATCAGTGTTAAAAGTACCAAACTTTTGCAAATAACCCAAATGATTGCCAATTCCCCATGAACCTGCGGAAGCATTTAATACTTCTGTAGATTGTCCTAATGATTTAAATTTTGCTTCTAATTTTTCAGTAATGGTTTGGTCTTGATCAGTAGGATTACCACCATTGAGAACTGAATCACCCACCATTAAAATTCTCAGAGTTCCTTGAAGCTTTTGTGGAGATATTTCTTCAGAACGTTGAGAATATTGATTGTATTCAATTCTTTTGCCAAAACGAAAGACTTTTTGATTAGGTTGAAAACGATAGCCTGTGTCAGAATCTGCTTGGCTTAAAACTGGTTTACCTAGTCCAAAAAACAGCCTCAAAGCTATTTCAGTAGTTACCAAAATAGCAATTCCAGATATGGGTAACCAATACTTCCGAAAAACTCTCTGAATCAAAATTCAACCAAATTAATGTGATTTATCTTGTTCTGCTTCAATGAGACGAATTGATAATATAATTTCCGCTAACATCCTCTGAAATGCATAATACCAACCATGCCAACCATCAAGGATACCACCTTTGAGGATGAGGCAGTAGAATAAGATAACAAAGGGAGCTAAGATTTTTTGTTTGCGTATGCGATCGCCTAAACTCAGTTCACTCTTGGGTGTTTCTAGTAATTTCTTAGCCTCAATTATCATATAACGGTCTTGTGCCCATAACCAACGGGTTAAAGGTTTGCGATCATCATGGTGAATGTAGCCAGACAGCATTGCTGATTTACCTTTAACCTCTAAAAGTTGAGTATGTCCGTCATCAATGTAAACTGATTTGTCTTTTCTAAATAAAACTTGACGGGGAGGAAGTATACTACCCCGTAATGGTTTCCCGAAAACACAATACTTGAATCTGGCAAAGTAGCCATCTATTTCTGTATTTTCAGGTAATTCCTTGATTTCAGAAATTAATTCATCTGTAACAATGTAGTCTGCATCAAGAGAAAGCACCCATTGGGATTTAACTTCTTCTAAACCGTAGTTCCACTGGTTTGTGTGAGTATCAAACTCTCGCTGAAATACCTGAACTTGTGGATAGGAATGGAGAATTTCTAAGGTTCGATCAGTGCTGTAGCTATCAATGACTACAATTGTTTTTGCCCAGGTGAGATTCTTCAGAGTGCGATTAATATTGAATGATTCGTTGTAGGTGAGGATTAAGGGGGTAATTGCTTTGAGCATGTCTGTTTACTTAAAAACTTCGACAACCATAACAGATCCCATAATTGAGGGGAAATACTGGCTTAAAAATGCAAATGGTTGTCTACGTTCGGCTCCATAAAAAGCAAAATTTTTCTGGAACCCACAATGATTTAAAAATTGCCTCATCTCACTTTTATTGAAATATCTAATGTGTTGCCATTTCCAAATAGGAATTTTATGCCCTTCTGTTCTTCTTGGTACACCCATAAAAAAGTAATATAGACGATTGATAATCCAACCATGATTAGGTGTACTTAAAACCAGTCGTCCACCTGGTTTAAGAATTCGGTATATTTCTTTAGCAACTTGTTCTGGGAAAAAAAGGTGTTCTATGTTGTCTCCCCAAAAAACTTCATCAAAAAAATTATCTTCATAGCTATAGGGAACATCTTCTATATCTTTCTGAGTTGCCTTAACCCCAAGTTTCAATAGCTTTTGTACTCCTACAGTATTCCATTCTATGGCATAAACTTCATAACCCCGATCCAGGAAAAATTTGCTAGTATTCCCATGACCTGCTCCTAAATCTAATAATTGCTTATTATTCCCCTGTTGATAAATTCGCTTCAAAACGTGATTTCTTTCATAACTATCGAAGTCATGCAAATTTTCAGATAAGTACTCAGTATACACGTCTTCATAAAATGCCTGAATTGTATTTTTATCCATAAGTCAATCCTGGTTATTCCTTTGTGAGTAATTCTTCAAAATCTGCTAAATATGAATCAGCGATTTTATCATAGCTGAACTCTTGTGCCTTATGGGCAGCTTTTTCAGCCATTGTGGATGTCGTTTCCCAATTAATGATTGCTGAAGATAAAGTAGCAGAAAGATTATTTGCAGCATCATCACTACGGTGGTCAAAAAAATATCCTGTTATTCCTTCCTCAATAAAATCTCGAAAACAATCTAGATTTGAAACTACTGGAACAAGACCTGATGCCATTGCTTCTAGGGGAGCAACTCCAAAAGATTCACCTTTCTCAGCTAGGGAAGGATAGCAAAATAGATCAGCCTGACGGTAGGCATCAGCCAGTTTTGTTGGTTCAAAAATTGGTTGAGAAAATTCTACTGGTAAATTTTCAGCTTTTGTTTTTAATTTGCGGAAATAGCTTTCTCCTCCACCACCTTGATTTTCTTTAATTGGTCCTATAATGCGTAACCGGATTCTAGGAAACTGCTGAGATAAAATAGCAAAAGCATCCAGCAATAAATGAATTCCTTTTTCAGGATGAACTCTACCCACATACAAAATAGTTTTATCCTCTCTGCTAGGACGGGGAGCAATTGGTGGGTGAAATGTAATGGTGTCAATAGGGTTAGAAATTACTTTGATCCGAGAAATGCCATCAGGATATTCCTGAGCGATCGCTTCTTCAATTGCATGTGAAACAGCAGCAAAACAGTGTACTTTAGCATATAACCAATATTGTCCCTTTGGAAACCGAGCAGAGTTGATGACAATTTTCCCTACTTTGGGTCGTAGAGTGGCAAAAACTGGCAACCAAAAATCATTAATAACTAAAATATCTGCAAGAGGTAGAACCGGAAAAGTAGTTAGAGCATAAACTAAGTCCTTGATCAAATCTAGATAAATATTAGTACTTTGAGGGAATCCACCACGTCTGATATAAGATACACCATTAATCTTTTCAAATTGAGGTTGCCCTGGATAGGAACGACATAAAATCGTTACTTGATGACCTCTTGCTGCGAATACCTCTGCTACACCTTGCCAACGACGGTTAACTGCACCACCCTGTATAGCTGGAACGGGTAACCAAGGACCTGTAGCAATATTAATCTGCATATCCCTTCTTAGATAGATTTATAAAAATTCACAGATGTAGGAGGGTTTCCCCCATGCAAAATCCAGTAATATACCCTAGACATTTCCTGGGCAATAGTACTCCAAGAATATTTTTTTTCTACCATAATTCTTCCTTTTCGTCCCATTTCTTTCCTCTGTATATCAGAAAGTTGCATCCCCTCACGTAATGCAATTTCTAAGGACTTTTGATTATCCTCAATCCACCAACCACATCCGTATTTAACTAAGTCTTCCCAAGGAGCCTCTTTTGTGGTTACTACGGGAACTTCGTATGCTAAGGATTCTGCTATAGCAATTCCAAAATTTTCTGAGTGAGTTGGTAATACAAATAAATCTGCATTTCTGAGAGCAGAGGCTTTAATCTTTCCAGAAAGCATACCCGTAAATGTCACACTTGTTTCTAATTTCAAGTCTTTGGTTAATATTTCTAATTTTTTCTGGTAACCAGATGAATCAGGACCAGCAATAATCAAATGCCAGTCTGAAAATTCATTGGCAATTTTACTCCAAGTTCGCATCAAGTTATCCAAGCCTTTTTTCGGATGAATTCTAGATAGAAATAAAAGCCATTTTTTATCAGTTAATTCAGGAAAATATTGGAGTAAAATTTCTCGGTTAGGTTGCTTACTAAGGTCAGGGAGACTCACTCCGTTAGGAATTAAGGCTATGGGCTGAGAAAAATTAAGTTTGCGAATAGAATTAACTTCTTCTTTTGAAGTCCCATGGAAAACTATTGCTTTTTGCAGGTTCTGTTGCTCATATAGAAACCATGCGGGTAATTTTTTGAACCAACTATTTTTTAAAGACCAAGCCTCCAACATTCCCCTAGGAGAAATTAGCAATGGTAGATTATTTTTAGTGGCTGCTTGACGAGCATAAAGGTTAGGAAACATCCAAAGTCCATGATTATGAATTAAATCTAATTCTGTTGATGCTAACTGTTGTAAAGCATAGCTGGCACTTGGCTGAAATCCTCGGAAAAATTTTGCTATTTGTGTAGCAGGATAACTGTGAATCTTGACATTTGAAGTGGGAACTTGTTGACCACGATTTTGGTAATCAAGAGTAAATAAATGGGAGTCAATTCCTTCTCCAGATAAAGCTTGAGCTAGATTAGTAACTGAATAGGCTGGACCACCAATATTTTCGTTGATACTAGCGACTACATGACATATATGTGCTTGTTGAACAAGAGTTTTCATAATAGTAAATATACGACAATATTATATATTTATAGAAAAAAGCTAGCTTTTCAAGCTATAGCAGAAATGCAATCAAAAAGAATAACAAACACGATACAATATTAAGTTTTTCGGACATCTAATTCATGACTGGAACATCAAAAACACTAATTTTTTTTAATAATTTATATTATCAACAAAAGTGGATCAATACATGCTTTTTGTTTTTTGGCAGATAACTTATTCAGTAAACATTGATTTTTTTGATACTAGAACAGTAAAACTTATATCGTTAATATCAGTTATGGAACGCATATTTAATAAATCATAGATATTATAACCTGATGATTTTAATTTTGAAAAACACTCTTTTGTCATGCCATCTATAATTATGTCTGGATAATATTCATTAATTACCCTTTGCATACCTTGGAGAACAATATATTCAGCTCCTTCAACATCAATTTTGATGATATCAGGATGTGGCATTTTGCTTTCAAAAACCATAAAATCTATAGTTGTACAGTCTACGGTAATTTCTGCGCTTTTCATTCCCATCCACTGATGCTGAGAAGATAATGATTGAATCGAAGATAAAGTACCTGTGGCACTAGAAAATAGATCCCGTTGAAAACTTACTTTGCCAATACAATTGCCAACAGCTGACTTGATAACATCACAAAGTGATTCTATTTGATTCAGTCTAATATTTTCCTTTACATAGTTTTAGGTTTGCAGGATCTGGTTCACAACAGATTATCTTACCTTTATTTTTGTTAATTTTATTTGATGCAGCAACTGTATGAACACCAATATTGGCTCCAATATCGTAGAATACAGAATCTTCCTTTAAGAATCGATCATAAAATTTAAAGATACACATTTCATGATCACTTCTCATTAAACGGTTAAATAAAAAACCTTTATGTGTTTGTGCAAAATAATAAAATTGTCCACCTAGAGGTGTTTTAGTAATCAATTTTATATTAGGTATTAAAGAATAAAGTATTTTTTTGTATGCTGGTGTTTTATACATAGATAATTTATATCTAACATTAACTATGGTTTGAATTTGAAATTTTTTGCCACCAATATTGAAGCAAAGCTAGACTCCAACGACGATACCACATATTTAATGGTATATCCTTAAAAGAAGGAACACCACTAAAACATTCGTGCCATTCATCTTGAAGCCAAGTTTGAAAGGGGAAATAAAACCCACGTTTTGGTTTGTTATATACCCAATCTGGTAATTCTGGAATCGCTTCAATTAATAATTGCTTGTTACTCCTATAACGAAGATTATTCGGGATTGAACTTATCGTTTCTATGAAAACCCTATCAACAAAAGGAACTCGTAGTTCTAAACCCCATGCCATACTCATGGTATCACTATCTCTCAATAATTGATTACGCATATAGCAACTGGTTTCTAACAAACTAACTTCGTCTTCTAAAGAAGGCATAGCAATCATTTCATGAGTGTGATGACGATGAAATAAATCTCTTTCAGGAAGGTAGCGTTGAACAATTTTACAAGCTTCTTGATGAGAGAATATTCCCCGAAAGCTACGATAAGCATTACTTGAATTTGGAGCCTGTTGTAAGAAATCTCCTAAACGTCTGATTTTTGACGTTCTCCCCCAATGTTCCAATCCCATACCAATACAGACATTGATGGGGTAGAAAGCTTTAATTTTTCTTCCCCAACGAACCATTTGAGGAATTTTTTTAAAAGAATTATATCCTCCAAATAACTCATCTCCTCCTAAACCAGAAAGAACAACTTTGGTACTATCTTGATGAGCTATTTGCGAAACACAAAATGTATTAAAACCATCAATAGTAGGTTGGTCAATTGTCTCTAAGAATTTTGGAAATAATGATTTACCTAATGCCGCAGTAATTTTATACTCTGTATGTTGAGTATCAAATTTTTCAGCAATTCTCCTTGCAATTGCTCCTTCATCCCACTCCGATTCTTCAAATGCAATAGAATAAGTCTTTAGTAATCCTTTTTGTGTTTGACGTGCTAAGGCAACAACTGTTGTAGAATCAATTCCTCCACTCAGAAACACACCTACAGGTACATCACTTACAAAGTGATGTTGAATCGAGTCTACTAAAGCTGCACGAACTCTTTCTTGAGCTTCTATTAGTGAAATGTGTTGGGGAGTAAAATTAATTTGCCAGTATTGTTTTTTGGATAATTTATCTGATTGCCAATATAAGCAATGACCAGCTTCGAGACAATTAATACCTTCAATTAAAGTGTATGGTTCTGGAACAGAACCGCTAATGAGATAACCATATAAACCTGATTGACTGAGGTTAACAGCAGGTAAACCAGATGCTAGAATAGCTTTTAGTTCTGAAGCGAAAATTAAAGTTGAGCCAGATTGCCAATAGTAGAGTGGTTTAATTCCTAATGGATCGCGAGCTAAAAAACAAGTTTTTTCAAAGTCATCCCAAATAGCAAAGGCAAACATTCCTCGTAGATGTTGCACACAATTAAAACCCTCTTTTTGATAGAGCTTGAGAATTACCTCTGTGTCAGTTTGAGAATGAAATTTTTCTCCTTGGAAAATTAGATTTTGTTGCAGTTGTTGAAAGTTATAAATTTCGCCATTAAAAGTAATCCAGTATCTACCGTCAGGGGAAGACATTGGTTGATGTCCCGCACTACTGAGGTCAATGATAGAAAGACGAGTATGGGCAAAGGCAGCTTGTTTATTTAGAGAAATATAAATACCTGCATCATCAGGACCACGATGCTGGATAGCCGTTTGCATCCGGTGAATAATCGTTTCTAAGTTATCTGGATATTGATTAACTGTTAGAATTCCGGCAATGCCGCACATTTAAAATATTAACTCCTATATAGATGCCTGTAAATGTTGCTCTAAATAGCCAGCCAGGGTTTCTTTAAAACGCTCAAACCCAAATTTATCAATTACTTGATGACGTAAAGTTTCAGGCTTATACATCAAAGCATTGGGATAAGTACCCTGTAGAATTTGAATCAGTGTCTGGGCAATTTCTTCCACATCATCAGGGTTAACTAATGCTCCCAACTCACCATGACAAAGAGCATCAATTGCTCCATCTTGATTTCCACCAAGTGTGGGTTTCCCACAAGCTAAAGCTTCTAAATAAACAATACCAAACCCTTCTTTTTTACTTGGCATGGCAAACACATCACACAAGTTATAGTGATCGACAAGTTCTTCATCTGGAATAAATCCGGTTAGAGTCACATGGTCTTGTAAGTTGAGATTTTGTACTAGTTGTTCAATCCGAGGACGATCATCACCCCCTCCAACTAAAAGATAATGAATGTTAGGAATTTGTTCTCGAATTTGTGGCAATGCGCTAATCACTCGATCATAGCCTTTGTAGGCTTCACAACTAGATAATCGAGCTACAGTTAAAATAGTTGGTTGGTTTGAATTTAACCCATATCGCTCTAATAAATATTTTGGTTTAGGGGTAATTTTAAATCTATTAGCGTCAAAAGTAACTGGTAACAGTGAAATTTGTTTGGGATGTAGATTTTGTTCTTGGAGTAGACGATCGCGTGTATACCCACTAATTGAGATTATTTTATCTGCTGATTTTAAAGCTTTTTGTTTGATTTCGCTTTTAACATTCCATACATCCACACCATAGACCAATATCCAATAAGGTATTCCGGTCAAACGATAAACCCAATAGGCAACAGGGGCAAAGTTAATATGACCGCATATAATCAGTTTTGGATGTTTCTTGACTGACTCTACTATCAGACTAAATGCAAAATATATACTCCTTATAGCATTAGGTGTATTTCCATAAAAATAGAATCTCAAATTGTTTGAATTTAAGCATTCTTGGCTTTTATTTTTATCCAGCTTATTATAAGCCTCTATTTGAAATTCAGCTAGTTTTTCAGTGATTGCTTCTAATAAATCATGCAAATAAGTCTGTATTCCCCCCTTAAACTGAAAAATATTTGGAGACCAAATATGGAGTTTATTCATTCTGTGACCTTCTATTACCAATATTTATGATGCTTTTTTATGAAAAAAAATGAGAATATACATCAATAATTTGCAATATCTGTTCGTGACAATTTATCAGATGATAATTTATATTCTTGATAGTAGTAATTATTAATTTCTAACCGTGGTAGCAAAAATATAAAACCACTCAAAAACCAGTAATAAACAACCGCTACTGGATGAACTACAACTTGACCGGGTAAAAACAATATATGAATAAGAAAAGCAATTAATGCTAAGTCTTTCAAGAAAGGTGTTTTCAGCTTTCGATAAACAGACCAAAGTGCCATCAAAAGAGCAAGACGCATTGCATACCAAAGTACGAGACCAAATAGCCCAATTTCAATATTAATACGATGTAATTCCGATTCAGCAGGTGGTGTAGGTAACCCTGTCGGCAAATTCAAAAATCGTCCTATAGCTTTACCACCGTTTTGAGTTGCACCAGTACCATAACCGTCTATAAAAGATTTATTAGGAACAGGAGGAATATAAAAAGCATGGGTAATTCGACTATCACCTACGATGCTTCCACGGGATGAAAAGGCATCTATTGCTGGAGCAAACCATTGGGGTAAAATAAGCATCATAATCACAGCAGGTATAGCGAGCCTACCTATGATTTTCAGATTTTTTTTAGATTCATAAAAAGTCTTTATACCTAGATTAGCTACCAACAGTAAAGTTGCAGATAAGAGAACTCCACGAGAACCTGTCATGAAAAAATTAGCAATCATTAATAATAATTCAGAAAAGATAATTATTCTCCATATAATTGACTGTTGATTGGTCAGATAATGCATTAATAAGCCAAAAGAAACAACTAAATAAGTTGTATAAAGATTAGGATAAGAAAATGTACTAGATATTCTCAGCTTTCCATCACCAAATCCTAGTCCTGCATCTGCTTCTTCCCCTCCAGGTGCAATATTGAGAAAGCTTGAAGCAGGACTATAAAATTGAGCAATTCCTAGGATGCAGATCGGAATTAGCAATAACAAATAATTGCGTAAAAAACGATAAAGTTCCTCTTGAGAATTAAACAAGTAGGGAACCATCCACATCAAAGGAACATATAATAAATAACGACTAAGACCAAACAGACCAACAATTGGTGACCCCAAGTCAGGGTTGAAAGATTGGACTAATAACCATATTGCAACAAGACTCAGGAGTACATGAGCAATGGAAATCCAAGTGTTATTAATAAGTTTAGTTTTTTGAGAAGAAGCAAAGAATTTAATGTAAGCTATAATTATAACAAAGTCTTTTAAAAGATAGACCAGGTTGCTTGCTTGGGGAAGAAACCACTTCCGTAAAGCACCATCAATAATTATGATAAATAATACTGATTTAACAAAATACCGCCAGTCAAATTTAGTAAATATAATGATGAAAATGGCAAGCAATATGAGGAAAAAAATTAAATTCACTGAACTATTCCTTCTAATACTTGAAGATATTCTTTAGCAACAGAATCTTTCCGATGTCTTGCCAAATGAGTTTCTCTATTTCTTCGATACTTTTCAAGTTTATCGGTATTAAGCAGTAAGTCTGCTAATGCTTGCGTTAAACCATTGACATCTCCATTTGCAAATGTTACTCCACATGCACCAATAGCATCTTTTAATCCACCTTTTTCTGAACCAACAACTACGCATCCACAAGCAATTCCTTCTAAAGCTACAATTCCAAAAGGTTCTTGCCATAAAGAAGGTACTACTAGGATTTTATGAGCATTTAACAGTCTAGCTAAAGCTTCTCCAACTTGAGAACCAACAAACTTAACCTGATTTACAATTCCCAAATTTTCTACTTGTTGCTTCAAATTATTTTCTTCAGGTCCCTTACCAATAATTGTTAAATGTGGTTTTAATCCTTGCTGTTTGAGTAATGCTAATGAATCCAGAAGTAAATCAGCACCTTTATCTGAAACTAAGCGACCCAGAAATACTAAATCCTGATTGCGGGAAACCTCCGGCATTTCGTAAAATATATCATCCTGATAAGAATTGGGAATTACTTTTACAGGAGATGGAAGTTGATTTGCAACTGCTTCACTGGGTGCAATATTAGTAGCAAAATGGGTTACCCAATGCTTTAAAGCTGCTTGCCATGTTAGTCTTGTTTCTGGATAACGATACCATGTTTGGTGAGTGACTACCAAAGGTTTTCTAGCTAGTACAATAGACCAAAGTCCTTTCAAGCTAACGCAACCTTGGAAATAAATGTCGCACCAACGAGTTAAATCTAATATTTTTTGGGAATTGGGATTTCGGATTACTTCAAAAGGAAAAACCTTTGATTCTGGATCTGGAACTTTTGAAACTAGTTTAACTTCGTGTCCGTGATGTACAAACTCATGAGCCAAAATAGATATTACAGTCTCTAATCCACCTATGCTCGGATAAAATATAGGAGAATAAATTAGAATTTTCATACAAGATATTAGGATTATTCAATTAATATTGAATTTATTTGTATTGTTGACTATCTCTCCTTGTTCATAAATGAAAACCTAATTTATAATTAAAATTTCTCTCGTTTAAAAGCCAAATCTAAAAAGAGAATCTCCTGATTGTAAGAAGAACGAATGGGATTTCCGATATCGACTAGACGATATTGGTGTTGACGCATAAATGCAATTAAGGAATCAAATGTACATTGATTTTCGTAAAGGGAAGCGAGATTGACCTCGCATACAATAATAGGAGTTTGCTTAAAAATGCCACTAGCTCCCGATAAAACTTCTAATTCAAAGCCCTGTACATCTATTTTCAATAAGAAAGGTTCTGAATCAATCTTTAAAGATGGAACTATTTGATCGAGTCTTTCAACTTCTACCGATATCACTTTTTCGGTTTCTGTACCTGGAAATTCCTCTTGGTGTTTTTGCTCCATTTTGAGAAGTGAAGAAGCAGGGGAAAATTTAGAAATATTGAGTTTTAATTTCGCATTTTCACTTCCGCAGGCTATTGGGAGTATGTTCACCTTATCTGAACCCCAATCGGTATTTTTTAATTTGTTTACAGCTTCAGGATTAGGCTCAAAACCGTAAATAGCTACATTTGGCATCAGAGCTAGAGCAGTTTTGATAAATTGTCCTTCATTTGTTCCTACATCCAAAACAGTGCGGATATGTTGGTGAGGAAACCAATCTTTATTAAGTAATCGATACAAAGTACCACATCCCCCATTTTTTCGGACTTTGGAATAAGTGGGGTTAGCTAGAAGATAAGCGTAATTTTGAATTCGGGTTCCCAGATAAGTGAGTGGTTTTGCCAGTTCAATCATTAACAGTTGCTCCTTTTTTTACCTTTGAAACAAATTGATATTTTAATGCTATTGATAACTAACTGAGTCGTATCATTTAAGAAAGGTTCAAATTCTTCTATTTCAATAAAACCACAGTCTTTCATCACCTTTTCTAGAGTTGCTTTGGTATAGCCATATTGATGCTGGGGTTGCCAATCTTTCACTGGACGATTGACTCCAAAAGTGATATCTATTGCAGTTTCAGCAAGCTCTGTTTCCAGTAATTTACTGATATTTACTAAATCGGGAACAGCAATAAATATTTCTCCATCAGGCTTTAAGATGCGATACATTTCCCGGAGAGAAACTTTAGCATCATTGTAATTCACGTGTTCTAGAACATGAGAAGCATAAACTCTTTCGAGGCTATTACTGGGAAATAATTTTAAGTTTTTGATATTTCCCAGATAATCTGAACCAGGTGCAATATCAAAAGTTATCCATCCTTGAATTTTCCCGGAATAACCAAGAATTAAATTGTTCTCAATTGGTTTAGGTTTTAAAGATTGCAAAACATATGGGATAGACTTTAATGTAGTCAGAAGATTTTTTGTGAACCTGTAAAGGTAGTAGTTTTGTTTCAGGTAAGTTTTTATGGATTGTGTCATACGTCCACACTATTGAACAGTTAGTTTGAGGATATTTTTACGAAATTAAATATTTTAACAACATATAGTTAAATGTTAATATTTCGCCAAAAAGCTACCAGTATTTTTTGATTAAATAATTGTCTCATCATTGTTCATAATTGCTAAAAACAATTTTCATCATTAACAATCGTTTCTGAATTGATTTTTTCGCTTCTTGATCGTGAACAGCTTTCAAACTCAGTAACAATAATTCTAAGCAGTGTCTGATAAATAATAGAGGCTTTAGCCAACCTATCCAATAAACCTGATGTTTTAGTAAAAAACGAAATCTTGCCTGATGAAAATTAATCACTCGATTTCCTGACCATGGGGAGGTTTGCATTTTGTTATCATGAATAATTCCAGGTACATCTAAAACAGCTACCTGCCAACCTTTTTTATAAACCATCCGACACCAATCATTATCAGAATCTGAGTAGGGAAATCTAGTTACATCCATTCCCTCTGTAGATTTCCATGCAGAATATCTGACTAATAATGGACTTGTAAAAACAATATCGCTAATACCCCAACGAACTCCCAAAAAAGAATACCATTCTTGGATATTCATCCTTTCTAAACCTAATTTATCAGAAAGTTGCTGACCTAACAAAAAGCTGAGAGGAGTAGGGAAGCGAGAACCAAAACCTGCTTTTTTACCTTCGTGGGTTTCAACTGTAAAGCCAACAGCGGCTAATTTTTTTTCTTGTTCTAAAAGTTTCAAAGCAAGAGGCAGAGCTAATTCATTTTTAATGAAATTATCTGTTTCATAAAATAAACACCACTGAAGCTGAGGAAATTTTTGCGATGCAAATTGTACTGCGAAATTACATCCTGCACTAAAAGAACGATCGGTATTTGGTGAAGGACAAAGACAAATAATCTCTGTTTCTTGATTTTGGGCTGCGAATTCCTGAATAAAATTCACACTACCATCCGTTGAACCAGCATCAAAAACAATCACTGCTGATTTCAAGGAAATATGCTTCAAGGCTTGAATTATCGATGGTAAAGCATCACATAAAAGTGAAAGCCTGTTAAATGAGTTAATAACGACTACCAATTCAGTTGGTGCTAACGATAAATTCAGGAATTCCTGGTTAATCATTTAGAAAAACTAATAAAGTGATTCATGAAAAAGCTGATTGATAAATACTTCAGCCTGTTTTGATAAATTATGATTTTGATACCAAGCATAAGCTTGATTTGCAATCATTTGTCCAACACCTAAAGTTAAATCCCCCGTTTGATTATTTGCTAACCAGTAGTGTTGATTAACTTCAATTCCATCATCTTCTTGTCCCCAAACATAGTAGCCTGTGCCGACTGGAATCACACCATGGGCACAGTAAGCAGCAAAAATTGTTGAACGACTTAAAAAGTCGAGAGGATAATAAAAAAAACCAACCAATGAATCTTGAAGTAAGGCACTCACTTTGTCAGCAGATTGCTGCCCCAGCTTAACTATAGGAATATCGCCAACTTCAGAAATTGGTAGATTTATCGGTGGACCAATATCTATGACTTCTTGGATATTCAACTCTTGACAAATACGGCTCAAAGGAGATATTGATTCCTCGTAAACTTTTAATCTATTACCAGAACCACCAAACACAACTAACCTTTGTTTTCGTTCAGTTAATGGTAGTCTTTTTTGCGGTTCACCAATATTAGAAAAAACAGGAATTATGGGAATTTGTAATGTTTTATTTTGACAAAGGTTGTGCAGCAATTTTCCATAAAGAGGTTTGCTGGTAATTAAGCGATCGCTAATATTCGCAATGCTAGCAGCAAGGTGCTTTTGTAGGGGTTCTGTCCAAAAAGCACTAGTCCAAAATAACTTACTACCAGCGTAAATTTCGTGGAACATTGTAAGCAAACGACTTTTGCTTTTTTCCTGCCACCGTCGTAGTCCATTTATCAGCCAAATGGGACAACCCCGTCGATCATAGCCATAATTGACGTAATGAAGCAGTACAGGAATAGGATCAGGAGTAACTTCTGCTAGGGTAGATATCAAATTTTTGCCTGAACGTTTAGCAATTTTTTTTACAGGAAAACCTTCAATGTCATCTGCTCCAGACCAATTAGGATCACCCACAATAAAGCAGGTTAAAATACCAAAATCCTGACGAATTTGCCTTGCTAATACCAAAGCATAGTCACCCACTCCACTAGCAATTGGAGGCAATTGTGGAACAATCTGGATAATCATTATAATTGCAAAAGTTTCTTGAATAATAATTGCAATTGCTGTCGATAACGTTGTGGAGTAAATTGCTGGGCAAATTGCTTTGCTATCTCACCTAAACTTGCACAGTATTCCCGATTGTCCCGCAACATGAATATTTTTTCCGCAATTTCTTGGGGATTCATAATGGGAACTCGCCAATTTTCATCGGGAACTGGTACACCACAATTTTCACTCACAATCACAGGTAAACCACAAGCCATAGCTTCCATGGCTACCCAACCAAAAGTATCTACCAAAGATGGTAAAACTAACACATCTGACTGGCAGTAATAGTTACGTACTCCAACTTTTGTCGTAGGAGAAATGTGGGTGAAGTAGCCTTCATATTTGCGCAAAAACGGCTCAATTTCTGATGTAATAGTACCCAACAACGTCAGTTGAACCCCAGAACCCCATAAGCGGGCAGCTTCTAATAGGTAGGGAATGCCTTTACGGATGGAAAGTCCTCCCACAAACAAAACTCGTAGGGTTTTGGGGTCTTTTGCTACAGGAGGAGTTGGTGGTTGAAAAATAGTTGTATCTGCCCAAAGGGGAACATCAACCAGTTTATCCGAAGCAAAACCCGCTGCTACAAAACTTCTCTTTTGCACCTCTGATAACACGAGTAAGATGTCTGCCATACTGTACTCCAGACGCTTACGTTCAGCAGTTTGAGGATGGTCAAAAGGTTCAGGAGGTGCTAAACCTAAGTCTGACGCAGCAGTGTGGAGAATCTGCGTCAAAAAATCTGGATGTACTTGGGGACAATCAAGAACAGTAGTCATCCCCTTTTTTTGAGCAACTTCAAAGGAATATTGCGCGCAGGTTTCCACCCCAACAAACACCCTGCTGTTGCAAGAATTTAGCTGTTGAGCTACCCAACGGTCAAATCGCTCATTTACCGCTTCTCGATTACTTCCTTGTACAGGTGCTTTAGAACCCCGGAAAGATTGCATTAAGTAATGCAGTAGGAAAGGTAAAGGATATTCCGTAACTAGCTTGGGGTTTAGTTCGGGACGTCGCATACTTGCAAGGCGATCGCGTCCCACTACCATTGATAGAATATTACCCCACTTGCCAGGAGCATCAATCAAAGAGCAGAAAAATTGCTCCAAGACACCGATTTCTTGGGCAGCTAAGGCAATTTGGTAGATTTGATGGACACTACCATAAGCTACAGTAATTCCAGCCATAATACTTAATTTCTGGATTTACTTTCTCAATAATTCTTGTTGCTTTGCTTCCACCATCATCCGCACAACATCCTTCATTTTATATTGTGCTTCCCATCCCAAATTTGCTTTTGCTTTGCCTGGATTTGCTCTACCTACTGCAATATCCGTTGGTCGCAAAAGACTACTATCAACTGTTACATATTCCTGCCAATCTAACCCCAAACAAGCAAAGGTTTCTGCCACAAAGTCTGCTAACTTTGAAGTTTCTCCTGTGGCAATTACGTAATCCTCTGGCTGTTCTTGCTGCAACATTAAGTACATTGCTTCGATATATTCTGGTGCCCAACCCCAGTCACGTTGAACAGAAATATCACCTAGATGCAGTTGTTCTTGACTACCTTGGGCAATGCGACAGGCAGCAGCAACAATTTTTTGGGTAACAAATCTTTCTGGTCTTAATGGAGATTCATGGTTATAGAGAATACCAGAACAAGCAAATAAACCGTAAGCTTCTCGATAATTGGCTAGTTCCCAAAAAGCCGTAGCTTTAGCAACTGCATAAGGGCTTCGGGGACGAAAAGGAGTGTTTTCATCAGCTGCCTTGTCACCAGTATTACCAAAGCATTCACTGGAACCAGCATTGTAAAGTTTGATAGGAGCGCCAATAAAACGAATGGCTTCTAGTAAATTGAGAGTTCCAGTAGCAATACTTTCCAGAGTTTCTACTGGTTGTCCAAAAGACAAACCTACGGAACTCTGCCCAGCAAGGTTGTAGACTTCATCAGGCTGAATTTTCGCCAGAATTTGCAATACGCTGCGGAAATCAGTAAGAGTCATAGACTCTAGTTTGAGCTGTTCTCGGATTCCCAAACGAGTCAAATTTTGGAAAGAAGAAATTTGAGCATCACGAGATGTACCGCAAACACTGTAACCTTTATTTAAGAGTAACTGCGCTAGATATGCTCCATCTTGACCGGATACTCCACAGATTAATGCTTTTTTCACTAATTTTTATCTCCTGCTGAATTTATATCCTAACAACGAATGTTTAACATATTTTTGATGACTTATACTTAACAGGAGAATACAACCACCATACTATTATGAATTTTTCTTTGCATCAAAGGTGGTATATAATTCGTAAATATTTCAAATTGATCTATAAACTTACGTGGCATAAAATCCAATAAATATCGCAATTTTAGATAGCCGTTTGTGAGTGTATTATTAAATAATTTGGTTTCTATAATTGATAAATTTGCCTGTTTTGCCAAGAATTCAATTTCGTCTAAATGCAACAAGAAAATATGACCATCCGAGTTGGGTTGAAATTGTATTGATTCAAACTGACTTGGATCAGGGCATTCAGAAAACTTAGGCAAGCGGTTCTGGAAATATTCACCATTTGGTGTACTCATAACAATATAGCCACCAGGTTTAACCATCTGAGCTATTTTTTTGAGAAATTCATCAGGATGAGCGACATGTTCAATAATTTCCGCAATTAAGACAACATCAAATTGAGAATCAAAACCTAGTGTAAAAACATTTCCTGGTGCATAATGAATCGTGCCATATTCCCACTTGAGTTTGACATAATCAATTAATTCTTCACGCAGGTCATTCCAAGTAACTTCATAACCTAATTCTGCCAAACTCAAACTAAAATTACCCTGTCCAGCAGCTACATCCAGAATTTTTGCCCCAGGTTGAGCAACTTTTTTGATTACATCCAAAATGTGTTGGCGACGATTAGCGTAGGAATAAGCATATCCTTTATCACTTGTCTCTCCATAAATTTCTAGTAAATCGTATGGATAGCTATATTTCCATGTTTCATGCCAACTAGATTGTGGTGTAACTTTTCTCATGATTTTAATAAATAGCGATATAGCTTTTCTCAGTCTGGTGAATTACAGATGAAATTACTAAAATTATTGTGGGGTAGGCATCCTTGCCTGCCCTTTTGTACTTCAGCAGATTAGGAAGCGCTATAATAAGTAAGTGGGCAGAAAAATTTATAACTATGTCATTACGAGCGTAACGGAGTGAAGCGAAGTATAAGCCCTTCAGGCAGGCTTCGCCAACGCAAAGGTTATGTTCTGTTTACATTTTGTTACATAGTTGGCTTTATTTGCGCCTACCTACTTAAGGTTTACTAGTATCTTGATTAAAAGACATGAAAATGAATTAATTTATACGCTGATAATTACCTGATTTAAATAGATTTTTATATTTATTAGATAATTTTAATACTTTCCAGAAATCTCGCAGTGTAAAGTAATTACTGCTTTCTTTATTAAAAGTATTTAACAAGGAGATAGCTAGAAAGTAAGCAGTACATTCTATAGTTTTAAATAAATCAAATAAATAGCAACTATAAGTTAAATAAGCGGCAAGAAAATTACTCATTTTCTGCATTTTTTCATCATTAAAAGAGCGGCTTCCAGGAATATAGTGATGAATAATATATGTATCTGGGCAATACCTAATCCTGTAACCTAAGGATTTTAATCTTGCACCAAACTCTAAATAAAGACTACCAAATTTAAAAACTTCCAATAAACGCTGATTTGCGAATACTTGTTTGGGGTAAATTGCTGCTCCATCACTAATTGCAAAACAGTCATCCAGATTAGAAGGAAGCTTGCTGAATCCACGCGGCTGGATTTCTCCAGGTAAGTAAAATTTTGATGATGGCGTTGGTTTTTCCCAATATTCGCCTATAATCCAGATGCTATCTGAATCTGATTCAACTACAGCTTGAAGCACCTTAAAGTGATCCGCTGGAAACTCATGATCGTCATCCATTGTACGAATATGAGTGCCATTACAAGCAAGAGCAACATGGTTTCGGTTAGCATATAGACCGCGCTGTGGACCTTTTATATATTGGCAGTTCCAACGTTCTGCTAATTCCTTAGTACGTATAGCAAATTCTTCATCAGAATCATCAGAAATAACGACTTCAAAAGGTTGAATACTTTGGGAACGCAAACTTTTTAAGCAGCGGTTTAAAGACTCAGGACGATTACGTGTCACCAAAGCAACACTAACCCGAATTACATCATTATTATCTAACATTCTACTGTCTATTTCATTGAATAATATAAATTGCAATAACCAGTAGTCTCCCAAGTATCAGACAAAATACTGTCGCTACTGGAATCGAAAGCATCTTTAAATTGACGGCATACATAACCTAATTCTCTTAAATATTGATGAACTTTCCAGTCGGATAATTTATTGACTTTAGCCAGCAGTGTATTAAACTCAACACATAGCCAAGGCTTGTATCTTTTAAGAGTGGCTTCAGCCCCTTGAAGACATTCAAGCTCAAAGCCTTCAACATCTATTTTTATGCCGTGAATAATATTGTTTTCTAAAATTGAATCTATTGTCACTACAGAAATATTAATTGAACCTTCGTTTGATGAATTAGTGATATGAGATATGTTATGAGCAGCATCACAATGAAACAATACGTTTTTTTGCTCATTTCCTACTGCCGATGCAATTAAATTGATATTTTTTTTAAATTTTGCCAAACATACATTATTAGATAATTTCTGAAAAGTCGATGGATTTGGTTCGAAAGAGTAAACTTCTCCCGCAGGTTTTACTGCTGAAGCAGCAACTAGAGACCATATGCCAATATTAGCTCCACAATCAACAAAAGTTTGTCCTGATTTTAGCAATTTTGCGAGTAGCTTTAAGTCTGTTTGCTCTTCTCTCTCAAGCCAAACCATTGATTCATAAGGTACGCGCAGATGACAAAAAACTTTCTCACCACCAGGAAGAGTTCTCAACTTCACAGCGTTATCATCCTGATGATTCATCCAATACCTAATTAATCTCCACTTCCCACGAAATTCAGGGGTCAATTTGAGCGAGTAACCAAGCATATCATTCAAAGCATTTTGGATAATACTTTGGGTCATTTATGTGTCTCCAAAAATTTACAGTAAGTATATAAAGTACTTTTAGCAATTTCAACCCAAGAAAAATTACTTGCTACTTGAATACATTTTTGAGATACTTGGGAGTAATCATATATTTTAAGATTAAGCAATCTAACCAACTGCTTACTAAACTTTTGAATATCTCCTGGTGGAGTCATTAAAGATTGGTCTAGATACTTTAACATTTCCCTTGGACCTGGTACATCATAAGCTACTGTTGGTAACCCACAGGCAAGCTTTTCCAGCACAGCAAAACCAAATCCCTCAATATAACTAGGAAAAGCTCCTACTGTCGCTTTACTTAAAAGTTTAGGCAGATTATCAGAATCATAGTCCGGCACAACCTGAACCCAATCACAATTTGGTAAATTAAGATCGTCCAACACTTTTTGAGTATCGAATCCAGTCCCTAAAAATAAAAAACTGGCTTCTGGAACTTCAGCTTTTACGTGCTTAATAATTTCTGCCCAATCTTGAGAACCCTTGCGGGGTCCCCAACTGCCAATAAAAGCTACTTGTTTATTTGCTAATCTTACTTCAGCAGGTTGAATAGCTTGGGCAAAAGCTATTTGTCGTTGTTGAGAAAGTCCAAAGGGAAAAACCCTACACTTTTCACCAAGTCCCATAACATCACGAACATAAGTGAGTTCGTCATAATTAGGCAAATTAATCAAATCACAGGTTCTTAAACTATAAGAGTATAAAAAATTATCACGTTTATATTTCCATAACCTCAGCAAATTACCCAAGCGAGTTTTGATTTTTTGAGGTGGTCGTTTTGGGTTCTCTTGCTTGCTAAATTCATCATACAAAGCATAAAGTCCTACTGAACGAGCCACCAATAATCCTTTAAATCCCAATTCTTTCTTAGTAAAAGGTAAATTGCCTTGATGAGCATCAATAATATCAAAACGATGGGCATTTGCTTGCACAAACGCTTTAGCTTTCACTGAAAAATTAAGACGAGTGAATTCTGCCCATGGAGATGGCTTATACTGGGGAAATGCATCGTTGAAGTCAAATTTTTCAACTTTATGACCTAGTGATTGAAACTCCTCAGCCAATTCTAGCTGTACCCTCGCTCCTCCCAGATTGCGGTTCCAGGGCATATGGAGTACCATCAGTATCCTTAGAGGACGATTCATTACTGTACAAGTATGTTTTGATAGATTTCCAAATGTCTTTGAGTAACCGTTAACCAACTCAGAGGTTCTATCCATTCACGACAGCGAATTTGATATTCTCTATATTCAATTGGAGACAAATTCACAAGTTTTTCTAAAGCAGTAGCAATAGCTTCCCCTGAATTTTGTTTAACAACAAATCCAGTACGTTCATTATTTACAAACTCATGCATTGCTCCCGCATCTGTACAAATTACAGGAGTTCCGCAAGCTTGAGATTCAAGTAATGTAAAACCCATTAATTCTGGAACATGACTATAATTACCATAGCAATCAGTATGAACTGAAGGCAATACAGTTACCCAAGCAGTACGATATTCATGTAGTAATCTTTTATCATCTGCATCATGAATAAATTCCACAGACAAACCATCTGCCAATTCTTTCAATTCTTGGTAAAATTTATCGCTGTAAACTCTACCAATGATTTTCAATTTATAATCAGGACGATTTAACAAACGGAAGCCATCAATCAAGTAATTGATACCCTTGTGGGGTAAAATTCGACCTACATACAAAATTTTCTTTTCTTTCTCTAGAGATTCATCAGGACAAAATTTATTTGTATCAATTCCTCCTTTAATCAAAACAGATTTTTTTTGCAGCTCTATAGGAATAAAATCTAAGCCAAAACGAGAATAGGCTATTGCCTGACGATAGAATTTAAATATGGGTAATTTATGATTAATTACAAAACTTCCCCCACCACCATAGTCAGTCACAAACACCCGTTTACCTAACAAAAAAGCTGCTAGACAACCTAAATCGGAAACCAGAGTGTAGATATGATGAATGTGTACCATATCAGCCTGCAAAATAGATTTTAGATATTGAAAGCTGAGAGGATTAATCTTATTCCCATGAATGAGATGTTTAACTGGATAAGTTTCGATTTTGAGATTACCTTGACGATAAGATTTTCGTACAGAAGAAAAACTTACCAGAGTCGTATCTACAAAATTTGCCATCCCAGAAGCTAATTCTGTTGGGTAGCGTTCCCCACCACCAATAATTGATGATTCATCAAAGTAAGTTGGGGTAATATGAACTATTTTCATAATGTTAAATTCAACTTACTTTATAGCCTCTAATTCAAAATAAAGATACCAAGCTGGAAATATCCAAGCCCACCTTTGCTCATAACTTTGGGGATATTTGTTAGCTAATCTACTAATAATAGACCGGTTGAATCTACCACCTTGAAATTGTAAATGACGGGTTTTTATATGGTATCTAGCCTTGGAATAATAAGATAAATTATGTTCATCAGAAAAGTAATCAAACGTGAAATAACTTAAATGCCATCTATGGGTTGGATCTATATATGAATTAGCACAAGAAAAATGAGGAGTAGTTATTTTTAATGTTCCACCTGGCTCAAGAATTCTATAGAATTCACATAAAGTATTGGGAATATTATCCAAGTGCTCTATGACATCTGAACACTCAATTTCCGAAAAACTAGAATCCTTAAAAGGATAGGGCATTTTGTCTAAATCCCAAACTATATCAGGCTCTACTTCTGAAGATATATCTAATCTAACAAGGTCTGGTTGTGGTGTTTTTTTACCACATCCTACTGATAATTTAGTCATCTCACTACTATGGAACAATCCAACTAAATGGGTAATTTACTTTTAATTCTATTGAAAATACGATATCCCTTTTTTTGAATATATTGATTCCATAGAAGAGGTTGAGGATATTTATACTTTGAGGATACGAACTGATGGAGCTCTTCATAAATATTATCTAAACCATCAATTCTGCTTTCAGCAAAAGAAAAATTATTGTTCCAGAACAGGAAAGAAATAGTTTCTTCTGGCGGTATTCTTGGAATAAATGATGGGGGAAATGATAATTCAATATTTCCGTGAATCATGTGATATTTCATAGTAAACTGCACATGATTATCAGTAATATCAACTAGCCATCTATGATGTGACAACCCCACTATTTCATTTGATTCTATTCCTCGGCAAGATTCAATTAATCTTGAAGGAACTTCGATGTAACCTGCTTTTGATACTCGAATGAGTTCGGAGCATACATATAGCGGATCTCTGATATCTTCTAAAGTATGAGAACATATAGAAAAATCAAAGAACTTATCCTCAAAAGGCCAATGTTCTTTATCACAAAAGTCTCTCTGAACCCATGTTTCCTCACTAAAATACTCTTTTTCTCCTCCCTGGGATTTTGGCATTCCGATTTTTTCGTAATAACCCCTAGTTTGATAAGAACCAGAATCAAGTATCCAATTTGCACGATTAAATGGACAAGCCCAGCCACCTACATCGAGAACAATATCATCAGGTCTTATTTTTGAAAGAACTTTATCAACATTTGCAGGAAACATAAAATTTTATTTATACAACGTTACTAGAATTAACAATAATGATATCAGCAATAAATTAACTTTTGCTTTCATTCAATTTGAAATTCATCAGACCACGATATGTAAGCATAGCGTTAACTATAAATGGCGCAATATTAGAGAATAATCCCAAGAGAATAACTCCTTGAATAGTTGATATATCCAACCAAATAAGCAAGAACACTTGCAACGCTATCCTCAAAGGTATTTCAATCCAAACCTGTTGAACCCATGCCTTGGAAAAATTTAGTGAAGACATTAATCCAACTAAGTAATTTGTAACTGTTAAAATCATCATGAGGGTTAGTTCATTGGTTAGATGACTATACTTACCTCCTAAAATCCAAAGTAATTCCCTAGGAAAAACCACTGAAATAACAATTAACAATAAACCAAATAGCAAAAATAAACTCAATATATGGAAATAGCGTTTACGCAATGTTGCAAATGATTGACATCGGGAAAAGCTTGGCAAAACAATTGCATTCATCACTGAATTAAGAATTGTGAACACAACAGCCAATCGCCCTAAGGCTCCAATTTCAGCTATATTTTCTGTACTTCCAAAAATACTAATTAAAAAAATACTTAATTGACCTTGAATACAAAAGAAAATACTGTTGGGTAACACATTGGTGATTGTTCCGATTATAAATTTGCGATCTTCTTCATTAACAGGAGCATCTGTATCAATCTTCTCACTAACCCAGCTACCTAAAATCGCACGCTGAAAAAATGCCACTACAGATACAGATGCAATTGCTATTCCTGCATTCCAAAAAGTTAAGTAGCCTATTCCCAATAGTATCAATCGGAAAATAGCTGAAAGTAAATCTAGATTCCGAACTCGGCTAATTTGAGAATGGAGATGAGGCACTACCATTAATACTCCAGTAGTGAGCTGGGAACTTAGCCCAAGCAAAACCACAATTGTGATTAAAACTGTATAAGCTACTGAAGCACCATTACGCAGCAACATCCAGATTAAAATCGGTGTAACAACTGTAATGGAAATTGCTGCCAAAGAATAGCGCAATTTCATTGCAGTATTGATCAGCTGACCAAAACGGTAGCGATCCTGCCAAACCTGTCCTCCTTTTGCAGACAGGCTCATACGAATCCCTGTGTCAGCTAGCAAGTTCATCGTTGCTTGCATCGTGTTAGCAATAGTAAAATAAGCATATTGCTGCTGTTCTAAAGTCCGAACTAAAAAAATCCCACTCGCTAGACTTAAGGCTTGAACGAATATTTGAACGGAAACAAACTTGCCAATTATTTTGAACCAATGAGCAAAATTGGCAGGTAGGAAGAAAGGAGTCATTATTTTTACACCTGCCACAACCTTTGAATTGGATAAGCATCAAAGACAGAATCAATACTCAGTATGAGTAACTCCTCAACAATAGCTTGAGCGATCAAAATTCGATCAAAAGGATCGCGGTGATGATTGGGTAGATTGGTTAAACCCCAAATATGATTTAACTCAATAACTAAGAGTTGTAGAGCATTTACACGCTGTTGATTTTTTATCAAACTAGGGAGAGATAAATTTAGGTTCAGCTTGCCTAGTTGTATTTTAATTTGCATTTCCCAAATACTAGCAAGACTAAGTATCCAACTATTGTTGGTATCAATTAGTAACTCTCTAACATTATCAGATAGCCTTTCTGGATTTCCTCTTGACCAGATAAATACATGGGTATCCAATAATAGATTCATTACTCACCTGTCCAAAACTCATCTGGTAAAGGATCGTTGAAGTCCTCACTCATCCAAATCTCTCCTTGGTATAAACCAAGTACACGTTGTTATACAGGCTGTGATTGACCATGTTTATGAACTAAAAAATCAGCAAAATCTAATAATGTCTGTTATTGCTCTGGTGGTAGGGATTGCAGTTTTGCAACTAATGCTTGAGTGACATCCAGGGTTTGGGTAGTCATGTTAATTAATCTGTTGTGCTAAAGGGATATCTAACACAAAGTTAGCAAAAAAAACATAGTAACGGCTCTAATTACTGTAACTTTTTGTCAGCCGTTAGTAATTGTACAGCTTGATGGACAATGGATCATCTCATCAACAGTAAGTACAACACGATATTTGGATTTGTGTGTTTTTTTAATCAATGATTTCTAAATGATTTCTAATAGAACTATATCGATTTATTTAATCTTGCCTCCACCATCATTTTTACTATATCTTTCATCTTGTATTTTGCTTGCCATCCTAACTTAGTTTTTGCCTTTGTGGAATTACCTTTACCTACAGCCAAATCAGTTGGTCTTAGTAAATTTTTATCAATCACAACATGGTCTTGCCAATCCAATTCTACAGCCGCAAATGCCGCTGCTACAAATTATTCTAAAGAATAACTATCTTGGGTATGTAATATGACTTTTTAAACAACCCTTACAATGTATTTTACTAACCATGTTGTTCCAGCCATTCCTCCAAATCACTGATTTCTGTGAAATCTAACAGTGCTTCTGCCAAATTCTCTAAATCAGGTGTTGATAACCCCTCGATTTTCATTTGTGTAGCGGGTGAAATAACACCAAACCGACGCCGAATTAATCGTGATACTAAATTCACTCCTTCTTGTTGCAAACCTTGTTGTAAACCTTGTTGCAAACCTTGTTGCAAACCTTGTTGCAAGCCTTGTTGTAAGCCTTGTTTTTCTCCCTGTTCCAAGCCTTCTTTTAAAATTTCTTGATACCAAGGTGATTCTCTTAATATACTCATATCCCACCTCATAATCTGTTGCACTAAAGGTATCTCTAACACAAAGCTAGCAAAAAAAGATAATAACGGTTCTAATTCTTGTAACTGTTCATCAGCCCTTAGTAATTGTACTGCTTGGCGCACAGTAGTTTCATTAGCACCATTTTTCAGAATTGGTACAAATGGCAGTAAGGCTGATAATTGCTGTTCAAATACTAAATTTGCTTCAACTTCCCACAAATTGATGACTCGGTAGTCTTGATGAGCCATTATCCCCATAATCTCTGAATCATAGGAATTAGGAATCACCTGAGTGGTAGAGATGGGTAAGATATTAATTAATACAGGATACACAGGTAAGTTGTAGCGTTCTTCTGCCAAAGCTGCATAAGCACGGATACGCTGGGGCATTTTGGGGCTATAGCGTAGTTGCAATTCATTCAGCAGTAGGAATTCGCCTTCTTGGGGACTATAGACTTTTAGGGGAACATCATTTTCTCGCGCTACCCATTGAAAGTCTGAGGAGAGAATTTCCTGCACCGTCAAGTCGCGGTTGTCTGTTAGCCAACGTACCCATTGATTTGGTGATAAGCTAATTAAGCGTTTGCTGCCGATGTCGGACTTCTGCTTGCTCACCAGAATATCCGCGCCGAGGAGAGCAACTGGCTTTAGACATGGGGGTAAGGCGCGGGCGAATTTATAGAGCCTCCGGCACGCTAACGCGAACGCCGTCCCCAAAAGGGGATGGATAAGCAGAGGAGTAGTACTTATCCATTTCCCTGTATACCGGGAATCGCCTTGCTACAAAGCGTAAAGTTAGCTTTGACAATGTTAGAGGTCGGTAACTATCCAAACAGCACTTCCTTAACCCCTATACGGATGAGCCAGTGCGGTGGACGGGTTCCCCGGCATAAAGCAACTGGCGTGTTTAACTGTTCGGTTCTAGAGCTCTTAACTAGCTACGCATTCCCTGGTAGGTCTTGAACTCTTGCCTCTAACGTAGTTCAGTTTGTGAACTTAGTCTGGTCAGATTAGGGCTTTTTTTCAAGCCCCCGCCTTTAGGCGTGGGGTTTCTGACTATTTCTGTTGCTTTGTTTCTAGCATTATCTCAAAGATATGACCCAAAATAATAATCCAAAATAATAATATTATGCTTATTGATTACGTAGGTGCTATGGTTCAGTCACTAGAAATAATGCCTGTTGTTCTCAACTTAGATAGCGTCAACCTCACAGATGAGCAATTCTGGCATCTATGTCAGGCAAATCGGGATATTGCATTAGAACGGAGTGCGAAGGGAGAGTTAATAATTATGACTCCAGTAGGAGGAACTAGTGGAAATCGCGAAGCAGGTTTAATTAGTTTAGTATGGTTATGGAACCAGCAAACGGGACTAGGTAAAGTTTTTAGTTCCTCCACAATTTTTAAACTACCTAATGGTGGTGACAGATCCCCTGATGCTGCTTGGATAAAATTAGACCGATGGGAAGCGCTTACTCTAGAGGAACAAGAAAAATTTCCACCCATTTGTCCCGATTTTGTGATTGAATTAAGGTCACGGACAGATGCATTAAAACCTCTACAAGAAAAGATGCAGGAATATCTCAACAGTGGGTTACGTTTGGGTTGGTTGATTAATTTCCAAGATGAGGAAGTAGAAATTTATCGTCCTAATCAAGAGATAGAAATCATAGAGTTTCCAGTTAGTTTATCTGGAGAAGAAGTATTACCTGGATTTGTATTAAATTTACCCATTTAAAAATTACTCTCCCAAATTACACTTCATCTGGATCAACACCCATCCCTCTCAACCTTTCTGCTAATCTTTCGGCACGTTGACTCTCCCGTTCTGCTCGTTGGTATTCTTGTTCTGCTCGTTCTTCTGAAGTAGGAATCCAGTTGCCTTGAGCATCATACCAACGCAACCACAATCCCTCTGTTTGCTGGTAGCTACCCTGCCAAACCCCTAACCCCAATTCCATCTCCTCAAACCAAAACTTTTGTTCTGGTACTTCTACTGGCTGATATTGGGTTGCCACTAATTGAAATACTCGTAATTGATTTTGATAGCGATCAAACACAATATAGTAAGGGATTCGCAAATTCTGCTCGTATACTTGCCATTTTGTTGGTGGCTTGTTGACATCCGTGAGTGTTTGTCCCAAATCCTCTGCTTCTGTACCCGGTGAAAGTAATTCAACTACTAAATATGGTGCTATACCCTCCTGCCAAACAACATAACTCCAGCGCATATCTTGTTGCTGTTGAGCGCGAGATACACCCAATACTAGAAACCAATCTGGACGCTTGTGCCATAGTCGATGACGAGCATCATAATAGAGGTTTAAATCTGTGCCAATGAACATCTCCCCCCTTGGGTAGTTGGGGGGCTGGCAGGTTTCCCGCAATAATTGGGGTTGGAAATCGTGGAATTCGTCTGGCAAACCAGGTTCCTCTGGATCTTCGCTCTTGAGATCATACATTGTAGGCATGGTTTCCCAAGGTGGTGGGGGATGAATCTGCTCTGGTGTATCTAGATCCTGTGGATCTTCACTCTTGCGATCATACATTGTGGGTAGGACTTCGCTGGGAGGACGAGGTGGATCTGTCTGGTACATAGTGAAAGATAGATTTACCAACTAACCTTAAATTAGCAGTTGCACTAAATCACATCTGCAAACGTCCGTTCCATCTTGCGAAAATACCAAATTCCACTCACAAACATCAAAAACACCAGTCCTAAAGACAGCAGGAAACCCGGTAAATACAAATTGGACTCTCCCCCCAAAATTGCCCAACGGAAGCCGTCAATCACCCCTACCATCGGGTTTAAGGAGTAAATGAACCGCCACTGCTCCGGAACAATACTACTGCTGAAACCTACCGGGGAAATATACAAACCAAACTGGACAATAAACGGTACTATATAGCGAAAATCCCTATATTGAACGTTTAAAGAAGCCAGCCACAGTCCTGCACCCATTGCTGCTGCAAAAGCGATCACAATAAACAATGGTAATGTCAAAATCCGCCAACTGGGGACAAAGTTATACCAAGCCATTAAGCCAAGCAAAATCATCCCCGACACCATAAAGTCTACAAAACTGACTACCACCGCGCTCGTAGGTACAACCAACCGGGGGAAATATACCTTCGACAGCAGGTTAGCATTAGTTATAAGACTATTACTACATTCTGAGAGAGAATTAGCGAAGAACTGCCACGGCAACATCGCCGAAAATACCAGAATTGGATAAGGGGCACCCTCAGAAGGTAGTTTGGCTAAATTACCAAAAACGACAGTGAATACCACCATCGTTAAAAAAGGACGGATTAAAGCCCAAGCAATACCAATTACCGTCTGTTTGTACCTTACTAAAATATCGCGCCATGCCAGAAAATAAAATAACTCCCGGTAGCGCCATAAATCTTGCCAATACTGTTTTTCCGTGCGTCCGGCTTCAATAACTAATTCGTGCTGTGTGGCTGTTTCGTGACTGCTCATAACTGGCTTTAGCCAATAAATATAAAATCTTTAATACCGTTATAAGTGAGCATTCTGGAATTCTTACGAGTAAATTCCCCCACAGAAGGATTCCCTTGGGGATTAATTACTCCCATTGCCTGTTGCCAAAGTTCTGGTGGTGCCACTGATAAATTATAGGTTCGTTCGTGCTTACGAACGTGATACCATTGCTTACTCTGGCACTGTTCACACCAAAAAGCCTCTAACCACTCACCTTCTAAAGCTACTGCAGTTTTAGAAGCCACTAACATCAGTGCATCCCGTCTCCTTATACCCCGCTGCTGTAATTGTCCAGCGCGATCAGCAAATAAAGAATATTTTTGACTGACGCTGTCTAAATAACAGCCATGCACTGGACAATATATAGCTCGTCGTTTAGAACGTTTCCGATTTCGGTCACACCTTCTCTGCACTTCGGCCTCCTTCGTCATAAAAGTATACAACAGACTAGTGAAGGTTGCGTTGGAGGGACTGAGATCAAAATGACCATCGAAGCCCATCTCCTAAGTTAATTACGAGCTATTCAATTTCCAAAACAATGTATTCTAATGTACTGCCTAATTTACATTTCGTAAAGAAGTACTATGACTTAAAAACTATAATCCTTGCTAATCAGCAGCTTTCTGCAAGACTTTCAGATACTGCTGAGATATCAGCTCGGGCGTAAAATTTAACTGCAAATACTCACGTCCTGCATTACCCATGCGTTCCGCTAGTCGCCGATCACTATTAAGTAAGCGAATAAATTGAGCTAGACCATAAGCATCTCCATTTTCAATACTATCTCCACAGTTTGCATCTGCTATGAGTTTTCTCAGGTATGAATTATGGGGACAAACCACGGCTAATGGTCTTCCCGCTGCTAAAGCACCGTATAGTTTACTCGGGGCAACCAGGCTGTCCATACCTGCATCTACACTCACCAGAGACAAATCGCAAGCTGTCAGGGAATAGGGTAGCACATGTTTGTCCTGATAGGGTAAAAATACAAAATTGTCCAGTCCTAATTTTTTTACATCCTTAATTAACTGTTCTCGCTTTGCCCCTCCACCAATACAGACAAACTGAATTGGCTCATCTTTGAGATACTTTGCGGCTCCCAATATGGTATCTATATCATGACATCTACCCATGTTACCAGAGTATAATACGGTAAATTTGTCAACTAGTTTATGCTTACAGGCAAACCAATTGTCTTGCTTGTTAATTGGTACAATCTGTTTTGGGTTTGCCCAACTATGGATAACAGTTATTTTGTGAGCCACCTGGGGACAATTTTTTGCTATTCGCTGCTTCATAGTTGGACTCAAAACCACAATTCCCTGGGATTTACGCCAAACCTCCCGGTTAACTGCTTGCCAATATTTAGCTAACCAGTGATGCTTGGGAATAACCCCCAAATCTACAGCAATATCTGGATAAAGATCATATATCAAGCACACATAAGAGAGTCCAAACAACAAATGAGCAATGTATCCCAATACGGGTAAAAATGGAGGTGCCGTAGTTAGCAATAGAACATTACGACTGCGACAAGCAATGACTGCGTGAAGTATAGCACGCAACATAAAGATAACGCCATTGAAGGCTTTACCGCGAATCCGATTTGACCAAAATTGGGTAGTACGCGATCGCCTAATTTTAACTGAACCGGAACATTCTACTGCTGGAGCCTTACAACTTTGAAATGCATAACCTGGCTGACCCGTAAATACTTCAACATCTACTCCTTGTTGTCCTAGTTGTCTGACTAACTCTTCAATTAACTGCCCTGTTGCCGCATAATCTGGAGGAAAGAACTGGGTAATTACAGATAATTTAATCGATTGTTCACTTTTAATTAATCCCAGATGTTCAGCTTCTAAGGTACTAGAACTGATTTGTCTTTTTTTTTTAATACTTTCACTTATTGTCATTGCTTTGCTAGCTACCTATTAGTTTTCAGCTATGCAGTATCACTGCATTTTGGCAGAATGACCATTGTATTCAACAACGGATACATACACCTAGGATTCCACAAAAGTTTGAAAAAATAACACTGTTTCTGATATATTAAGATGTTTTAGTTTGCCGGATTGATATCCGAACCGAACAATTTGTCTCACATCTACTTTTATCCCTTGTTTTGTCATATTTGACTAAAAGGGAAACTATGAATCAGATACTTTGATTGAGGAATTATTGGACTCCATGTATTCCAGTGACTATATTCAATTAATTCTCTGCTGCAAAATCGACAGACAAGTATTAATCTGTTAGGATACCATAAATAAATGCTCCTCAAGCCTTATATAATATATTATTATACTTAGCAATAATAATACTATACTATTTACCAACAGATAAAGGAAAATTTCAACCAATACCAATATATATTAAATTACGTTGAGAGCAAAATTATCAAGTAAAAAGTATGAAAACACTATCAGATATAAACCAGTATTGATAACTAAATGACAAGAACACCGACTGATTAACTATAATCAAATAATAAATATAATTTTCTTATCAAACATCTAATTTACGCATTGAGTTTTTGTAGATTCATCTTTATAGACTCACTATCTGCATTTTCGCAGTTCAATTTATCTATCCAGCTTAAATATTCACCCTGTGTATACTCTTAAAGCACTTGAATATGAAGGCTATACAATTCAAATAGCTTTTTTAGAAAATAATTTTTGCTCCTTCAGCATTTAACTAATTAGATTTCATCAATCATATATGGTAAGTCGGCAATAGTAAGTCAGCAAGTTACACTACCCTGCAATGGTTATATCTAAAACTCTCTGGGAAATCTTCCGTATATTTACTGAAAAATGTCGAGCTCTTTTTCAGAGCGTGTATGCTTACAGATACTTGTATTTTTCAGCGCCAAGGCAGGCTACGTCAATATAAAAAAGAGACTGACAATAAAAAAATATCCCAAAATATTTTGTAGTCCGGGCATCTTGCCAGAATCATCGGACAGGTAGGATGCCCCGCAATCCCCACAACGGGGAGTAGACGACCGTACACCCAAGCTGACTTTTCACGGTATGTGCAAAAGTCAGACTCAAGGTCGGGTAGACAAAGGTAGGGAGGCTCATTGTAGAGTACCGACCCATGTGAGTGGCTTTCCATGGGGTTGCTTTCCATGTCACAACATGGGATGATTCATTATCTGTTGGTATTCCCTAAAATATAATTTTTATACCACTACAAAAATTTTCAGGTAGCCATAATAGCATATACCCTAGGCAATTGCTCTACTATTTCGTTCGATCATAGATAATGCCAAAACTCGAAGAATCAAGGAATCTCATTGGTAATTCTTACTGATTATTATCGTCATTATCGTCGATAATACTTAAAAACCGACCTTGACGCAGCAAAATCTACTGAACGCGATATTTATAAACTATAATTTATACTTTACTCACCTAGAATTAATGTCAGGGAGGATTTTTTGATCTAAAGGCATATATTATACATATAATTGTGATGAGCAAGTTCCGGTTGATTAAGGGAAAAATAGCAATAGATTAGGAATATGAATCAAGAGTACAGCCCTAATGACTAAATTATGCTCCTTAAACTCCTATAGTCTCAAGATTATTAAAAATTGATCTAGGGTGAAGTTGCAACATCCGCTTTGTTGATCTAATTTTCATAGTAGTTCAAATTTATCAGTCAACCAAATACCACCCCTGCCTGGTTTGTACTAAACAAAAAATCAACGACGATGAAAAATTCTTTACATCAACTTTCTTCTCCTGAACGGAATGGGAATGGTCACCATACTCCTACAATATTGCAAACTCAACCTTTCCCTTGGTCTGAAAGTCAGACAGAAGATTGGAATGTGCGAGAGTTCCTACATTTTGCACGACGACGAGCATTAGTAATTATAGGGGTTGCCGCTGTCGTTATGGCAGGTGCTACCGGTTTAACCCTAACTCAACAAGCAGAATACCAAGGCAGTTTCCGTTTGTTGGTAGAACCAGTCAGTAACGATGACAACGCTTTACCCAATCTGACTGCAGGTATCGGCTCTAATATATCTAAACCCGGTCTGGATTATGAAACTCAAATTCAGGTTCTCAAAAGTCCTGAAATTATGAGAGATATTGTCAAACAGTTGCAAATTAGCTATCCAGACATTACTTATGGTTCCCTGGTGAATAATTTGACCATTAATCGTTTGGGTCAAACCAAGTTAATCGAGTTTCGCTACCGCAGTCAAGACCCAGCAAAGATTAAAGTAGTGCTGGATGAACTTGCCGATTCTTACTTAAAGTATAGCTTAGACAAGCGGCAAACTAAGTTACGTCAGGGGATGCAATTTGTAGATAAACAACTACCAGGAATTAAGAATAGAGTTGGGCAGCTGCAAAAACAACTAGAAATTTTCCGGAAACAGAACGGATTTATTGACCCAAGTACTAAAACAGAACAAATCGCAGAACAAGCCAAAACCTTAGCTGAACAAAGACTAGTTGTAGATCGACAGTTAGCACAGACTCGCGCTAATTTTGCTAGCCTTCAAGAAGAACAGGGGGCTTTAAGCGTGTTGAATGATGCATCTGTATATCAAAGCTTAGTATTGAAGGTGCGGGACTTAGAAGCTCAGATTGCTGGGGAATCCACTCGCTTTCTGGAAAATAGCCCAGCCATGGAAAACTTGAGGGAGAAGCGGGAAAAACTGCTACCAATATTACGTCAAGAAGCAAGGCGAATTCTGGGTTTAAAATTAGCTGAAGTAGCTGCCCAAATTAGGACTCTAGAAGTCAATAGTCAAGAACTTGCCAGAGCAGAACAGGCACTTCAAAAGGAATTTCAGCAATTACCAATCCTAGCCAGAAAATACACTGAACTTCAACAACAATTAAATGTTGCCACCGAAAGTCTGAATCGTTTTCTCACTACCCGTCAAAATCTCCAAATTGAAGTTGCCCAAACAGAACTTCCCTGGCAATTAGTGCAAGCACCAACTCAGCCTCAAAGTCCTATATCTCCCAATACCCAACGTAATTTAATCTTGGGATTGGTAGCCAGTACCCTCATAGGAGTAGGTAGTGGCTTACTCCTGGAAAAACTTGATAACACTTACCACTCCTTGGATGATATCAAAGAAAAGTTGAAATTGCCTTTGGTGGGAACTATTCCTTTTGACAAGCAACTGTCAAAGATTAAAAATAATAATTCCCAAGCAAAAACTTCTCTGACGAGGGTGCCAAGTCGGTCATCTCAGACTGTACCTGGATTAATGACCCTAGAACAGTCAGAATCTATTTCAGATCAAGAATACAGCTTCTATCAATCCCCGTCATTTTTGGAAGCTTTTCGCATCCTTTATACCAATATTCAATTACTCAGTTCCGATAGTCCCATTCGTTCCTTTGTAATTACTTCAGCTATGCCTGGAGATGGTAAATCTACCATTGCCTTCTATTTAGCTCAAATCGTTGCTGCTATGGGACAAAGAGTATTACTTGTAGATGCAGATTTACGTAAACCCCAGGTTCATGCACTATCAAAGATCAATAACCTCTGGGGATTAAGTAGTTTGATATCTACAAATATGGAAAAGGAGCAGGTTATCCATCAATTATCTACAATGGGTAAATTATCTGTTCTCCCTGCTGGTCCTACCCCACCTGACCCCACAAAGTTGCTTTCTTCTGATAAAATGAGGCGACTGATGGCAGATTTAGATGCAGAATACGATTTAGTAATTTATGATGCTCCTCCTTTGCTAGGGTTGGCTGATGCTAGCTTACTGGCACCCAAAACTGATGGTGTAATGTTGGTAGCGAGAATGGATAAAACAGACCGTTCAGCATTGAAACAAACTGTAGAACGGCTGAAGTTGTCAAGAGCTAACATCTTGGGTACCATTGTCAACGGGCACAGGAGCAAATTAAATGATTACTATCAAAAATATTACTATTATGATGCCGAGTCTAAGTAATATTTCGCAAATGATAATTCATCGTTAGACATAAGCGTGGAAAAACTTTAGGGCGTTGCATAATTAAAGAAGTATGAATCCGGGTATTCCAGAGGTTGCAGTGCAACCTCTGGAGGGAGGGTTTGGGAATAAGGCAACATCCTGCATCATACATGGATATGACTAACGCCAAGCTGGGCTAACAGTAACGCCCTTTTTTTGTTATGCACCCATTCCCGAATAATGTTTTAAACCTCGTCTCCATAGCCAGCGATTTATACCTAAAAACACAAGTAGCCAACCGACTATTGACAAAAGTCCACGTATAGTATCCACTGGCAAACCTACTAAAAGCCTGGCAGGGAAATCAATTAAGTAGGGAAAAGGTGTGCATAGCACTATCGCTCGCACTGGTTCGGGAAATACATCTAAGGGTGCAATCATCCCAGACAAAAACAAATAAAATAACATCCAGAAATTTTCGATAGCGCTAGCGCGTTCTGTCCAAAAGGCGAATATGGCAAAGGTATACTGAATCGTAAAGCGTAAGGAAAAAACTAGCACAACGACTAAAGCAAAAAGTAATAAGTTACCGAAACTAGGTAACCAAAAAGCCTGGGGATACAGTAGGAAAAATAAACCAATTAGCAAAATTGCAAAAGGTATGCGGGCAAATCTTTCGGCAATATGGGAAGCAAAATGGTGCCATGCTGGATCTAGGGGTTGTAACAACCGGGGTGAAAGTTTGCCTTCTATCACTTCTCGCTCAAACTCCCAAATTACCCAAACAACTGTCAGCTGTCTAACAATAAATACAGACAGGAAGTAACGGGCAAAATCCATTGGTGTTAAACTGAACTGCCCTCCTTGGGCTGCTTGAATCCAAACTCCCATGAGAATAATTGGTAGAGAGTTTGATAGCGCCCATAAAATTAGTTCTGCTCGATACTCCACCATATAGGCATAGTATACCGAAAGCATTGTCAGAGATTTTCTGATGGTTCGTGGGATTAATTTCATCTCATCTGGGTCTAAACTAACAACTTGCACCATCCATTGACCAAAATTAATGGGTTCAGGTTCCTCGCCCTTCTAGGGCGACTTTTCCAAGAATTCTGGTACAATAAGCAAAAGTCAACCTAGGGCATTGGGAGACTCTAAACGGACGTGGAGGGATGGTAAGACTATCACAGATAGCACAACCCAACGTTAGCGCAGCGTTCGGTGAAGGGTAACGTCAAGGAATCCTCGCTCATGCGCGGACGAGGAGGTATGTCAAACTCTGACCACTCACCCTACGGGTGTGGTCAGAGATTCTTGCTACCCTACGGGTTCTCATGAAGGAATACGTCTACATCGGGTTTGTCTAGCTTTGGATTATCTCTGTTCCAAAACCCCATTGGTGATTCCCCTCCGCTAAAAACTATAGCGCTATAGTTAGGGTTTTATCGCAAGAAAACTATAGCGCTATAGTTTCAGCCTCGTAACCAGGCTCAGCCTGGTTACGAGGGTTTGGAGGCTCAGCCTTGTTGCTTATGATACTATTCCTGCTTGAAAGACTCTGCCAATTACTTCTTCTATGGGAGGTTCGCTAACTGTTAAATCTACTACTTCTAAATCCGCTAAAATTCTTGAAACTGTGCGAGTGAGTGCCTCTTGTTGTACAATAAAGCACACGGATGTCTGACTCAAATCTGCTTCACGTTTGTCACTTCCTACCTTTTTTAATTCTCCGTAGTTAGTCAGTTTTTCTACCCCTAGGGGGTGAGCCAACTCTACGTGTACTTCTCGGTAGGGTGCAAAACGCTCTAGTAGTCCATCCAAACTACCGTCATACATTAAATTTCCTTGGTGAATCAGTAATACCCGTTCGCACAAAGCAGTAATATCAGCCATGTAATGACTGGTTAACAGTACTGTTGCTTGATAACGCTGATTATACTCCCGTAAAAAATCCCGTACCCCCACCTGAGCATTAACATCCAATCCCAGAGTTGGTTCGTCTAAAAATAGTACTTGGGGACGGTGCAAAAGCGCTGCTAACAGTTCCGCTTTCATGCGCTCACCCAAGTACTATTTTTAGACGAACCAACTCTGGGATTGGATGTTAATGCTCAGGTGGGGGTACGGGATTTTTTACGGGAGTATAATCAGCGTTATCAAGCAACAGTACTGTTAACCAGTCATTA
>JASJCY010000258.1 GCA_030065825.1 Nostocaceae cyanobacterium | reverse complement strand
TGATGGCTAGTTTTATAGTCATATTTATATGACTTTGACTATTAGACTGGGACTTATAGTCCCAGGTGGGTGTGATGGAAACCCCATCATATTTTATGGGACAAACCACTAGTAGTCCACCACACCAACTTTGCGGGGTAAAGGCAGAGAGGGGGAAGAGGAGGAAGAGGTTTGTTCTTTCCTTATTAACCCTGCATAGTTTACTTGGTGGAGTACTAGAAGGGTATTGCTATACAAACCAAACCCACCTAGGTGGGCTTTTGCTTCTAATACAGTTTGGATAAGTCCGCAGACTATAGGGTGACGGCTATCGTTAACCGAACCGTATTGGGGGTAGGACACTTTAAATCATTGATGGTGTGTTGCACTATGCGACAACACACCCTACATTTAAACTTCTGAACGTAGCTTGAAATATTAGCACCGACTTACTTAATTAGGACTTACGCAACTGGCATATTTTTTCTGTAGGGGAGGCAAAATGCGAGGACACTGCGTTGTTTTTCCAAAGTTGTAGTAAGTGTCCGGGTGTAGATTTTCTTCCCGTATTATTGCCGTTGCGTGACAGCAGGAAAATATTTGAAGGTAGCAATAAGACTTATAAAGTCATGCATCAACCACTGATTGTGACAATTGCGTAAGTCCTGTTAATATTACAAGTATTTTTGGTAAAAATGTTTATTTATAAAAATCCAGTTATATTGATTCATGGATTTTATTCTACTGCTTCAGATTTAGATGAATTAGCCAAATATTTAAGAAACTTGGGATGGATAATTTATGAAATTAACTTAACCCCAAATACTGGTGAATTAGAGTTGGAGTGTTTGGCACAACAACTTGCTGATTTCGTAGAAAAGAAATTTGTTCAAAATCAATTAATAGATATTGTGGCTTTTAGTATGGGAGGTATTATTACCCGCTACTATTTACAAAGGCTAGGAGGAATTAATTATGTTCAAAGGTTTGTAACAATAGCTTGCCCTCACTATGGCACTTGGACTGCTTATTTGTGTCCTCGTGTTGCTTGCTTACAACTACGTCCTAGAAGCAATTTTTTACAGGATTTAAATAGTGACATTTCTATGTTAAAACATATTAGTTTTACTTCTATTTGGGCACCTTTTGATTTAATGGTTGTACCCGCAAACAGTGCAAAAATTCCTATAGGTGAAAATGTTAACATACTAGTTTTACATCACGCCTGGGTAGTTAGAAATCGCTGCATTTTTCAGGCAATATCTACTGCTCTGACAAAGCCTAAAAATACATACAGATAATCTATTAATACTGTGAGTAGGTGGGTGGAAAAAAATCTGGTGATTAATGAGTCGGTCAGAGGATTTTAAGTGCTTTTACCTTTTGTTAAGTAGGTCGGTACAAATAAAGCGAAGCAGTTAGGGTCGTCATTGGTCATTGGTCATTGGTCATTGGTCATTGGTAAAGGCTTCAGGGCTATTTACGTTTCGTAACATAGTTATATTTATTTCCGCCGATTTACTTACATACTTATTTTTTCTATTTATTTACTTAATTTTTTCATACAGATGAAAATTTGTGTCGTTAATTTATTGGCTGTTTTGGTATTTTTAACAGATAAATTATCATTTATTTACATTTTGAAATATAAATATATTTATGATTGTAATAATTAAAATTATCTAGTTATAAATTTACCAATGGACTATTGCTAAATCAGGAAAAATTGGTTTTTTGATCAATTTCAAAAAATCAGTTTTAATAATTTCTATATGTGAGTAAAAGGCACTACAATCAAATAGGAGACAGAGGCAGATTTATGCATATTCCAGATGGGTTTGTTTCGCCGTCAGTAGCTGTGGTAACTGGGGTGGCAAGTGTGGCAGCAGTTTCGATTTCCTTAGGACGTTCCCAGGCAGCTTTTGGTGTGCGTCGTGCCCCAATTTTGGGTTTAACTACGGCGTTCATTTTTGCAGCACAAATGGTTAATTTTCCCGTTGCTGGGGGTACCAGTGGACATTTATTGGGAGGAACTTTAGCAGCAATAGTTTTAGGTAGTCCTTGGGCAGGAATGTTGTGTATTGCTACGGTTTTAATTATTCAGGCAGTACTATTTGCTGATGGTGGAATTACAGCCTTGGGGGCAAATATTTTAAATATGGCAGTAATTGGTGTTTGGGTAGGCTGGATATTAACCCAAACCTTACAGCGACTATTTGGCGGCTCAAAAAGACGATTACCCTTAGCAGCAGGAATAGCTGGTACTATGAGTGTAGTGGTGGCAGCTATAGCTTGTGCCATTGAATTAGCCCTTTCTGGAACCGCACCCCCATTACTGGTGTTACCCTCCATGACGGGAGTGCATATCTTAATTGGTGTCGGTGAGGGTTTAATTACTGGTAGTGTTTTAGCTTACCTTGCTAATGCTAGACCAGATTTATTGCCAGGAGAACAACAGCAGTTTCGTGGGTGGTTAATGCCTGTAGTGAGCATCTTCTTAGTAGCTGGGGTATTATCTTTAGTAGCTTCAGCCTTCCCCGATGGCTTAGAAAAGGTTGCTGAAGACATGGGCTTTATTAACTTGGCAGAGAATGTTAGAGTATCTGTACCTACACCCTTAGCAGATTATGGCATTGAAGGATTAGGTCAAATTGGTACAAGTATCGCTGGACTGATTGGATCTGGATTTTGTTTTGCTGTGGCGTTTGGTTTGGCGAAGGTGGTTAAACCGAATAATGCATAATCATCAATTTTCTTTAGCTTTACGTTTGCATTTGTCTCTAGTGGTTGTGATTGGGGCAGCTCTATTAAAGTATCATGCTTGGACTTATCTGGGTGTTTATGGGGCGATCGCACTCATGTGGGCAATTTTTTTGCGCGTTCCCATAGGTCGTTTAACGGGATTACTTGGTGCTGAGTTAGTCTTTCTGTCCTTAGTAGCATTACCTTTGGGATGGGAAAAAGCTAGTTTTTTACTAGTTCGTTCCTTAATTTGTCTAGTGGTGATGAATAGTTTTTTATTAACTTTGCCACCCCATAGTTTCGGTATTGCTTTGAAAAGTTTACCCCTACCCAAGGCTTTAAAACAGAGTTTGCTCTTAGCAGGACAATATTTGGAAATTTTGCTGGCAGAAATACAAAGAATGCAACGTGCAGCCCAACTCAGAGGACTTGCGGGAACTGGTGGATGGTTGCGTTATGCCAGTGCTGCGATGATTGGCTCATTATATCTGCGGAGTTTGGATCGGGCAGAACGAGTTTACGCAGCAATGGTAGTCCGGGGTTATACGGGAGAATTACCAATAGATTCCCCATTGAGAGCAAAACATTGCTTGGCTGTAGTTATTGTCAGTGCGATCGCCACCACTTTAACGGTAGCATCCTACCTCTAATCATGAAAGTAGTCATAATGAAGGAGATTGCCCATTGTTTATTTTTGTAAATTTACGGTTTCGAGAGTTGCATTTTGAAATCTAGCGCATTTAATTCCCAAGGTCTAACCTCTAACCCTCAAGCCACTGTGCTTGCAGTTGATAACCTCCTATATGCCTATTCCCAACAAGAACCTGTTTTAAGAGAAATTTCCTTTACCTTAAATGCAGGGGAACGGGTGGCATTAATGGGACCAACTGGTTCCGGAAAAAGTACCTTACTTGAGAACATAATTGGTGTCAAACAACCGCAAAAGGGGGAAATCTGGATTAATGGCATTCCTGTAGAAGCCAATACTTTGCCTCAAGTACGTCGTCAAATTGGTTTTAGCTTCCAAGATGCCAATGACCAATTATTTATGCCTACAATCCTAGAGGATATTACCTTTGGTCCGCGTAACTACGGAGTACCCCCAGCGATCGCCATTGATAAAGCGCGGCAATTATTAGCAGATTTTGGTTTAGAGGCATACGCTAACCGTTCAGCCCACGAACTATCGGGAGGACAAAGACGCTTAGCAGCACTGGCAGCTATTTTAGCATTGGAGCCACAGATTTTAATTTTGGATGAACCGACTAACGGACTTGATCCCGCATGGCGACGTAAATTGGCAAGAGTGTTGTTAAATTTGCCCGCACAAGCGATGTTAATTGCCTCCCATGATTTACATTGGCTAGGTAAGGTAACTCAACGAGGATTAGTACTTTCTGGGGGTTACATTCAAATAGATAGGAATATTCAACCACTATTACGGGATGCTGATACCTTGGAACGGTTGGGTTTACCAATAGATTGGTGAATGGTAATATAGAGGTTTTCGGTTAACTGTAATACAACTAACAACTTGCACTCCTATCCAATAACAGGAGGCATAGCCTCTAAACCCTGGTTACCAGGCTGAGCCTGGTAACTAGAAAATTACCAATTACCAATCAAGCATTTTCTAACAGCAATTTAGCAATTTCTGCGATGACTTTTTTATTTGTCCAGTAACCATTGTGGGCATGATCAGGGTTATCCCCAGAGTCTACTTGCAATTCCATAATTGCATCTGGACTATTGTATAATCTGCGAGTACAAAAACCGAGTAAATCGTCTACATCATAGAATATTTTCCACTTAATGCCATCGCCATTGTTAATACCAATACTGCTAGTATCTAATAACTTATTTGCAGCTAATAAATTCACTAACTTTTGTTTGCGCATCATAAACAAAGGTAGTTGGGAAGCTGTACTGGTGAGAGAACCTACCTTTAGTTCCCCTGTTTGAGCTTTGTCTCGCCACTTTTGAAAACGCTCTTTATCAGGATCATCTTCATCTAGCTGTTTGCAAAACCCAGGTGAGTGATGTGGTGCAAACAATCCATAAAGAAAGTCATGAGTTAAGGTCACTCCTAAACTTTGTCCTATGAGGTGAATGCGAACATCTGACTCATCTAAACAAGAGTCTAATTGCTTTAAAACTTGACCGTAAACTGCTTTACGAACTCGCGTTTCTCCATCCGCAGAACAGTAATAAATTACATCACTAAAACCATGGATAACTGCTGATTCTCGCAGTCCTACTACTAAAGAACGAATCAAAGGCGATAATAGGGGAACATCACCGAAAATGGACAGGGAAATATTATTGGGGTGGGAATCTCGCACCACTTTGTCGTAAGAAATGCGCTCATTGAGAAAGTTTTGGGCACGGGTAAGTTTTTGATCGTCCCGTAGTTGTTCTAAAGGTGGTTGTGATGGTGTGGGTAATTCTTGTCCCCATTCTACACCAATAAAACCCTGGGGAAATACATCAGACAAATTGGGTGCTTCTTTGAGCAAACCATCCCAAAGTTCCTGATACTGGCTGAAAGCTGATCTAGGTTCTGGATCTAGAGTCATGCCATGAATCATAACCAAAACATTTACGGGTGTAGACATATTTTTTCTCCTATAACTGGATTTATACAATATCCCCTAATTTCAGTAAAATTTGAAAATAAGAGTGCCATTTGTTCCAAACAGGAGCATCATTGGTTAAGATGATTGGGGTTTTAGCGATAGTAAAAGTGTTAATGTCTTTTTGGCGCAAAGGTCTTGTTATTAGTTCTGTTAGCTTGAGCATTATAGGGATAGCTGGTTGCAGCGAGAGTACAGCCTCGCAGTGCAAGCGACTGATTAAGCTAGTCAATCAAGGAAACTCTCTGATTGAAAAAGATAAAGGTTCTCAAGTAACAACCAGCTTGCGGCTGGCTAAAGATTTGCAAAAGGTAACTAGTAGTCTAGAAAAGCAAGAATTCAAAGATCCGCAACTGACACAATTTCAAGCTAGTTTTGTGAAAGTTTTTGGGGATTTTAGTCAACAAATTGACAAAGCAGCCAAAGCCCTGGGTGCAAGTAAGGTAGCGAAACCTTCAAAAGATGGACGCTTCAAAATCCAAAAAGCTAGAGAAGATATTGAGGCATCTCTCAAGAAAGCTGCAACTGTTGCTAAACAATCTGATACTTTAGCACAACAAGTAAATCAGTACTGTAGCAAACCTGAAGAATAATTACTCCCTTCCCACTCTTACGAATACTGATTTAATGGGAGCATCCCAATTTTTATGCAATACCCTAGAAGGGTATCGCTACACGGACAAAGCCTGCCTACCCTACGGGAACGTCTGAGTCCCTTCGGGACACGCTACGCGAACGACGAACGCAGGCTAAACATTTCTAGCCTGCGTTCGGTGAAGCCGTTGCCGTTCACCGGAGGTGTTCGGTGCAGGGTAGGCTAGGCAGGCTTGGCTTGTATAGCCCTACCCTTCTAGGGTTTGGGTGTTTTTCAACAATTGGGATGCTCCCGATTTAATGGCGTTGCTGATTTGAAGTATGAATATGGGTGTAGAGACGCTGGTTGACTGACAAAAGTCTTGGAACTGTTGAAATTTCGTAGCCCCTCCACCCAACGCAACCGGTTGCGGTTGTTGGGTTACTCTGCTCAAAGCCACTGTTGCGTCTACGTGCTACCCCTCCGGGGAAGCAAGCTACAACCCAACCTACATCAAAAAGATTTGTCAACTGAAGGAAGAGGGTTTGAGCACAAGAGGGTTTGAGCGGTTTTATGTTTGTCAGGAGCTTGGAGTGCTCCCAAACTCATAAAGTCGTAAACGACGCTTAACCTATATCCATGAGGAAGAAGGGAAAAAGGAAAATCGTCCTTGTGCATAAGTGCCTTCTTCCACTCTACTCAAAGCCGCTACCGCGTCTACCTTCCGAAGGCAGAAGCCTTCGGTCGGCAAAATTACTCTATCAACTGAGATATTATGGATGCCGTGCCCTGACAATACACCGATAGATTTTGAATGCCGTACCCCTACTGATTTGATTACCCAATCGCAGTTTAACTTTCACCCTCTTCTTCCAAGGGGAAAAACTCCTTTGTATCTTCAGAAAATGTCCAAGCAATGCCATCTGGATCGCGGTTGCGACTCCACTCCGGAAACTCTGGATCATTACGCCGTTTATAGACAGTACTGGAATAGACATTCAACCGCTTTGCCAATTCCGATTGGATCAGAGAGCCAAAAACCAACTGTTTTTCCAATGGGACATGTTTTTCTTCATGGGTTGGGGGTGGAGTTGATTCGGTTTGTGGTTCCTGTTGCTTCTCCTCCTTGGGTGGGGGTGCAACCAGAAGTGGCATAGCAGTTTTACTAACTTTAGGAGTATCAATTTCTTCTGTTGGTTCGCTACTTTCCAGAATACTACCCAGAGTTTTGGCAGTTAAAAAGTAATAAACCTTACTGCCATCTTCAGCGTCCGATTTGTGGGCACCAAATTCCTCTGCCTTACTATCTAAGTAGCGTTTTGCTGTCTTCCCAGAAAAATTACACTTCATCGCCAAGTCGATTGGTGTAACTTTACCTTGGTTTTCCAGCAACAACTGATTGAAAATCGGGTTAACCTGCAAACACCACCTTTGCCATTGATAGTGTTGCCAAATGCTCAAACCCAAAGCCAGCACAACCACCGCCAGTAAAATTCTCCAGGTAGTAACCAGGAAAATAATCAAAAACGAGATTGGCAAAAGCAAAAGTAGATAACCTTTGCCATAGTCTTCTATCGCTTTGTCACTCATGCCGATTTTTGCCAAGAGATTTTTTGGGAAATATTACTATCTTGGCAAAAATCGGGACATTTGTTTGTAGTTTTTGTTGATTTGCCAGAAATTTTCCTGGTAATACATGGATATTAAGTGACAAAAAATACTGATTTTAAAATACATACTTAATCTAGCAACCGGATTTCTTTGGGTAGAGTATCCACTTTCAAAGCTGTCATATTAAATGATGTAGAGTCAGCTGTGAATATGACTTATGTTCTGGTTACCAGGCTCAGCCTTTCTGGTTACCAGGCTCAGCCTGGTAACTAGGGTTTGGAGGCTTTGCCTCATGGTTATCGCATAGGAGTGCAAGTTGTTAGGTGGAACATACACGTAGTGTTCCCGTTCGTCGTTCGACGTAGTCGTTCCCGCAGGGTAGACGTTCCGTTGGCGTAGCCGCCCTGGAAGGGCTAGGTAGGGTAGTGGATGTTGAGTTACCCTAGGTTCCAATCCTGCGGGGAAGCAAGCTATAACCTAAGCTACGCCAGTTTTAGTTTTCAGGCTTAACTGTAGCTTGCTTCTGCGTTGCTTTAGCTTCCCATAGGGTAGCAGTACGGTATTGCGCTATAGTCACGGTTTTATTTGCAAAAAACTTGCTTCGCTATAGTCACAAAGGCGATGTTTCTTCAGATTCTTGCAAGTTTCTTAACATTGGCTTGGGATGATGCAGGGACGATGATTGAGGTTTATCCCCAAGGTACGGTATTGCTTCCTGAAAAGGTTAATTAGTAAGGAAATAATGCCCAACTATCGTCACCCTCCTAAAAAAGCAAAAATTCATTCCCCACCCTCTTGACAACCTGTATTATGTGTAGTACATTAAATACAAGATAACATTCCCAAAGGAGTTAATTCTTAGAAGTAGCGGATAGCTTAATTGTTAGAGCACCCAACTTGCCCGTAAGGGACGACAATCGAGGGTTATCGCATATTACAACTGCAACACATCCCTTGATACCAATTCCGGAGATGCGGGTAAAAATCCCGCTCCGCTACATCAAATTGAGTTTTGAGTTTTGGATGTTTCACCTCCTAACTCATTTAGGGCGCAAGCTTTGCGCCCCTACTGATTCACAACTTAAAGCCATGCGGGGGTAGCTCAGTCTGGTAGAGCAACGTAAATATCCTTGTTCACACCTTGTCTGCAAAGACCGAAGAATTAGGGTTATCGCCATTTAAGCCGTTGGTCGCGAGTTCAAATCTCGCCCCCCGTGCCAAATTAAGTCAAAAGTTAAAAGTCACGCATTCAAAATTTTCATGTGACGGGTGGCGGAAATAGTAAACGCACTAGAATAAAAACCTTGATTCACACCTTGCTTGCAAAAGCCGAAGAGTTGAGGGTTATCGGAATCTGGCGACGAAAGTCTTGCAGGTGCAAATCCTGTCCCGTCACACACAATATTTATGTAGGGGTAGCCAAGTCTGTTAAGGCAGAGGAAGGGCTGACTGCTGCTAAATAATTTTTCTGCATATCTAAGCAAATATCGGTATTATTGCCCAGATTTTTGGGGAACTTTGTATGAAGCAGAGTATAATTCAAATACGCTTGATTAGTGCGGGATGCAAAAGCTTACAAAGTTGTGAAAACTTTGAAACACTTGGCACAAACTAATCGTAAAAAAATAAATATTTTTCAAGTCTCGTACTGAAATTAATTTCAGTATCTCTAACTGGGG
>JASJCY010000048.1 GCA_030065825.1 Nostocaceae cyanobacterium | reverse complement strand
TAGATTGTTTAGGTTTACTAATTGGAGATGGGGTCGGTTGAATTCCCCGTACTTCTATAGGACCAATAGTAACTTGAATAATAGGAGATAACCTAGGTTCTGCTCTTCTCTATTGTGCTATACTACTTTCCATCAGGTTGTTTCAAATAATCTTGTAAAGTCAAAGCAGGACTCCTTTTTGTAGATTGTTTAGGTTTACTAATTGGAGATGGGGTCGGTTGAATTCCCCGTACTTCTATAGGACCAATAGTAACTTGAATAATAGGAGATAACCTAGGTTCTGCTCTTCTCTATTGTGCTATACTACTTTCCATCACGTTGTTTCAAATAGTCTTGTAAAGTCAAAGCAGGACTCTTTTTTGTAGATTGTTTAGGTTTACTAATTGGAGATGGGGTCGGTTGAATTCCCCGTACTTCTATACGACCAATAGTAACTTGAATAGTAGGAGATAACCTAGGTTCTGCTTGATGTAATCTAGGTTGAGTTTTACTATGGACTGGAGAAGAAGTTTTGACTGTTGGTGGTGAGAGGTTTGCCAAATCTTGTATATTGGGTCTAACACTAGCAATCCTATTGGCAAGTTGAGATTCCCCCTTGAACAAGGAATGCGGGTTTGATTGATTATTGCTATCACCTTTAATTAGGTTTAAGTGTACCTGTAAATTTGGCTGAACAGATTGTGAGGTTTGCGATACGGATGATTCTCCTGACTGATAGGTTATTGGTCTGGCAATTTTCTGTGGAATTGCTTTCTCTTGTTTCAAATTGTTCTGGTTTGCTTCTGTGTGACTCAATTGACTATGGTTAGATGACTCAGCATTAGATAACACTGAACTTTGGAATTTTTGCTCTTTTGAATTTTCAGGAATATTTTTCCTGTTAGTAATTTCAATCTGTAATGAACTCTGTGAATACAATTGTGGAGAATCTAAATTTATATCAGAATTTACAGAAGGTTTTACTATTTCTAGCTGATTTACTTGGGGTGTTAAGTTTTCCTCTTTCCTAGTAGCTTTAACTGGATTATTCCTTGTGTTGACATTATCATCTTCTGGGATTTGTGTATTTACAAATGGATGCGAATCTGATTTCAAAGTAGATATTGGTAATGTCAACTCGACCTTCGCTTTTACATTCTGGGTTTTGAGACGATTTACATTTGGATTCACCACTTCCTGTTTACCAGTATTCACAAAAGTAGTATTTTGCTGCTGATTACTATTTAATCTTTGTGTTTCTATGTTTTTGTGTATAGACAGATTTTCTGTATTAGTTAATTGCTGGGAAAATTGTGTATGAGTATTATTCAAATCTTGATGTAATTCTGACTCAGAATTATTTTCTGGTAATATCAACTCAACATTAGGTTTTAGAGACTGAGATGCTGTTTCCAACCGCTTCACTTGCGGTGTCATATTTGCTGATATCTCGGTCTTTCTGGTGAGATTGTCAGAATTAACAACTGATTCACCGTTTTCTTTCTCCATGTCTGTGGATATCCTAACTTCCCTCTCGTCTATATGAGTAGATTGTTTGGGTATGGAAAATTGAACATCTGACGAGGAATTAGGTACTGTTACATCATAAAGAGTGTTTCTCTTCTGTGGAGTTTTGTATTTGTGGGTTTTCCCATTCTCTGCATTGGTGAATTGTCTATTTAAAGTTGTTTGAGTATCATCAGACAGTTGAGTTAACCCAGAGTCAGAAGTAGATATTGATGATGTCAATTCAACATTCGCTTCTACAGATTGCGATGCTGTATCTAAAAGATTTATTTGCGGTGCTATAGTTGATGATGTTTCCGTCTTAGTGGTGAAATTCTCAGAGTTAACAACAGATTCACCATTTCCCTTCTCCATGTTTGTAGATATTCCAACTTCCCCCTCATCTACACTCTCAAATTGTCTGGGTATGGGAAATTCAACCTCCGACGAGGAATTATATTCCGGTGATGTCAATTCAACATTCGCTTTTACAGAATCAGATGCTGCATCTAAAAGATTTATTTGCGGTGCTATAGTTGATGATGTTTCCGTCTTAGTGGTGAAATTCTCAGAGTTAACAACAGATTCACCATTTCCCTTCTCCATGTTTGTAGATATCCCAACTTCCCCCTCATCTATATTTGCAGATTGTCTGGATATGGGAAATTGAACCTCCGACGAGGAATTATATTCCGGTGATGTCAACTCAACATTCGCTTTTACAGATTGTGATGCTGTTTCACCATTTCCCTTCTCCATGTTTGTAGATATTCCAACTTCCCCCTCCTCTACATTCCCAAATTGTCTGGGTATGGGAAATTGAACCTCCGACGAGGAATTATATTCCGGTGATGTCAACTCAACATTCGCTTTTACAGATTGCGATGCTGTATCTAAAAGATTTATTTGCGGTGCTATAGTTGATGATGTTTCCGTCTTAGTGGTGAAATTCTCAGAGTTAACAACAGATTCACCATTTCCCTTCTCCATGTCTGTGGATATCCCAACTTCCCCCTCATCTATATTTGTAGATTGTCTGGATATGGGAAATTGAACATTCGACTGAGAATCAGATATTGATGATGTCAACTCAACATTCGCTTTTACAGATTGCGATGCTGTTTCACCATTTCCCTTCTCCATGTCTGTAGATATCCCAACTTCCCCCTCATCTACATTCCCAAATTGTCTGGATATGGGAAATTTAACCTCCGACGAGGAATTATGTTCCGGTGATGTCAACTCAACATTCGCTTTTACAGATTGCGATGCTGTTTCACCATTTCCCTTCTCCATGTTTGTAGATATTCCAACTTCCCCCTCATCTACACTCTCAAATTGTCTGGGTATGGGAAATTTAACCTCCGACGAGGAAGTAGATATTGGTGATGTCAACTCAACATTCGCTGACACAGAATATTGTGGTGCAATGGAGATTGATGATATTTCCTCGCTAACCTCAGTAGGGGTAACTGTAACATCGCTGTTACTCTCCTCCCTCTCTCCTTCCCCGTATCTTTGTAGATTTGGGTTGTTTGTCTGAGTTAATTGCTTGTCAGAGTAATTTGGAGTTTGGTTTGAATCTAAAGGTAACTGTAACCCAAAACCCTCTGCTTGTAAATGTGGCTTTTCATCAACTTCAACAGAATTCTGTACAGTTTCTAAAGGATTCACTTGCGGTACAACAGAATACCTTGGTGTTTCTGTTACAGCATCCAATTTAGCCTCTGTTTCTGGTTGAACACCCTCCGTCAAAGTAACTTCATATCCAGTAATAATAGTACTCTCTTGTCTACCCTCATCTTCCCATATTTTACCCCTGTCTGGCTGAAATTCCACCCTGGGGGTTGTTTCTGAATCTTGTATAAGATTTTTATCCCCCCTTGGCATCCTTCCCGACCATTCCTCGGAAATTACCAAAGGCATAAAACTCAAATCTGGCTCGTCATCTATCGGTGCTGATGGCTCAGATTCCCATGATGCATCTTCAGTATAATCCCCAGGCATCGCAGGTAAGGGTAAATACATTGAACCCGTCAACGGTTCTACGGTGGGTATTTCCCCCATGGTACGTGCAGCCATTGTAGCGATAAAGTCACTCATGAGCCTACTAAATCCAAATAGAGCTGCCTTCTGACCACACTCATGGACAATATATCAGCTTCTCGCCAACCGTAAAAACGCGCAAGAGTGTGTACTTCTTGCAACAACCGTTTTGCCCGAGCCGTAAGTTCAGTCCAGAAAAATGAGACAATATCAAACAGAAGTTGCCAAGAATGTTCGCAAGCTGGACAATTCAAGTTTAAGAGTATTTCCGCTTGGGGGTCCCATTTAGCCATTTGCTGTACTACTTGATTGACAACAGCCACAGATAAATCCTGATAAGCCACAGAATTACCCTTGTGACTAGCCTCAAGGATACAGCGTTGCATCAGTAGCTCATTAGCAATTTTAACATCTTTATACCCAACAATCGCAGCTAAATCTTGGCTGTTTGGTAACCGAAATTGCAACTCTACCCCTTCCATCTGCAAATTATACACTTCAACTTTGGGTGACAAAATTTCCGCAACACGAATATCTGGAATGTTAATATCAAATTCCAAGCGATCGCCACAATTCGGACATTCAGCCAAACCGTTCATTTTGTCACCAAAGGTGATTTCTCTCAGGGTAAGTAAATAAGCATCCCGCTGTCCAATACTCAAAGATGCTAACTGTGAGGGTGACATTTCTGGACAACCAAATGCAAGCACAGTCAATGCTCGATCTAAAGGGTGCTGACTTTGTCCAATTTCCCAAATCCGTAAAATGTGATGGGCTGACAGAGAACGCATGTTTCAAGTCAAAAGTCAAAAGTAATACAGCAACTGTGTAATTAGAGAGAGGATTTACGCACTCATTACCAGAAGTAAGTAAAGTGTTTGGGATTGCTTTGTGATGTCCCAATGACCATTATTACCTTGTCCGTGCGTAACTCCTGAGAGGAAAAAGACACAGCAAGACATTTCTCCCTTGTCTCCACACATCTTGCATCAACGTATTAATACGTAAATATTGCCCTTGCAATAAACATATATTTTTAGCAATAAATTGAAAAAAAAGGGTTTGAAGCCTGCGTAGGCAGGCTTAGGTTGTATAGCTTTACCCTTGTAGGGTATAGATGCAAGATATGTGTCTTCCCCCTCTCTCCCTTAAGCTGCTGGATCTTCGTAACTTGGCTCACTTGGCTCAGTTACAGATTCATCCCTTACCCAGCCTTCATTTTGCAAGGTAATTGACTGAATCGCCACTGCATTGGCGCTAGCATCAAGTTCCGGTATAGCCTGATACTCTGAGACCCAACAACGGAAAACGTTATAGGAAATGACTTTTTGACCAGCTTCGTTAAAAACATCAATAATGATGTCCTTGCGAAAGTCAGATAAAGATACTTCCTGAGTCCGTGAATCTGCCTCAGCTTGAGCGTTGTTAAAACTCCAGACCTTATTAGCCCATTTCTCAAAATCTAGATCGTGAGTTACTCCCCTTTCTAGGGTAATGGGTTCATACTTTGATTGTCCAGGGGACTTACGCACCGTACTGGGGTCACCCCCTACCCGATGTTCTACTACTTCAGTGGTTCGCTTGAGCATCCCTACTTTACTAATACCAGCCACATATCGACCATCCCACTTCACCCGGAATTTAAAGTTCTTATAGGGGTCATAGCGGTTGGCATTGACGCTAAACTGTGCCATGATTTACTCCTTAGGTTGCGATATTACCGGCTATTTGTTGGAATTTGATAATTACAAACTCCGCAGGCTTAAGGGGGGCATAACCGACGATAATATTGACAATGCCCCGATTTATGTCATTCTGAGTAGTAGTTTCCTTGTCACACTTGACAAAATAAGCATCCTTAGGACTGCTACCTTGAAATGCTCCCTGACGGAACAGATTATTCATAAAAGCGCCAATATTTAAGCGAATTTGCGCCCATAGGGGTTCATCATTGGGTTCAAATACCACCCACTGAGTCCCGCGATAAAGACTTTCCTGTAAGAACAAAGCCAGACGACGTACTGGTACATACTTCCACTCCGAAGCAAGTTGATCCGCACCTTCTAGGGTTCTTGCCCCCCAAACAATATTTCCATACACTCGGAATGTGCGCAAACAGTTAACACCTATGGGGTTCAACTGACCATTTTCGCCATCGGTCATTTTGTAAGCTAATTCCCTTACACCAGAAAGAGTCGCTTCTATACCCGCTGGTGCCTTCCATACACCCCGTTGAGCATCTGTACGGGCAAAAATACCAGCCACCACACCACAAGGGGGAAATTCTTGCAAGCGGTTTTCCTTATTAGGATCGGACAGCTTCACATTGGGATAGTAAATTATGGCATTTTCATCTCGCAATCCCAAACTATCCACCCCTCCATCCTCAGCACTAGCCTTCACCCTTGAGGGATCTATCCAAGCAGTAGGTGGATCGACAATCAACATAGCACGGCGCTTTTTACAATACTTGAGGGCTTTTGCCAGTAAATCTTTGCCTGCATTATCATCAGCAACAGCACTACCGCGCACACGGGGTGGAATACACAGTAAATTAAATAAATCTGCTTTTTCCAAAGCATAGATACCCGTTTTGTCACCCGGACTTCCCTCATATTGCTGCTCATAAGAGATATTTGCTTCAGTACCATCTAAACCTCCAGCGAATTTGATGGGATTGTCCGGATCGTTTGCAATAGGAGGACGCTCGCTATTCTCGGGTATCCTACCATCTATGCGAACAAGGTTTGATTGTTGCTCCAGCACCGTGGTTACAAACCTGGCAGAATCTGGATCTACAGAAACATTCCGAAATGATTCTAGGACGATTGGTGGATCCTCTTCCTCTGCTGCAGGTTCTAGAATAGTCAAATTAAACAGCTTTGTATCTGCTGGTTTTCTAGTTTGATGATCAACTTCCGCAATCAAACCATCAACCCACTTGCCTTCACTAGCAGCCTCTAAATTCAGCCAACCAATTGGCGATGCCAGTTTTGCTTTAGCAGCATCACTAGGAACAACTCGGATAATCAGGGCATCAGTACCACCATTGAGAAAATATTGCTGTACAGCGTAACTCATGGCACTCTTTACCCAAAGACCACCAAACTGACGCTCAAAATCGCCAAAGCTTTGAATCCTGACTGGTTCGTTTGTTGGTCCCCTGCTTGCTATGCCAATAAAAGCCGTAATTGAGGTTGCAACCCCGATAATTGTACGTACACCACTGGGAATTTCTTCAATGTAAACACCAGGATAGGTGGGAGTGGTAGGCATGATCGATTCCTCTACTTAGTGTCATTAATCAAAATTAATTTCTATAACTATGGATTTGGAGTGGCATCACGTCCGACTAGAATTTCAATCTCAGCTTTGTTTTTATCTTCATCTGGATATTTATTAGAAAATGTCATTTGCTTAAGATCTGTTCCTAGTAAAGAGACGGCTCCTGTACCTAAGAAAATTTGGGGTTGATCTAGTTGAATTTCATTACCATTACCCACTTTGTATGTTAGTTCTCCCTCAGATGAACTATACAAACTCGATTTAATCAGCAAAAAGCTAATTGTTCCTTGAGCCACTTCAACAACAAGCGGATCTGCTTGAGGTTCAATAGCTACCTTAATTTTGTTGTAAGCTTCAACCTCCATTTCTTTGGGAAGCGAGACTTGTGGTCCTCCCGAAACTTGTACGCTGAATTGAACTTTGATATTTATCATCAAAAATTTCCTCACTTAAGATTATGAACACCTAAATTAGTCTGGAGAATAGGGCAGTTTTCTTCCTTAACCTTGCACCCATTAGCTGGCAACACTTTTGATGTAATCTAACTAAGATTTCAAACAAAACACTCAGTAATTTAGCAATAACTGACTAAGCGATGGGAGCAATGATTTCAGTTTGGTCAGTTTGACAACTCAAAAACATCATCATCCTTGTAGAAATGTAAAACGTGAAAGCAGATTGAGTACGGAATGAGACACTTTTTGCCAAAAAATCATTCATTATTTCTTAATGCTTGTTCTTCTCATAGCAGTCATCAATCAACAATTATGATGAAGTAAAAATACTTCGTTTTTCCGGTTGAAATTATACTTTTTTCTCCGATAATTGTGTTTGTAAGCTTTAAGGAGGGCTAGATGCTGATTAAGAATCTTTTTGCTTGGCTGGTACTAATTCCATTTTTTATTGCTTTTGCTGTGGGTTTTCTTAGTTTTAGATTGAAGAAATCTTCCACTCCACTTGAGTCAGACTCAACAGAGGAAAACAAAACCACAATCAAAACCTAGTGCAACGAGGTAGGAGTTAGGAGTTGGGATATATATTTATAATTCTCCCTTCTACCTTCTACCTTCTGCCTTCTGGTACTAGTTGTTTCTTGCCAACCTGCTGTGTTGAGTTATAGTTCAAAAGTTCTATTTTTTGCTTACAGTAGTTGCTCTACTGAAGTCTGAGTTAAGTAATTTTAAATCAGATGCAGGTAATTCCACTCCCAATTTCTTTTCAACCAAGTCTTTCATCCAATTGAAGACTATGGTGAAGGAGTTAATCAGCAACTTGATAATAGCATCCAGCAATTCTTTTGGTTCTGGGTTTTCCAATTCCATCCATTGACGAAATGCCCAACCAGTGCGGAAACCGATATTCCATACCCAAATTACACAGACTATCAAAAATAGAAACAACATCAAAAGTAGTATGGCTGTTTCCTTAAATAATTTCCAGATCTGAACTAGAGTCTGTTTATAAATTTTGATGGTGTCTTTGTCAGACAAGTTATGCCAAACAACATTGGCTTGATATTGGATGGGATTCATAAGTTTCTTTTCTTCATCACCCATATCCATGAATTTACTCGTAAATGATAACTTCGGTATACCGAAATCTGTTTTTAGCAACAATTTGTATCATTTTTCGTGATTCAGACTACAAAATTAGGCAAACCCGGTCAACAAAAATCTATAGTCATACGTCTTAGGACATAGATTTAATCAACAATGGCAGCGACTATTAGTAACTGACCAACATTTTATTTGTTCTATATTTTATGTTTTAACTTAATTCAGTATGATACAGAAAAATTGATAGATTTATTACACTATATATTGCAATTTAATTAAGTGAATGACAAATTGTAAAGTGTAATAAAGAATTATTAAAAATACTGTGAAATTAAATTAAAGAAGCTTTGATTGTGCTATGAGAAGGAAGGAACTGGAAGTTGCTTTAGGCTGGACTCAAAGTGCGAAAAAATAATTCCGAGTGAAATTACGACGGGTAGGGATGCCCATCCCACGATTGTGTCTATCAATGGGTGACTTTTGAGTTACCCGTAGTGGTTGGCGATGTAAGGAATTTAGCCAATGAGTATTCGCTCCCATTCTCAAGCTCAAACTACTTCAGAAACATCTCAAACCTCTGTTACTAGTGAACTCTTGCAACGTCCCCACCAGCAGCAAACAGAGGTAGTTAATCAGCAACAAGAGTTAGATTCCCAAACTTCTCAGGAATCAGGAGTCCACTGGAATTTTATCGGGGTACCAGTGCGCAATACTTCATTACCGATAATTCAGCCCAAGTTGAATATTGGACAACCAGGAAACAGGTACGAACAGGAAGCTGACAGGGTGGCACAGCAAGTAATGCAGATGCCGCATCCCATGTCCATGTCTGGGAGAAGGATAAAGCCCAGTCCTGTTGTGCCTTATTATATTCAACAGGAAGCGAATAGGGAACTCTTAATAGGGAATAGGGAACAGGCAATAGGGGATAGGGAACTCTTAATAGGGAACAGGGAACAGGGAATAGGGAATAGGGAGGAAGAAACTATACAAGCAAAGTCACTTCCTGATTTCTCCATTCAACGACTAACTCCAGAATATGGGGAAAAACTACAACGGCAGGAAGGAGAGAAAGAAGAAGACGAAGACGAAGAAACTATACAACCGAAAGCAACTTCTTCAAAGACACCCAGAGTTACTCCCACTGTAGAAAATCATCTTCATGCCAGCAAGAGAAGCGGTCAACCTCTGCCCGATTCTACCCGTGCTTTTATGGAACCACGCTTTGGAACTGATTTTAGTGGGGTGCGGGTACATACTGACTCTAGCGCTATACAGATGAATCAGGAGTTGCGATCGCAAGCATTTACCCATGGTAATGATATTTACTATGGTGCGGGTAAATATCCTGGTAATGATGAACTGACGGCACATGAGTTGACCCACACCATACAGCAGACGGGGGGAATTCAGGCAAAGGTAATTGATAAACTGGCAAAGAAGGCAAATAAAGTCGAAAATAAGGCTGGTTTTGCCATTCAGATGAAAGTAATGCCGGGTAATGAAGTAAATAAAACATCTCCGGCTCTTGTAAAAAATACTGAGCAAAAACAACAAGCAGAGGCAGAAAATCCACCTAAAACAGAGGTCGTTGCACCCCAAGAACCTGCTGAGACTACAGCTGAAACACCCCCGCAGTCAGAAACAAATACAACATCTGCTGCTGTTGAAGAAAAGCCAGAGCAAAAACAGGAAGAAACAACTCCAGAAGCTGGGAATGAAAAGGTTGATACTGGGGTAAATCAAGAAAGCGCTTCAACATCAAAAGAAACAACACCCCAAGAAACTGCTCCTATTTCCCCAGAGTCAGATCCAGATTTTCAAGCAGTAGTTGCTAAGACTAAGGGAGTTGCAAAGCAGGAAAAAAAGCACGCAACCGCTGATACAAAAGCTAAAGAAGCCCAAGATGCAGCCGAAAGTCCTGCAAATGAAATAGAAAGCAAAGCACAAGCAAATCAAGTGGGTGAGATGGAACAAGCTCCCACTCCTGGTTTTAATGCTGCTGCTTTTAAAGCTAAATTAATGGAGCAAATCACCCAAGCAGCTCCTAAAACTCTTGAAGAAGCGGATGAGTTTAAAAATAATAACAAACTCGGTTCTGTCAAGAACCAGATGCAAGATACCGTTAAACAAGAGCAAACTGCATCTCAAACACCCTTAGAAGAAAAAGCGCAAGCAGCACCAGATACCAGCGTCATTGAACCAAAATCAGTAACTCCCCTACCTGCCAACGAAGCGGGAGCAGAACCAGCAAATATTGGCGCTGAAAAAGCCGTTCCTAAAGCCAAGGGACAAGGTGAAGTGGAAGCACCCCTACAAGAAAGTAGCCAAAAACTTGACCAACAAATGGCTGAAGCTGATGTTAGCGAAGAACAGTTGGCTAAATCCAATGAACCCCAATTCCAAACTGCTTTAGACGCGAAAACAGAAGCTCAAACTAATGCAAACCAAGCACCCCAAGAATATCGCCAATTTGAGCAAAACCAGCTAAACCAAGCCCAAGGAGAAGCCACAGCCACAGCAGGAGAAAAACTGCAAGGAATGCATGGCGATCGCACTCAATTATTATCCCAGGTTACCAATCAGCAAGTCGAAGCCAAAGGGAAGGATGAGCAAGAACGAGCCAAGGTTGCTGGGGATATTCAAGGAATTTATAACCAAACCAAAACCCAAGTTGAAACTATTCTCAACAGTTTAGATACCCAAGTTGAACAAGCCTTTGATAACGGTGCTGCTGACGCTCAGAAAGCCTTCGAGGACTACGTTGGTGAACAAATGGGGGTGTACAAAGATGAGCGTTATAGTGGCATAATTGGTAAGGGACGTTGGGTTAAAGATAAAATCCTCGGTTTACCCTCAGAGGTTAATGTTTTTTATCAAGAAGGACGACAACTTTACCTGGAAAAAATGGATGTTGTCCTCGATGAAATCGTCAACATTATTGGTACTGGCTTAACCGATGCTAAAGCAGAAATCGCCAAAGGTAGACAGGAAATTCAAAAATATGTAGCTGAATTACCCGAACATTTGCAAAAAGTTGGTACAGATGCTGCAACAGATATTCAAACACAATTCGACGAGTTAGAACAAAGCGTTGATAGCAAACAAGATGAACTAATTAATAGTCTGGCGCAGAAATATAACGAAAAACTGCAAGCTGTTGATTCCCGCATTGACGAAATGAAAGCTGCTAATCAAGGTTTAGTTGATAAAGCAGCCAATGCCATAATTGGAGTCATTAATACCATCAAGAAACTCAAAGAAATGCTGCTGAGTGTCTTGAGTAAAGCCGCTGCTGTTATTGGCAATATTATCAAAGACCCCATCGGTTTCCTGGGTAACTTAATTAAGGGTATTAAACAAGGCTTTGAGAACTTTGTCGCTAACATTGGGAAACATCTACAAGCCGGTTTAATTGGCTGGTTAACGGGAACCCTCGGACCAATGGGTATTCAATTACCCGATGATATCTTTAGCTTACCCGGAATATTTAGCTTAGTAACCCAAATATTGGGCTTGACATTTAACCATATTCGTGGTAAAGCAGTCAAGCAATTTGGCGAACCAGTAGTAGCTGGAATGGAACAAAGCGTGGAAATCTTCCAGATTTTGCGCGAACGCGGTGCAATGGGACTGTGGGAACATGTTAAAGAACAGTTCAACGACTTAAAAGAAACAGTCATCGAACAAATCAAGAGCATGGTAATTACCCAGGTGATCACCGCTGGGGTGAAGTGGATTATCGGCTTATTAAATCCAGCATCAGCATTTGTCAAAGCCGCAATGGCAATTTACGACATCATCATGTTCTTCGTCAATCGCGGTAGACAGGTGCTGGAATTGGTAAATGCAATTGTGGATGCAGTAGCTGCGATCGCATCTGGTGCAGTTGGTGGTGCAGCGCAATTGGTAGAAAATGCTTTGGCGAAAGCTGTACCAGTGGCGATCGGGTTCTTGGCTTCCTTGTTGGGTATTGGTGGTTTGGCGAAAAAAGTTGAGGGGATTATTAGTAAGATTCGCTCAAGGATTGATGGGGCGATCGACAAGGTTTTGTTGAAAGCGAAGAAACTGTTTAAGAAAACAGTGAAAAAAGGAAAAGAAAAAGTAACTTCTCTGGTAGAGTGGTGGAAATCTAAAAAGAAATTTAAAACTAAAGACGGTGAATCTCATACCTTATCATTCAAGGGTCAAAAAAGTTCTTCAAAATTAATGATTGCTAGTACTCCAAAAGTATTAGATAGCTATTTATCTGAACTTAAAGCCAAGAATGCAAAACTATCAGATGATAAAGTTAAAGTTGATAATAATAAAAAGATAGAATCAATCGAAGTAAGTGCAACTAAGATTGATAAGCTTAAATCAGATAAATCTATAGGGAAAGGAGTAGGAGCGGAAATTTCCGAAGAATTAGGTAAAATTGCGACCAATCTTGCTGGTATTCAAGTATTAAATGCAGGTATACCACCATCTAAGGTGCAATGGACACAGCAAGGTGAAGATGGTAAATCTATGAAAGCGGAACCTCTTAGTTTAGATCCGGGAGGTTTACAAGGTAGTGAACCTCATGAAGAATCAGCTTTATGGAAAAAAGTATCTGTAAGAAATACTGCCAAAACCACTATCTACATACGAGGTCATCTTCTCAATCATCATGTTCATGGTTCGGGCACTAAAAAGAATTTAACACCCATCACAGGTGCTTTGAATAGTAAAATGGAACGGGAAGTAGAAAGTGTTGTTAAAAATAAAGTTTTGGGAGAGAAAAAAGTCGTTAGCTATGAAGTGGAGGCTAAGTATGGAGGACATTCAGGTCGAGTTAATATTCCAGAAGAAGCAAATTTAGCTACCTCTTTGACATTTAAACTTTCGGAGATGGAAGTTGAATCAGGAAAAGATCCGAAACAACCATCAAGCTGGAAAAAAACGAATAAAATTTCTGTTCCTTCATCTATGACTCATGTTCTTCCTCCTGATTTACCTGTGGGTAAATTACCTTCTGTAGATTTTGGAAATGCTCCTTTAAGTGATATTGTCGAAAATCTCACCGAAACAGGAGGTATAGGAGAAAAACCTGCAAAAGCAATTAGTGATTTGATCGACAAGAACCGCCAAATAGGTAGAAATGATGTTGATGAAAAAGACTTGATGAATGTTCCCGCTGTAGGAAAGGCAAAAATTGAGAAAATCAAGGAAACTGTAATAAACATAAAGAAACGTAAACCAGAAAAATCTGTAATAAATAAAGAGAAAAAAAGAAAGTTAACTTAAGAAGATTTTGATCGTCTGAAAGGGAAGTAACAATTATGGATAATAGTGAAACACCTAAGCAAATAAATAATGATAATAGTTCTAGTCAAAACCTCCATAAAAATAATGGATTACAGGCATTAGAGACTGTAGGATATTTTTTACAAGAAGATGGCTGGAATCCTCAATTTATAGAAGAGAAAGAAGCCTATAAAATTAACTTTGAAAGTGAACATGGAATTGGAATTGCTTATGCTCAAGTCTTGACCGATTTAGAACAGTTTTTATTTTATGTGATGATACCATTTAAGATACCCGAGGAATCATTAAACACGATAGCTGAATTGATTACAAGAGCAAATTATGGCTTACGGGTTGGAAATTTTGAAATGGATTATGAAGACGGAAAAGTTCGCTACAAAACTTGTATAGATTTTGAAGGAGAAATTTTAACAAAAGGCTATATTAAAAATGCTGTTTATCCAGCATTAAAAACAATGGAAAGATATGTACCCGGTTTTTTAAGTGTCGTTTATGGTGGTCAAACTCCAGAAGAAGCTTTAGCTGTCTTAGAAGAATAACTAGTAGGTTGGGTTGAGGAACGAAACCCAACATTCTCAAGCATTTGTTGAATTTACTATAGTTTAGGTATCTAGAAACTAAAATCTGTGTGCTTGCATAATAATATTCGCACAAAAACTTGTCACCCTACTTCAGGCACTTTCACCAGTTGAGATTTTAATCTAGCTTTGAGTTAGATAAAATAGGGAATATGTAAAATCTCTACCAAATGCCAAAGAAAATCAGGGAACTCAAACAAATGCTTCTTAAAGCAGGTTTTACAGAAATACCAGGTAAAGGAAGCCATACAAACTGGGTACATCCTCTTTATGCTGGAAAACTTACAGTTTCAGGTAAAGACGGAAACGATGCTAAACCCTATCAACAAAAGAATGTACAAAAAGTTATTGATGAAGTAGAAGGTAATATTAATGATGATAAAACTTAAGTATCAAATGATAATTAAATGGTCAGAGGAAGATAATTGTTTTTTAGTTGGGTTTCCTGACTTCCCCGGACAAAAATGGCGGACTCATGGTGACACTTATGAAGAAGCAGTTAAGAATGGAACTGAAGCTTTAGAATCTTTGGTAATAGCCTATCAAGAAACAGGTGAAACTCTTCCCGAACCAACTATCAATAAAGCAGCGTAGTTAGTAAAAGATTTTGCTTGCGTATGACACCCTTTAAGAGTGGGAACAGAAGCGACAAAGTAGCCATCAGCATCCCGCTCAATAATCACATTAAATTCTCGACTCATTTTTGATTTCAATCTCTATACTACAGATATTGCGGTGCTTTAAGACAATATTATTTTATAACCGATAACGATGAGTAATCATAATATTGAAAAATTTCCTTTCGACAAAGAATTAGCCTTAAACAACTCCTCCAATCCCTTAATCATTCGTACAACTTCCCTATCCCTCACCAAACAAAACAACCAAATCATCGAATGTCGTCTCACCTTCTACGTCAACCCCGAACTTTACCACCGCATCGACACCGAAAAACTATTCAATCTCAAACCAGAAGTACGCGCACCCATGAGTGGTAAATTCCTCCCCAGTGGTGACATGCAAATTGAAACCACTCTCCAACCGGATTTACTCCCACACCTATTAGAAAACGCTTCCACCGCAGAAGAAACTGCTAACTACCTGCTTCACCTCAACCAACAATCCGAAGCAGCAACAATTGAACAATCCCAACCCCCCTTAACAACCAAACTACTCAACACAGAAAATTGGTTATGCTTATCCGTCAAACAGCAACAACCAAACGGTGAAGTCGGTTACAACACCTTCTGGAACTACGTTAATCCTTCCACCATTAACCACCCAGAAGCTACCAGCGAACAACTTTCAGAAGGAATTGTTAACTTTTTCAAAGAATGGACACAAGCCAATTTAGCTGAAGCTACCCAAAATGCAACCTCTGAATTTCTGGAGGAAATTAGCAGTGTTTTCAAAGAATTAGTTGATGAAACATTCTCTGAAACTGAAGAAGATACGACCACAAATCAATCAATTTTTGCTGCAATAATTAACTTTTTTGAATCAGATGAATGGCAATTTGTCAAGATACCAGAAACATCAACCCTACATCTTTTATTCAGAGGTGAAAATGGACAATGGACTTGCTACGCCACAGCCAGAGAACAACAGCAACAATTTGTATTTTATTCAATTTGTCCTATTAACACCCCAGAAAACAAGAGTCTACCCATCACAGAATTCATCACCCGCGCCAACTATGGCATGATTATGGGTAACTTTGAATTCGATTTTACAGATGGAGAAATCCGCTACAAAACTGGAATTGACGTAGAAGGTGATAGACTCAGTTTTGCATTAATCAAACAGATGGTTTACGCCAATGTGATGATGATGGACGAATATCTCCCTGGCATCGCTGCTGTGATTGATAGTGATGTGTCGCCAGCAGATGCGATACGTTCTATAGAACAGACTGACACCAACGCCCAGATTGAAGCTTAACATTTGATTTCTACTGATTTTAACACCATATATTAACTATCATTACAAATCTGGATAAAACCTTAAAAAAGCAGGATAATCAACACTAGACCGCTAAATTGATACATGCAGGTAATAACCGTAAGGTTAATAGATTAACTGCATCAATATCAACAGAAAACCTATAATATCGGATTCCTAAAAATTCACCCTACCACCAAATAAATTGGTGAAGTAGCAAAAACATTAAGCAAAACCACTTGTTCATATATACATAAAGGATATCAGTTTCTATGACTGCCTATCCTCCTTATCCGCGCCTCCTCAAAGGTGCAATTGTCGTTCTGAATTCATCCGCCACCACGGTACAAAATACCATCCCCTTTCAATACAACCCAGAGACTCTCACCCGCACCTTGCAAGTGCAAGCAGTGGATAATGGGAATGGCGAACGTATAGAAGCCCTGCGTCTGGAGGGGGCACCAGTGGAAACAATTAAGGTTGATGTAGAAATTGATGCTACAGACGAGTTGGAAAAAGGTAAGCAACCCGCCGTAAGCCTGGGCATATACCCACAACTTTCGGCTCTGGAAACCTTGATTTATCCAACTAGCGAGCAAGTGAAACAAAAGATGAACCTAGCTGATGAGGGAACGTTAGAAATAGTACCCATGGAAGCACCCGTGACTCTGTTTATTTGGGGGGACAAGCGTATGCTACCTGTTAGGATAACGGACTTCAGCATTACTGAAGAAGCCTACGATACTAACCTCAATCCCATACGCGCTAAAGTTTCCCTTGGTTTGCGCGTCCTCAGCTACAACGACCTGCTTTGGAATCAACGTTTATCCAGACTGTTTATGGCGCACCATAAATTAAAAGAAGGTATGGCAAAGCTAAATACCATTACAAATCTCATAAATTCAAGGAGTTAAGAATCCCGTAGGGGCGCAATGCTTGCGCCCAACAATCCCGTAGGGGCGCAATGCTTGCGCCCAACAATCCCGTAGGGGACGTAATGCTTGCGCCCAACAATCCCGTAGGGGCGCAATGCTTGCGCCCAACAATCCCGTAGGGGACGTAATGCTTGCGCCCAACAATCCCGTAGGGGACGTAATGCTTGCGCCCAACAATCCCGTAGGGGACGTAATGCTTGCGCCCAAGATAGGATATTATTCTCCCTTATCTTCCCCTACTCCTGGGCGGGGAAACCCCGCCCCTACTTCTGGACGGGGAAACCCCACCCCTACTTCTGGACGGGGAAACCCCACCCCTACTTCTGGGCGGGGAAACCCCACCCCTACTTCTGGACGGGGAAACCCCGCCCCTACTTCCCCCATCTCCCATGTTTGAACCCACAAGCCGCTATTACAACTTAGAAACAGCCCAATTCACCACTCCTGATGGTCGTAAAATTGCCTATAAGCGCCGTCGCTTTTTACCCCAGGGTAGAGATATGCCAATTTCAGAGGAGGTGATGGTTAAAGAGGAGGATAGACTAGACTTGATTACCTTTGCCACTTTAGGCGACCCAGAACAGTTTTGGCAGATTGGCGATGCTAACAACGCCATGAACCCAGAAGAGTTAATAGCAGAACCTGGTCGGATGCTGCGGATACCAATTCCCCAGATTTAAGGCTAATCAACAGAAAACGTCAGAAAGCGTGATGAAAACAGGGATTAACCTCACATTCAAAATTGGTCCCAATAACCCCAAACCAGCTTCTAGGGAACTAATGGAGGCGCTAGATAGTGTAGAAGTTAGCCACAACGACGAAGGACGTTCTGGATTTCAGATTGTATTTGCAGTGGGACGTTCCGGTGCCCAAGACCAAAAAGACTACAAATTACTGCGCAATCCTCTACTTAAACCCTTTAATCGGGTAATTTTGATTGTAACATTTAATGCCAAACCCAAGGTACTCCTAGATGGGATTATTACCAATCAGCAGTTTGCAGCTAGTAATGAACCTCGGGGTTCTACATTGACAATTACTGGTGAAGATGTGAGTGTGATCATGGATTTGGAGGAAAAATCAGCAGAACATCCCCAACAGGAAGAGGCAACTATTGTCAGAATGTTGATTTCTGATTCCAAATACTCCAAATACGGTCTGATTCCCCAAATTGTCCAACCTTCCTTAAAGGATCTTCCCCTTAGGAATGAAAGAATACCAGTCCAACAGGGCACTGACCTAGAATACATCAAACAACTAGCACAGCGGTTTGCTTTCGTCTTCTATGTGGAACCAGGTCCAGCCTCTGGTAAGAACACTGCTTATTGGGGACCACCAAGGCAGGGAACACGAGTCCAAAGGGCACTCACCATCAATATGGGTGCGTTTACCAATGTTGATTCCCTGAATTTTCAAAATAATGCTTTGTCTGCCACTACCGTATCTGGTAAGGTTCAAGACCGAAAAAATAACCGTATTCAAAAGGTAGAAGACAAAACAAGCGATCGCCCTGACTTAGCCAAGGAGTCAGCTTTGGATTCCCAGAGACAAGTCAGGGTGACCCAGTTTCGGGAAACAGGTCGCAATACGGCACAAGCTAATTCCCGTGCCCAAGCAATGGTTGATCGTTCGGTGGATGATGTTGTGACTGTTACAGGAGAACTAGATAGTGTCCGCTATGGAGAACTTCTAGAAATTAGGGAAAAAGTCGGGTTACGAGGTGCGGGTTACAGTTATGACGGTCTATATTATGTCAAAAGTGTGACTCATAAAATCCGCAAAGGCGAATATAAGCAAAGTTTCACAATTACCCGCGAAGGGTTAGGAACAACAGTCCGGGGGGTGAAGGTATGAAAGAATTTTGGGGCAAATATCGCGGTAAAGTCACCAGTAGTAAAGACCCCTTGAATTTAGGACGGGTTCAGGTGGAAGTTCCAGCGGTACTAGGACCAGGTCGTCACAGTTGGGCATTACCTTGTACTCCCTATGCGGGAAATGATATTGGCTGGTTTACGGTTCCCCCGGTGGGAACGAACATTTGGGTAGAATTTGAAGGAGGTGACCCTGATTATCCTATTTGGTCTGGTTGTTTCTGGAATGAGAATGAATTACCGCAAAATGCCAGGGTAGATGAACCGGATAAAGTGCAGGTGTTCAAGACCAATGGGGTGACAATTACTATCAGTAATTTAGGTAGTAATAAAGGCTTGACCATTGAAGTGGATACACCAGTGGTAGAACGGAAACTGAAAATGGTGTTTAATGCCAATGGGATTGAAATTAATAATAAAGACGAAACAATAGCTAGGTTAACAGCAGATATTATTCAATTAGATAATCAGAAAAAATCGACAATTACCGTTGCTAAAGACAATATTCAACTTAAAGAAAGTTCTGTAGAAATTAAACTTACAGCTAATACTATCGACTTAATTGATAATCCCTCAACTATCAAATTAACTACATCAGCCATTGAATTAGCTAATAATCCAGCCAAAGTCAAAATTGCACCCCCAGCAATTGAACTTAGCGATCCCCCAGCTACCACAAAACTTGCTCCTTCGGGAATCGAAATCAGTATGGGTGCAGCTAATATTAAACTTTCTCCCATCAGTGTCAATGTTAACAACGGTGCCCTGGAGGTGATTTAATGCCGGGTTTTTTACTTAACACTGCTTCTGTTGTCCTCTGTGCCCACGGGGGACAGGCAAAACCGACCCTACCCAACCCCCGGGTAAAGGCTATGGGACAACCTATAACTACCCTAGGACCGCCCTATGTAGTTGCGGGTTGTGTCAATCCTCCTCCACCAGCAAATGTGGGTCCCTGTGTGATTTGCAATTGGATTACTGCTTCTTTGCGGGTAAAGGCGACGGGTATGCCTGTATTATTGCAGGATAGTCGTTCTATTTGTGTGCCTCCTGGTACACCTGCAACTGTGGTTTTTACGCAGCCAAGGGTAAAGGCAATATGAGGAGAAGAATGAAGAATGAAGAATTAAGAATTAAGAATTAAGAATTAAGAATTAAGAATTAAGAATTAAGAATTAAGAATTAAGAATTAAGAATTAAGAATTAAAAAATGGGGAGAGGGAAGAAGAAGAAAAAAAATAAACTCCAAACTACTTCTGGGCGCAAGCTTTGCGCCCCTACGAACTGCTAATTCGGCGCTTTCTGGACGCAAGCTTTGCGCCCCTACGAACTGCTAATTCGGCGCTTTCTGGGTGCAAGCCGCAGCAACTGTACAAACTCACAAATTTAAATTATGCAGCAAATTAATTATCCGTTTTTTATTGATAATCGCGGACGAGTAGCATCCCCAGATTATGACCAACATATCCGACAAATGATGGAACAGGTGTTGTTTACTTTTCCTGGAGAAAGGGTGAATCGTCCAGATTTTGGGACTGGTTTACAGCAACTTATTTTTAATCCTAATAATGGTGAATTGGCGGCTGCAACCCAGTTTTTGGTGCAAGGGGCTTTAGAACAATGGTTGGGAGATTTAATTGAATTAGAAGCGGTGGAGATGGAAAATGACGATTCTCAATTAATAGTCACTATTCAATATATAGTTAAGCGCACTCAAGAACGGCGATTAGAAGAATTTTTCCGCGAAATTTAAGAGGGGTTTAAAAAGTAGTACTAATAAGTAATAACTAATAACTAATAACTAATAACTATAGGACTCCTATTTTATTTTTGTTGGCGTAACCTGCGCTTTGCGCTTACAAAACTCAGTACACTTTTATTCCTTCTTCCCTGTTCCCTATTCCCCGCTCCCTATCTCTACAAGTGATTCAGAAATCAAATCGGATTGCTATAATAACTAATAACTGTTATGAGTACCCAATACCTCTGTAAAAATCAACGACGACGGGCTGAAGTCCGCAGTAAGAATATCCTCAATGGGATTGATTATTTGGAGGTATCTTCAGACAGAAAAACTCTATTAGTCTATTTTTTACATAACCTTCCCGGTTCTGATCAAGCAGATTCTGTACCCTTAAATTCCAATGCCTTAATAAGAGAAAATATCCTAATTACTGGAGGGGTGCGCTACCGTAATATTACGGTTGAGTCTGTAACTTCGATTGCCAATCTCTTAACTGTGAGGGTGAGTGATGATGGTGATTTCTCTACCTACAGTCTACGTCTGGTTAACTCAGATGATAACTCTAATCCTCCCACAGGGTTTGACCCCCAACTTTCTCAAGTAGACTTTTCTTTCTGGGTTGAGGAGAACAGTGAGTTTGACTGTCAAACCCCCCAACCACCACCCCAGAAACAACCACCTCCACCGTTTATTGATTATCTGGCTAAGGATTATGTCAGCTTTCGTCGGTTGATGCTGGATCGTCTAGCGGTTACTATGCCGGATTGGCAAGAACGGAATCCCTCGGATATCGGAATTATGCTGGTGGAAATTTTGGCATATGCAGCAGATCACCTCAGTTATTACCAGGATGCGGTGGCTACCGAGGCATATTTAGGCACAGCCCGCAAACGAGTTTCTGTGCGCCGTCATGGACGATTGCTGGACTATTTGATGCATGATGGTTGCAATGCCCGGGCTTGGGTAGTGCTGGAGGTCACATCTAAATCTGAGGCTGACGGATATACTTTACCTGGTGCCCTCAAAAGTGTGAATCGCCGGGAAAACGCACCCGGAACCCGCTTTGTCACCAAAATCAATTTAGCGAAAATTCAAGGGGGGCAAAGTGATATTAAGGTGAGGATAAAAACAGAAAAATACGAAGAATTACTGAATCAAGAACCGCAAATCTTTGAATCTCTCCACGATATTACCTTATACGCTGAATGTAACGAAATTCATTTTTATCCCTGGGATAATGAGCAATGTCGATTACCCAAAGGGTCAACTCAAGCAACCTTAGTTTACAGTTTAAACGGACATCTGCACAAACGACTCACCCCTGGGAAGGTAGTTATTTTTGAGGAAGTCAAGAACCCCGAAACGGGCGATCGCTTGGATATTGATCGCACTCACCGTCATCCTGTGCGGTTAACCAAGGTGACAAAAACCACAGACCCCTTGTATGGTAATAATTTATTGTCGGTGGAATGGGGGTTGGAAGATGCTTTACCCTTTGATTTATGGATTTCTAATCTCGATAGCAGAGGGGCAAAAATCAGCAAGATTAGCGTAGTTCGTGGCAATGTAGTCTTAGTAGACCATGGTCGGACTGTAGGAGGTGATATTGACCCCACAGACTCTTCCCTAGACAATCCGGGTTATTTGGGTACAGTTCCCCCTAGGGGTCGCTATCGTCCCCAATTGCGGTTAGGTCCTATTACCCAACAGGGATACCTGCGCGATCGCTACGGTTTATGGGTAACCTATGATTCCCAAGCATCTGCAAAGGCAGCGATGACTTGGGAAATGCGTCATGTGCGACCTAGTATTATGATATGGGAGGCAGGAGAACGAGAAATTGCCTGGTTACCCCAGCAGGATTTACTCAATAGCGATCGCTTTGCCAGGGAATTTGTGGTAGAAACAGAAGATGATGGATCTACCTATCTGCGTTTTGGGGACAATCAGTTAGGAAAGCGACCAGCAGGGGGAGTTAGTTTTCAGGCAATTTACCGAATTGGTAATGGCAATTTAGGTAATATTGGCGCTAATACCATCTTCCATATAGTTACCGATATAAATGGTATCACTAAAGTTTACAACCCCTTACCGGCGCAAGGAGGCACAGATCCAGAACCAATTGCAAAAGTCCGCTTGGACGCACCCCAAGCCTTTCGTACCCAACAACGGGCTGTTACAGAAGCTGACTACGCTAACGTTGCACAACTTTACACTGGTGTTAAGAAAGCCATAGCTAGCCGCCGTTGGACGGGAAGTTGGTATACCATTTTTATAACAGTAGACCGGGAGGAAGGACTACCAGTAGATGAGGATGAAAAATTCAAGCAGGATTTACGTAATTTCTTAGAACGTTTTCGTTTAGCGGGACATGACCTAGAAATTGAGGGTCCCCAATTTGTTCCTCTAGACATAGCACTAAGGGTAGATTTATTTCCTGACTATTTCCGTAGTAATGTTAAAAGTGCCCTACTAGAAACCTTTAGTTCGACTGTTTTACCCAATGGTCAGTTAGGCTTCTTCCATCCTGATAAATTTACCTTTGGTCAGCCGGTATATCTCAGTCAGGTTATTACCACTGCTATGAAAATACCCGGAGTGCGTTCCGTAGAATTAACTAAATTTCAACGTTGGGGACAACCCCCCAACAACGAACTAGAAAGCGGTCGAATTACCTTTGATAGGCTAGAAATAGCCCATATCGATAATAACCCTAATGCCCCGGAAAATGGTCGAATTGTATTCAACATGAAAGGAGGATTGTAAACAAGTTAAGAATTAAGAATTAAGAATTAAGAATTAAGAATTAAGAATTAAGAATTAAGAATTTGTAGGGGCGCAATGCTTGCGCCCAGAAAGGGTCAAATGAAGAATGAAAACTTAGAAATTAGGAGTTTGTCAAAACAGAGAAATTGCACCCAGAAAGCGTCAAATTAGGAGTTATAAATTAGGAATTTGTAGGGGCGCAATGCTTGCGCCCAGAAAGGGTGAAATTAGGAATTAAAACTTAGAAATTAGGAGTTTGTCAAAACCCAAAAATTGCATCCAGAAACGGTGAAATTAGGAATTAAAACTTAGAAATTAGGAGTTTGTCAAAACATATTTAGAGAAATTGCACCCAGAAAGCGTCAAATTAGAAATTCAAAATAAATTGGGAATTAGAAATTAGGAGTTTTTAAAAACCCAAAAATTGCACCCAGAAAGCGTCAAATTAGAAATTACCAATTTTTAATTTTTAATTGTCAACAAATATCTAACATTATCTAGGTTTTATGTAGCAGATTTCATCCCATGAGCAATTCAGAAACACCAAAACCCATCTACAACCGACCTGGATTGCCAGCTATAGTCTACCGCATTGGTGATTATAACTCCTTCCGGCAACGCTTACTAGCACAGTTATCTACTGAACTAGTATCAGCTGACACGCCACAAAAGAAAAGACCCCTAGGAAAACTTACCACCCGTTCCCATGAAGATCCGGCGATCGCACTTCTTGATGCTTGGGCTGTAGTTGCCGACGTATTAACATTTTACCAGGAACGCATCGCCAACGAAGGTTATTTACGTACCGCTACGGAACGTCGTTCAGTATTGGAATTAGCCCGCACCATTGGCTACGAACTCAGTCCTGGTGTAGCTGCTAGCACTTACTTAGCATTTACCGTTGGTGATACTCCTGGAGATGTGAATCAAGCTATTGTTCCCCAGGGAACTCCGATAATGAGTATCCCCACTCAAGAAAATGAACTACCCCAAACCTTTGAAACTAGTGCAGAAATTCTGGCGCGTCAGACGTGGAATACCCTGAAGCCACGATTAACTAGACCGCAAAATATTACTAAAAATATTCAACAAATTTACTTAGAAGGTATTAATACTCAACTCCAACCCGGTGATTGGATTTTATTAGTTGGTAATGGAGAACAAGATATTGAAACTTATTTACTTAATGTTACGGGGGTAGAACAATTTGCTGATAAAAATTACACTTTAGTCACCTGGGAAAAACAACTGCCAGCAGCCATCCCTAGGACCCTGCGAAATCCCCAAATTTTTGCCTTTCGCAACGCTGCATCGTTGTTTGGCAAAAATGCCCCAAGATGGGAAGATATGCCTGATGAGGTGAAAAAGGCTAAGGGTGGTACAGTTATTGGGGGTATATTTTGTAGCGATAATCATGGGAATAATTGGACTCCCAGAAATACCAGAAATAATGGTTTACCCAATACTGATATTTTGTGTTTGGCTGGGAATCAGTCTCAGAAATACCTATTTGCAGGGACACCGAATAGGGGGATATTTCGCAGTCAGGATAGGGGGAATAATTGGGAAGTTGTAAATGCAGGGTTGACTAATTTAAGTATCCAAACTCTGTATATTGAACCGCAACGGGGACATATTTTTGCGGGAACTCCCGGGGGTGGTGTGTTTCGTTCCAAGGATAATGGTGAAAATTGGGTACCTATTCATAGTGGGACTGTTCGGGTTGAAGGTCAAAATGGAAACAACTGGCTGTCTGTAAATACAGGTATACCCAATACAGTGGTGCGATCGCTGCTAACTTACACCACCAGGACAAATTTGGGTACGGGGACGATTTTGAGTGAAGATACTACCGTTAGGGGTGAGGGTACGGAATTTAGTAGAGAATTCAAGCTTGGTGATAGCATTACGGTAGGGAGTCAAAGCAAAAGTATAGTTGCTATCAACTCCGATATTTCTTTGCAGGTAGATAGTCGTTTTAGTAGTAATTTAAATCCCGGTACATCTTTCTTCACCCCTAATCGGGAGAGAAATTATATATTTGCTGGAACTGATAATGGTATTTATCGTTCTCAGGATGTAGGAAAAAATTGGATAGTCCAAGGTTTATTCGATGGATTATCAGATAGGGTAATTCATAGTTTGATTTTTTATGAGATTGGGGGAACTTCTTATATATTTGCTGGAACTGATAACGGTGTTTATCGTTCCCAAGATGAAGGGAATAATTGGGTAACAGTTAACAATGGTGACTTAAATGCAAATAGGGTGGTTTATTCCCTAATTATTTATGAAAGGGAAGGGAATCGCTACTTATTTGCTGGTACGAATTTCGGTGTATACCGTTCTCAGGATAGAGGAAATCTTTGGAGAATTGTGAATGAGGGGTTACCTGCAAATATAGTGGTTTATAGTCTAGTTAACTATGAAGATGGAGGGAATCGCTATTTATTTGCGGGTACGAATCAAGGGATATTTTTATCAACAAATAATGGTGATAATTGGACTGGGGTTAATGAAGGTTTAACGACAACGGATATTACTTCTCTAGCGGTGAAGGATAAGGAAGTCTTTGTTGGGAGTTTGTTTTCTGGCTTTGAAGATGACAATTGGGTCAATTTTGCACTGACGGAGACGGAAGTGCAAATTGATTTAGATACTATTTATTCCCAAATATTAGAAGATAGTTGGGTGGTTTTGTTAGATGAAAATCCAGATGAAAACCTTTTTCAGACTTGTAAAGTAGATAGGGTTGTAACTGCTGACCGCGATGAGTTTAATCTTGCTGGGGAAATTACCAGGATTTTTCCGGAGAAATTAGTTAACCTAAAAAAGTTCCGGCGACGCTATACTCAAGTAATGATAGAAAGTGAAGTATTAGCTTTAGCATGGGAACAGTTAACTGTTAGCATACAGCAAGAGCAAATATTTCTTGACCCCATTTACCAAGATAGGGTTTTTCTGGGTGAATTTATTCCGGATTTACAGTCAGGTAAAACTTTGATTGTCAGTGGCAAGCATATTCGGGCTATAGTTCAAGATATTGGTGGTTTCTTTGTCTGGAGTTCCCAGGAAAGTAAATGGAAACGAAATCATCAAGGTTTAACTAATATCAATGTTTCCGCATTAGCTATTGACCCAGAACAGATTGGAGAATACTATCTTGGTACTCCACAAGGGGTATTTTATTCCCCATATAAGGGCAAAAATTGGCAACCTTTAAATGAAGGTTTGACCGAGAAGAATGTACAAGCGTTGGTGATTTCTCCTGGGGGAGGACAGGTGTTTATCGGTACTCCTGGGGGGATTTTCCGTTATAGTAAAGGCAATAATTGGCAAGAGAAGAATCGGGGATTGGTGCATACAAATGTGCAAGCATTGGTGATTGATAATCAGGGAATCATTTTTGCTGGAACTGTAAATGGTGGGGTTTTCCTTTCTCGGAATAATGGTGATAGTTGGTTTCCCAGCAGTTTAGCAAATGCAGATATTCAAACTCTGACGGTGAATTCAGTTACTGGGGATTTATTTGCGGGAACCTTTCAAAAAGGTATTTTTCGTTCTTTAGATGGAGGAAATACCTGGCAGCAATTAACTAAGATTGAGAGGGGAGTGGGAACGATTTCCAGCGATGATATCACAGTCCAAGGGATAGGGTTGAATTTGGCACAGTTAAATGTGGGTGATAGGATTAATGCTGGGGGACAAAGTCGGACGATTGTAGCTATTGGTAGTAATACAGAGAATAATACTCAGGTTTTGACCATTGATAGTCCTTTCCGTCCCGATTTACCCACAAGAACCCCTTTTACCATCAATACGGGGTTAACTAACCTCACTATTACCTCATTGTTGATTGTAACTCAAGCTGGGTCAGGAACTATTTCGAGTCAAGGAACTACTGTTAGAGGAACTAACACTGTTTTCAAACAAGTCTTGAAAAAGGGAAGTAGAATCACAGTCGGGGAAGAAACTAGAACTGTGATCGAAATCATCTCTGATACTGAAATCAGAATTAATACACCTTTTTCAGGAAATTTAACTCCTGGAACAAGATTCCTAATTCATACCATTTTTGCTGGAACCGCTGGTAGTGGTATCTTTCGTTCCCGAAATTATGGACAACGGTGGGAACAAGTTAATACCAATCTCACTGATTTAGAAATCCGTACTTTAGCATGGAATTCTCACAAGGTCGAGATATTTGCAGGAACAGCTAGTAAAGGGGTTTTCCGTTCTAATAATAATGGAGAACTTTGGGTAGCGATTAATAATGGGTTAAATAATATCGATGTCCAGGCGATCGCAATTTCTGCACAAGATGATATGATAGTTGGTGGTAAGGGGATTTTAATTTCTGAGGACGGCTTTTATACTACTCCTGTACAACGGGGTGATTTGTTATGGGTCATTTCACCACCAATGATGGGAGAAGAAGTGGGAGAAGAAGGGAGAAAATGGAAAGTCCGGGATATTAATGGCTTTGCAGGTGTAATTACCACCAACGATGCAGACCTCTACTTGCAACCAGGGACTGATGAGGATGGTATAGTCAGTGAGGTTTGCACGATCAAAAATCCTCCCACAGACCAGGAAAACCCGATTCTCACTTTAGTCAAGCCTTTAAAATATGCTTACGACCCAGAAAGCGTGGCAATTTACGGTAATGTAGTCATGGCTAGTCATGGGGAAACTGTGATTGAAGTCATGGGTAGTGGTGATGGCACCATTCCCAATCAGAGTTTTATCCTCAAAAAACCACCCCTGACTTACGTTGCTGCTGCTACCTCTAGTGGTGCTGCTAGTAGTTTAGAAGTACGGGTAGACGGTGTCAAATGGTCAGAAGTTGATACCCTGTATGAAAAAGATAATCAACTCCAAGGTTATATTATCCGTCTGACTAACGATGGTACTCCTATAGTTACCTTTGGAGACGGGGAGGATGGTGCTCGTTTACCCACGGGAGAAGAAAATATTACCGCTACCTATCGTAGTGGCATTGGTGTAGAGGGGCAAGTTGGAGCTCTTAGTCTCACTTTGTTGAAGAAGAGACCCTTGGGTATTGTAGAGGTGACCAATCCCCTGGCAGCTACTGGTGCAGCATCCCCAGAAAGCCGAGACCAAGCTAAGGAAAAAGCACCATCAAAAGTGCGTACCCTAGATAGGATTGTTTCCCTACAGGATTTTGAGGATTTTACCCGTGCCTTTGCTGGTATTGGCAAGGCACAAGCGGTTCCCCTGTGGAACGGGCAGAGCCAGCTGGTACATATTACTATAGCAGGTGGGGATGGTTCTGGGGTCGATATTGATACTAACCTTTACAAACAATTAGTAGCAGCAATTGACAGTAACCGCGACCCCGTGCAGTTGGTGGAGGTGGATGACTACGAACAGCAATTGTTTAATGTGGAAGCCAAGTTACAGTTTGATCCTCGTTATCAGGCAGAAACATTACTCACCGATGTTACCACAGCTTTAAGGGCGAAATTTGCCTTTACTAATCGCAATTTTGGTCAAGATGTTACAGCTTCGGAAATAATTGCTACCATCCAAGGGGTGGAAGGGGTAGTGGCTGTAGATTTGGATGCCTTATATAAATTGGGTACAAGCAGGGGTTTAGAACAGTCTCTCACCGCAGATTTAGCCCGGTGGGATGAAGAAAATAATCGGGCACTACCAGCCCAGTTGTTATTACTGAATTCCCAAGATATTAAATTAACCGCCGTGCCAGTATTATGAATCAGTATTCCTTAGAAGACCGTTTGTATAAGTTGTTGCCAGCTATTTACCAACTGCGAGACGAAATCCAGGGGGAACCTTTAAGGGCATTATTGGCGATCGCAGCTCAGGAATTACAAGTCTTGGAGGAGGATATTGATAACCTGTATGAGAACTGGTTTATCGAGACTTGTGACGAGTGGGTAGTACCCTATATTGGTGATTTGTTAGATGTGCAGGAGTTGTATGCTCAGAGTAATATTACCTATGGTCAGCAGCAGCGACGTGCCTATATTGCCAATACTATCGCTTACCGGAGACGGAAGGGTACAGCTCCGATATTAGAACAATTAACGCGAGATATCACTGATTGGCGGGCAAGAGCGGTAGAATTTTTTCAGGGTGTAGCTACTACTCAAAATCTCAACCATTTGCGTTCTGGGAATACAACGGTCAATCTGCGTCAGTCTGGGGAACCGGAATTTTTGGGTACTCCCTTTGAACAACAGGTAGCATACACGGTTAATATCAGTAAAAATCAAGGGGATAGAGGGTTTCACAATATACCTAATATCGGGTTGTATATTTGGCGTTTGCAGAGTTATCCCGTAGAAAAGGGCACAGCAAGGATGGTGGAGGGGGAAGATAGATATTATACGTTTAATTCCTTGGGGTATGAGCAATTTTCCTTATTTAATCAGCCGCAAACGGAAACGGATATTCTGCATTTAGCTGAGGAAATAAATGTTCCATCATTGTTGCGTATTCCTCCCTTGAAGAAGGAATTGGAGTCACGTCATCAGTTGTTATTAGAGGGGATAAAACCCAGCAATATCGGCTATTTTGATGCAGATCCGGTGGTGGAAATTTTTATCAATGGACAACCAGAACCGATTCCTGTGGAGGAAATTTGGATTACTTCCCTCAAGGAAGAGGATAGTGATGATTGGATTGCTGTCAATTGGCAGGAGAAATCTTTTCCTACGAAGGTAGTAGCGGTAGATCCAGAATCAGGGAGATTGGCTTTTTTGGAGGAAGAAGCACCGAGTCGGGTGGAGGTGAGTTATTTCTACGGTTTTAGTGGGGATGTGGGTGGTGGTTCCTATGGGAGAAATTTAACAGAGGAAGCATATATTTCTGGGGAGATTTCTCAAGGGAAATCCGCAGATATCAATCCCCTGGGGACAGCAATTGAGGAATGGAATCTTTCTGTGGAAGCATGGCAATATTTAGAACAAGGAATGGGGGTGAAGCTAGGGGAGGTTATAGTTGGTGCGGTGGAGATTGTTTCTCTAGCTGTAGAGGGAGTGCGTCCCAGGTTTCAGCCTGGTATAATTCGGGGATTGCAAGTGAGTGGTGAGGTGGGAAGTAGTGAAGTCAGGGTCAGTGATGGTGTTGCAATTGACCGACAAGGAAGAGAAATAATTTTAGATTGTGACCAAAGCATTAACTTGAAACAAAATTCGGGGGAATATGGGGAATATATAGGTAAGGTAGGATTGCTGGTAATTGCTTACAGCGTCGGTTCTAACTGGAATATATTTTTGGTTCCGGAAACTGCTGAGGATGGTTATCCCAGGGGAAGTTACGTTACTCTCGCACGGTTGGAGTTTGACAAGGAAGGGAGAATTAGTCGGATTACTGGGGAGGAGAAGCGGTTTCAACTAGGAATTGTGAGGGGTTTGCGCTTAGTTGCAATTCCAGGGAAAATGCAGGGGATGGTGACTCCGGGAGTTGCGGTGGATGGTGATGGTTGTGGGTTTGAGTTGGTTGATAATCAAGGGATTGATTTTCGAGATTACCAAGGGGAAACACTGTTAGTATTATTTGGTCAAGGACAAGTTTCTCTGATTCGGGAAGAGGAAAGTGGGAATTATCCAGAGTCGAGTTATATCCGTTTGGGATATGTGGAGATTCCCCTGGTGAAAGTAGAGATTAATCAGACTGACTCCCAAAAATCCTTGTTGGAAGTTGTTTCTCCTAGACTTCCTAAACATGGCAGCATTATTACTATTAAAGCCGGGACAGTTAAGGATGACAAGGGGAATGAGATTTCTTTGGAAAATGATTGTCAGTTGGATGTGAGTGGTTTTGGGGGAGAAAGTTTAATTCTGTTTATGGGAAATCAACCCCAGCTGGGTTTACCTAATTTGCGGGTGGTGAGTCATGGGAAGGGAGAAGGTTGGAAAAATTTGGGAGTGGTATCTAGAGATATCTTTGAGTTAAGACAGAAAGTGATTACGATTGCGGATAATAGAACCTATAGGGGTGACTTGACAATTACGGTTCCCGCAGACAAAACATTGAAAATTATCGCTGCTGATGGTAATCGTCCCCACCTCCAAGGTAATTTATATGTGCAAGGTATCACTCCCATCAAAAGTAATCCCGGTGAGTTGATTTTAGAGGGGTTATTGGTGGAAGGTAAGCTGACGGTGTTACCAGGAAATTTTAGAAGCTTACAGGTGAATCATTGTACCCTAGTTCCCCAATTGGGAGGACTAAATGTACTTGCGGTGGAAGTAGAAGAAGAAGAAGAAAATGGAGAAGCAGCAGATGAGGGTTTAACATTAATTGCGATCGCGATCTATTTTCTGAATGTGATTCGCAATTTACTGGGAGGGGAAAACCCGGAACAAAGTTTGGATATGTTGTTAAGGATAGCCATTAAACAAGTACAGTTAGTATTTTCTCACTTACGGGAGTTAATACAATGGCGATGTCCAGAAGAATCTCCCGTTCCCGACAGCAATCAAGATACGCTGAATTTTAAATTAGATAACTCCCAATTAAGCATCAGTATTTATCGTAGTATTTGCGGTGCGTTACGTTTAGCAAAGACAGTACCAAAACTGTTTATTGAAGATAGCATTATTGATAATGGTTGGGGTACAGAAGTCCCTGGGGGTATAGATGTGGAGAAATTGGTTGCTATTTCTGCTATGGGTACTGCTGTGGAAGCTTTAGACACAACCACCGTCTTTGGTAGCACCAAGGTACGCAGTCTAGAAGCTAGCAATAGCATCTTTACTGGGAGAGTGACAACCCTACGCAAACAAATTGGTTGTATGCGTTTTTGTTATCTTCCCCATAGTTCCCAAACTCCCCGACGCTATTTATGTCAACCGGATAAAGCTTTAGTTGAGGAGTTCGATATTGATAAGTTACCACCAGCTATTACTTGTTTAACATTTTTAGCAGTTAATTCTGAAACGAAATTCCTCTTTGCTGGTACTGCATCCAAGGGTGTTTTATCGTATCCAATACAAATAGAGAATCAAGAGAATCAAGAGAATCAAGAGAATCAAGAGAATCAAGAGAATCAAGAGAATCAAGAGAATCAAGAGAATGAAAATAAGGATGGGAAATGGAGGGAAGTCAATGAAGGTTTAACCAATCCCTACGTCACTGCTTTGTTATATAACAGTCCCTATATTTATGCTGGTACTGTTGGGGGTAGTATTTTTCGTAGGGAGAAGAGTACACAAGAGAATGGTAATCCTTGGATACAGATGAACCCCAGGGGAGAAATAGAAGTTAAGGGGGGAAGTGGTAAAATCTCCAGTACGGGAACAACAGTCAAAGGTAACGAGGAAACCCAATTTACCACAGAATTGACTATTGGGGATATGATTACCGCTGGTGGACAAAATCGGATTGTGACTCAAATCGATTCAGAGAATTTCCTTGAGGTTAACACTCCCTTTGAACCAAGTTTAAATAACAATAGCTTTAGTATCACTACTCCTAACCCCAATACAGATATTACTGCTTTCGCCATCTATGGTACAACCATCTTCGCTGCTACCGCAGGGAATGGTATCTTTGCTTCCTCCGACAATGGACAAAAATGGAACCCTGTTAATATTGGGATTACAAATCTGAATATTACAGCAATAGTAGTGAGTACTGATGGGGAAATTTTTGCGGGAACAAAGGGAGGTGGTGTATTTCGTTCCCAAAATCTGGGTAGAGTGTGGACCGATGTGAATATTGGCTTAACAAATCTGGAAATTACAGCTTTAACAGTAGATGTAACGGGATTCGTTTTTGCAGGTACATCTAGAGGAGGTGTATTTCGTTTCGATTCCGACAGTAATACTTGGAGTGCGGTCAATCAAGGTTTAACAAATCCTGATATTACTACCTTAGCCAGCTACGGTAAACTGGGTGATGGTACAATAAACAGCGAGAGTCAAACTGTAAAAGGGGATAATAGTACCAATTTTACACAAGATTTCCTGGGTAGGAGTATCACCGCAGCAGGAGAAAGTAGAACCGTCACAGCAGTTATATCCCCCAGGGAAATTACCATCGATCAACCCTTCTGTCCCAACTTACCCCCAGGAACAACCTTTACATCCCACAATTTCTTGGTAGCAGGAACTGTCGGTGGTGATATCTTCTCTTCCCAAAATCAAGGAGAAAATTGGAAACCAGCATTAGCTGATTTCAGCGATACGGATATCACAGACATAATTATTCATCCCGACAACGGTAATATCTTTGTGGGAACAACCGTCGGTAATATCCTCTACTCATCCGACTCGACAACAACTTGGCGATCGCTCAATCGTGGTTTGGTAAATCTCCAAGAAAAGTTGCTAATTTTATCAAGGATACAACCCAGATTTACCGACAGTCAATACGGCGACCCTGGATATGCACAATTAAGTAACAACTGTGCTGTAGAAATTTGTACTGGTGCAGAAGATGGTTCCGAGATGGGAGTATTTAGTTATTTAAAACAACCGCAACGTCAGGGGAATTTAGAAGCTAGTCTTAAAGAGTATTTGCGCTTTGGTTTAGAAGTCAGCATTTTTTATATGACGTGAGGGTTGATAAACAGTAATTCAAAAGCTAACAATTACTCAATGAATGCTTATATTGATTTCTATCTTCGTCTCATGTAACCCTTAGAACGTATTTGATTGTACAATACAACTATGCTACTAGGATTCAAAACACAACTGAGGGTCAACAAGCAACACAGACTACTACTGGCACAACATGCAGGAGTAGCCAGACACGCTTGGAATCAAGCTTTATCAGTCGTCTGTGAACAAGTAATAATAGATAATAAAACTAACCCAGAATCCAAAATTAAATTGACTACAGCCATCGACTTACACAAATGGTTAGCAGCATCGATAAAATCAACCTATTCTTGGGATTATGATGTCTCTAAATGCCCTCCCCAATATGTATTAAAACACTTATCAGATGCCTTTAAAGCCTTTTTTAACAAAACCAAGGGATTTCCTAAATTCAAGAAAAAAGGCAGACATGATTCTTTTCCTTTAGATGGTGCAATTCACCTTGACCCTTACGGGTTCGGCACTTCCTTCAACTTTGGGAACCAAAGCAACAGAGTGCCTCACCATAGAAAAATAAAAGTACCAGTCATTGGATGGATAAAAACCTATGAGATTTTACCAGTTGGATATAAACTCAAATCAGTAACAATTAGCAAACAATCTGATAGGTGGTTTATTGACTGGAAAATAGAATTAGATATCAATGAAACCGAGAAAAAGCTTGACTTTGTCGGGATTTATTTAGGTATAAACCATTTAGCAACATTATCAACGGGAGAAATATTTGATGAAATAAAAAGCTATAAAAAGTATGAAAAAAAACTAGGAAAAATACAATATTTGAATCGGCACAAACAAGTTGGTTCAAATAACTACAGAAAATCGCAAATAAAAATAGCTAGGCTACACCAAAAAATAGCTAACATTCGTCAAGATACATTACATCAAATCACTAATTATCTAAGCAAAAACCACGCAGTGATAGAAATAGAAAATTTAAATGTATCAGGGATGTTAGCAAATAAGAAATTAGCTAAAGCTATAGCTGATATGGGATTTTATCAATTCCCTAGGCAACTAGAATACAAGACTAAACTTTACGGAAGTAAGTTAGTCATTGTAGATAGATTTTATCCCAGTAGTAAGATTTGTTCTAACTGCGGGGAGAAGAAAACATCTCTATCACTATCTCAAAGAGTGTTTAATTTTGACCACTGTGGGTTTGAGTGTGACAGAGATTTAAATGCTGCTTATAACTTAAAAAAAGAAGCGGTCAGATTGACGGTGTTAGCTTCTGGAGGAGATAGTACCGACACTTCCAGAGGGAAGCAAAAAGAAAAGGCTGGTAATTGTAAGCAATTGTTAGCATTTTTGTATCGGAGTAACCAATGAAGGGAGATTTCACTCGGTTTACATTTAAACCCCAAAAGCATTATACTAGCGTGCGGATGCAGCAGGGTCGCGTCCAACTAGATGCGGACTGGAATGAACAAGCGGATATCCAAGCTTATTTTAACCAATCTATCGCTAAAGATATGATTGGTGCTTCTGGTGCAGTTATAGATGTTGTACAACCAGGGATAGAAACTAGGGATAGCTTCAAAATTAGTTCCACCCCTAAATATTATATAAAAAATGGGGATATAAATGGGGATATAAATGGGGATATAAATGGGGATATAAATGGGGATATAGACCTAGCGATCGCTCCCGGTCATTTGTATGTTGATGGTATACTCTGCGAGTTAGAATTTGCAACTCCCTTTACAGTCCTTACCCAGAAAATTCAAAGGTTGCTGTTGGGAGTTGAAAGTTTAAATGTGGATGGTCGTCCCCTAGAAGTGGGAGGGAATATTGAATTCCTGGATGAAAATAACCAACGGATTGGGGAACAAGTACTACAAATCCAAGAGATAAAAAGAAAGCTGTTAATCATTTTTGACCTCAGCAATATCAATATAGATGTCCTAGATGTCAGCAAAATTCAGAAACTACGTCCCGAAGAGGGTACTCTGTTTACAGTCACCCAGAAAACTCAAAAGTTGCTGCTGAAAGTTGAAAGTTTAAATGTGGATGGTCGTCCTATAGCAGTGGGAGAAAAGATTGAATTTCTGGATGAGAATAATCAACCGATTGGGAAACAAGCACTACAAATCCAAGAGGTAAATGAAATAGAGAAGTTGCTGATTTTTGATGTCAGCAAAATAGATGTCAGCAAAATTCAAAAACTGCGTCGTCAACAGGGTACTCCCTTGACAGTCACCCAGAAAACTCAAAAGTTGTTGCTGGGAGTAGTTGAAAGTTTAAATAATGTAGATACTCCTCCCCTAGAAGTGGGAGGGAATATTGAATTCCTGGATGAGAATAACCAACGGATTGGGAAACAAGCACTACAAATCCAAGAAGTAAATGAAAACAAGAACAAGTCCCTAATCATCTTTGACCTCAGCAATATAAATATAGATGTCTTAGATGTCAGCAAAATTCAGAACCTGCGTCGTCAACAGGGTACTCCCTTTACAGTCATCCAGAAAACTCAAAAGTTGCTGCTGGGAGTTAAAAGTTTAAATGTGGATGGTCGTCCCCTAGAAGTGGGACAATGGGTCGAAGTTTTGGGTGAGAATCAGCAACCCACTGGAGAACAACTACAAATCGAACAGGTAAATCAAAAAGAAAACCAACTGACCTTGATAGGAGATGTCAGCAATCCTATTGATAAACTACGTCGGTTAATTACCTACAAAACCCAACCCGATTATCCCCAAGCACTACAAGCAGATATTAGGGACAATAAACTGCAACAGAATACATATTATCTTGCCTATGTCGATGTTTGGCAACGTCACATTACAGCCATTGAAGATACAAACATCCGCGAAGTTGCTTTAAATGGACCAGACACCACCACCCGTACTCAAACAGTATGGCAGGTAAAGCTACACCAACTCAAAGACTTGACTCAAAATTTGTCAATTGCACAAAACCTGGAAGCATATCGAGACTTAGCAATCCAACAATGGCGTCAAGATATATCTTCTTCCCCAGTATATCTGACAGCGAACATCAAACAAAACTCCCAGCAATGGGAAAATCAACTCTATCGAGTGGAGATTCATCAACCGGGTAAAGTTGGAGAAGCGACATTTAAATGGTCACGCAATAACAGTAGTACAGTCTTTGCCATTGCGTCAATCGACGGAAACCAAATCAACCTCAAAAACCTCAGTCGTGATGCTTCCCAATCCTTTACTCCCGGTCAATGGGTAGAAATCACCGATGATATGAGACAATTGCAGGGTAAACCAGGTACTCTAGTGCGACTCGCTGGTAAAACTAGTAGTAACAAACTGACTTTTGATTCTGCAACCATTTTCGGGGAACCCATTGACAATATCAACTTTCCCCAGAAATATCATCCCCGAGTTAGAGGTTGGGATCAAATCACCAATACCGCAACGGTTCCCACTAACTCTGAATGGATTCCTTTAGGAAATCTAGGAAAGGATGGGATTGAAGTTCAATTTTTTGCAGAAACTGAACCAACAAAATCCCAACAAGGTTTTACCACAGGAGATTACTGGTTAATTCCCACCCGCAAAGTCAAAGTTAATAACAACAGCAACATCGATTGGTCTTTTGATGATTTAGGTAATCCCCTACCCCAAACCCCAATGGGAATTACTCACCGTTATTCTCCCTTAGCATTGTTATATAACGACGGTGAACAATTAACCCTGTTGGATTTGCGATCAACTTTTCCACCCCTGTCTCGCACTTTAGATAAAGCAGGGGGAATCATCACAGGTAAACTGGAAATCCAAGATAATCTTTACGTCACTGGTAAATATATTCCCATTGAAAACAATAACAATAGCAAATTTATTCCTGGGAAAGTTCGCATCGGGACAGAATTATCCAACGGATTGCATTTGCGGGGAGAACCAAACGCAAGATTACACCTCCAAGGAATATCACCCATATCCCTAAATGTAGACTCCTATGCAGAGGACGGTACACAAATAACTCTGTCTCCTCAATCCAAAGACAAACTACAGATTGGGGATATCATCACCCTCAAAAGCGCAACAGGAGAAAATCCCCGTACCAGCATCGTTACCCAAGTCCAAAATCTAAATAGCAATCAACAATCCCTGACCCTTTCTCCTGGATTTTCCACAATCATCCCTCAATCCCAATTCAGCTATCAGCAACCAATAATGCTGTTAGCAGACGAGGAAAATAACACCAAAATCATCGTCAATTCCCAAGGAAATCTCGGCATTGGTACATCTACCCCCCAACAACAACTCGTGGTTAATAATGGGGGAAAAGTTAGCATTGGCTATAATCAACCAGACCAAAGTGCAACCCTAGCCGTCAATGGTCAAGTAGGCATTGGTACTACCCAGTCTAACAGTACCTTTAGTGTATCAGGAAATGTCGCCATTGGATCTAACTATGTTAATTCCTCCACAACCCCAACCAATGGCTTAATTGTCGAAGGAAATGTGGGTATTGGTAACCCAGACCCCCAAGCCAAACTAGAAGTAAATGGCGATGTCAAAATTACAGGAGATAGAATCAAAAATGGTGAAAACTGGGGAATTATCGATACTAAAAGCCAAGATTGGTTAAAAATTAATCCAGATTCATCCTATCCAGCCATCGCACTGTACAAATCCCTAGCCATTAGTGATGGTGGTTTAGCCATTGGAGAATTAACCCAACTACCCCCTGGTGAATTGAAGGTAACCCAAACTGCTTTGTTGGCGATCGCAGGTGGTAATGTTGGTATTGGTACAGTTAATCCAGACCCCCAAGCCAAACTAGAAGTAAATGGCGATGTCAAAATTACAGGAGATAGAATCAAAAATGGTGAAAACTGGGGAATTAT
>JASJCY010000257.1 GCA_030065825.1 Nostocaceae cyanobacterium | reverse complement strand
TTCTATACCAAAAACATTTTGTTGAACGAGGGTATCCGCGCTTGGATGGCACCTCAAGACCAACCACACCAAAACTTTGTATTCCCTGAGGAGGTATTACCCCGTGGTAACGCTCTCTAATCAATCTATGGTTATTGGCGGTCGTGACCAAGAATCCACCGGCTTTGCTTGGTGGGCTGGTAACGCTCGTCTAATCAACCTCTCTGGTAAACTTTTGGGTGCTCATGTTGCCCACGCTGGTTTGATTGTCTTCTGGGCTGGAGCGATGACTTTGTTTGAAGTCGCTCACTACATTCCCGGAAAACCCTTGTATGAGCAAGGTTTTATCCTTTTACCTCACCTAGCTACCTTGGGATGGGGAGTTGGTGCAGGTGGTGAAGTTATCGACACCTTCCCATATTTTGTAGTTGGTGTACTCCACCTCATTTCCTCAGCTGTTCTGGGTGTAGGTGGTCTTTACCATGCTCTACGGGGTCCAGAAACCTTAGAAGAGTACTCTGACTTCTTTGGTTATGACTGGAAAGATAAGAACAAGATGACCAACATCATCGGTTTCCACTTAATCATTTTGGGATGTGGTGCCTTGTTGTTGGTACTCAAAGCAATGTTCTTTGGTGGTGTCTATGATACTTGGGCACCTGGTGGTGGTGACGTTCGCGTCATTACTAACCCAACACTGAATCCAGCTATTATCTTCGGTTACCTGATTGGATCTCCCTTCGGTGGATCGGGCTGGATTATCGGTGTTGACAACATGGAAGATGTCATCGGTGGTCACATTTGGGTTGCTTTAATCTGTATTTCCGGTGGTATCTGGCACATCTTTACCAAGCCTTTTGCTTGGGCACGTCGGGCTTTGGTTTGGTCTGGTGAGGCTTACCTTTCCTATAGCTTGGCTGCTCTGTCCTTGATGGCATTTACTGCTTCTTGTATGGTTTGGTTCAACAACACTGTTTACCCCAGTGAATTCTATGGACCTACCAACGCTGAAGCTTCCCAAGCACAATCTTTTATCTTTTTGGTTCGTGACCAGAAGCTAGGTGCTAATATTGCTTCTGCCCAAGGTCCTACAGGTCTGGGTAAATACCTGATGCGTTCTCCCTCTGGTGAAGTCATCTTCGGTGGTGAAACCATGCGCTTCTGGGATTTCCGTGGTCCTTGGTTAGAGCCTCTACGTGGTCCTAACGGTCTAGACTTAGATAAGGTTCGTAACGACATTCAGCCTTGGCAGATTCGTCGTGCATCTGAGTATATGACCCACGCACCCAACGCTTCCATCAACTCTGTTGGTGGGGTAATCACCGAGCCTAACGCTTTTAACTTTGTTAACCTGCGTCAATGGCTGGCTGCTTCTCACTTTGTTTTGGCTTTCTTCTTCTTAGTGGGTCACTGGTGGCACGCTGGTCGTGCTCGTGCTGCTGCTGGTGGTTTCGAGAAAGGCATTAACCGTGAAACTGAACCAGTATTGTCTATGCCAGACCTCGACTAATTCTAGGTTTTCTTGGTTTAATCACTGAAAATCGTTTTATAAACTCCTGTGTAAAAGCAGGAGTTTTTTATTAACTTTTATTAATTATTTCCCCAATTCATTGCCTCTATCACAACTTTTTGACTCACATCTTTGTAAACTTGCTCTAAATATTTCATCACTATATCAGCAGAGGTTAAATTAGTGATTTTTTCTGATTCTTTTGCTAAGGGAATTGTCCCCAAGACATCTAAAAGAGTTTCACTACTTGAGGGAGCAATTACTACTAAAGAAGAGTCTAATGGCTGATTATACTTCCAAAAATTATCAATTGGGACGGGGTATTTTTGTTCATCTATTGATGAGGAAGTTTCAGTTATTTGAGATTCTAATGTTTCAATATGACTGCTACGTAATTTGCGTAAATCGCTGATAATTTCTTCTTTACTGCGACCCCGTAATTGGAATAATACAAATGGGTCTTCACTAAAGCGATCGCCTAACTGATAGTAAATGGCAGCAATATGTTTACAGGGATTAGCTTTATCAGGACAGGAGCATTTGCTGTGGACATCAGATAAAGTAAAAGGGAATAGTGATAAACCATTTGCGCTAAAGACTTCTTCAATATTTTGTGGCATTTCTCCAGCTAATAGTTTGGCGGCAAAAATTGCTTTTTGGGACATAGTTTCTACTATATATTCCCACTCTTCGTCAGTAAAAGAATCAAGGGAGAGGGAAACTTGATATGGTTCTGTTTCGCTTCCTTGAACTTTTGCTAAAACCTTGGCTCCTTTAAATTCAATACCAAGGATATTTCCTTGACGAGCATAGTTTCTACCCCTTTCTAAGCGTTTTTTAAAGCGATAGGAATCTAGGAGTTCTAGCCACCTTTGTGACCACCATTCACGGTTAGTTTGTAGAGTTTCGTTAGTCATAGCAATTTTAGATTTTAGATTTTGGATTGTAAATCAAAAATATAGAGCATATTTCATCTTGATGAGGTAAAATCGGACGGGCAAGGATGCTCCGCAGTCGCTACAACTTTGGAAAAGCAACGCGCTGCTCTCTATCCCATAATAGTTTTACAATTTATTTTTGTACCTCATTTAATTGCAAAATGCTCTATTGTTTACACACATCTTAGAGGATGTTTGAAAAGTATTATGTTTAACATCAAAACCCTGGAAACCTAACCCCTAACCCCTAGGGGAAGCCCTCTCCTTCTAGGAGAGGGAAGCGGAAAAACTTTTTATATCGGAAGGGGAAGAGAAAAATAGGGGTTTCAAAATCTCTCTCCTCCTAGGAGAGAGATTTAGAGAGAGGTTTTTAGTAATCTTTTAGACTTTCCAAACATCCTCTTACATCTGAATGAAAAATCGGGTTTATCTAGGACTTACGTAAAGAAACCCAGTTTCTAGGAGAAATCATTGGTTTGAGCAATAGAAATCTATGAAAAAACCGGGTTTTTGGCTTCGCGTGCGTAAGTCCTGTTATCGCAAATATATATATTTGAAAACCCTAATTTTTCATTGATAAAACCGTTTTTTTTAGCCTTGTATTCATTCTGTATCTTCTGATTCCATGAGTGCGTTTCTATCTAATATTAATAAGTTGCGCAGTTGGTCTGTATCTAGTTCGGTGAGCCATTCTTCACCTGTGCCTACAACTTGTTCTGCTAATTGTTTTTTGCTTTCAATCATGTCATGAATTTTTTCTTCTAAGGTGCCAGTACAGACAAATTTATGTACTTGGACATTGCGGGTTTGACCGATACGAAATACCCTATCTGTGGCTTGATTTTCTACTGCTGGGTTCCACCATCTATCAAAGTGAAAAACATGATTTGCTCTGGTGAGATTGAGTCCTACACCACCAGCTTTTAATGATAAAATCATGATTGGAGGTCCTTGGGGGTCGTGTTGAAAACGGTCTACCATTTCCTCTCGTTGTTTTTTGCTGGTGCTACCATACAAGAATAGAATTTCTCGATTTAATTGGTTTTCTAAATAGGGTTTGAGGAGTTTACCCCACTCTGCAAATTGGGTAAATATTAAAGCGCGATCACCTTCTGATAATAGTTCTTCGAGCATTTCTTGTAAGCGTAGCAATTTACCAGATAATTTTGGTTCTATGAGGGAAGATTTTTTTAAGTATTGTGCTGGATGATTGCAAATTTGTTTGAGTTTCACGAGTAATCCTAAAATCATTCCTCGACGCTGTAATCCTGAGGCAGCATCAATTTCAGATAGGGAATCATCTACTACTTGTTGATACAATTCACCTTGTTCGGGACTGAGTCCACAAAATACATTCATCTCTTGTTTTTCGGGTAAATCTTGAATGATTTCGCGGTCAGTTTTTAAACGTCGTAAAATAAATGGTTGGACTAAAGAACGTAATTGACTTAAAGAATCGGTATCGCCATATTTTTCAATGGGCATAGCAAAACGTCTTTGGAAGAATTGCTTATTACCTAAATATCCAGGATTGAGAAAATCTAGAATTGACCATAATTCTTGCAGTCTATTTTCTACAGGAGTTCCTGTTAAAGCGACGCGAAATGTGGATTCTAGCTGTCGTACAGCCTGGGATTGTTTAGCATCGGGATTTTTGATATTTTGAGCTTCATCTAAAGCGATTACTTGCCAATCAACACCTTGTAAGGATTTTAAGTCTCGGTGGATTAGTGAGTAACTGGTAATCACAATATTGTGTTTTTTGGCTGTGCTGATAAATGTCTTACCTTTGGGACGCTTGTCACCGTGATATTGTAAAACTTTCAGGTTAGGAGCAAATTTTTTCACCTCTCGTTCCCAGTTACCTAATACTGAAGTAGGACAAACAAGCAAAGTGGGTTGTTCTAATGTTTCCTGTTCTTGGAGGTGGAGAAGAAAGGCAATAAATTGAATGGTGTTATGACAAATAATATTGTTAGCAACGAAATTATGATGCTTGTTCACTTCAAAGTCATAAACCCATCCCTCATATTTAATATTTTCAATACTTTCAATTTTGCAGTAAAATACTTCTTGGTCAGCCAGATATTGCCGGGATTGCTTCGTAATATGCAATTGTTCTAAATCTAAGTTAGCATCAACTTCTAGGGTTTGTAGAGACGCAAAATTTTGCGTCTTTTCTTGTTGTTGCGCTTCTCCACTGATAATATGATTCATGCCCACGAACACCTGCTGTAAACTATCAGGCGAAAATTGTTGTGAATCATTAATATATACAGTATTGTGGATTCCCAAATGCTGCAACGGTAAACCTGTAGTTTTAACTGTTTGGGCAACAATATCTCTAGGGGGAATTTCTCCTACATTGGTATGATTAATTTTCTGACAAATCTCCTCTAATTTCTGCTGTTTGCTGGCAATACTAAACCCAATTTTTTGCCAGAATCTCCTAACGCTGTTACCATCAAGAGTACCTCTATAATAAGTCCGATAAATGCCATTACCATTGTCAGCGCATTTTTGCTTAGCTGATATTCTTAACCAAATTCCCAAACGTCGTAATAGACTAGCTAGTTGTTGAATGAGTAATGGTGAAGCAGTACTAATTTCTAGCCTTTCCATACTAGAAATTACAGCAGATTCAGCATCAAAGTAATTCTGTAAAAATATGCGTACAGTATCTAAATCTGCCTGCATAATAAACGGGGGGATTGTTTTTTCTGCGGACAACTTACCCCAGATATAACCCTTGGCTTGTAAAAATTGCCGATAACCTTGACTATTAACTCGCAGAAATGGCACCTTATCCGAAAAATGTTGGATACTAGGATTGTTAATTTTGAGGTTATACTGTTGAGAAATCCGTAAACAAGTTTCGAGTAAATCTGCTAAAATTCCTTCGTCTTTTTGGTAAATAGTCAAAACTGCTGCATCACTTACTTCATTACCTTCAGCAATTTGCCAAGCTATAAATTTGACCAAATCAGGATTTTCTGCTTTACCTTGCCAAAGCATTTGAGCAGGAACACAAACATAATCACCTAACTGTAATTTATTCCTCCAACCTTTATTTGTTAATAGCTTGTGACGACCAGTAATAGTGATACTACTACCATCTTCTAAAGTAATTTTTCGGAGATTTTCACAAACCTGTTGCCTATACAATTTACGGATGGGAGATTCTACGATTTTACCTGTATCTTCATTTATAGAATTAACCAGTAATTCTTCCTTAGGTTCAGCCCAAAATCCCTCACCATCAAAACTTGTTTTTCCAGCATATTTTTGCCAGATTTCTGCTGCTCGTTGGAGTTGTCCATTTAAGAAAATCAACGTATCGGCAGCAACACACTTACCCAATCCCATGTCATCCGCGAGACAAGCACCCAAACCCCACCTTGACAAAAAAGCCAGCCAAGCCACTCCCCGCTGCTGATAAGGACGCAATTCTCCCCGAAAACTTTCAGGAGTAGACAAGGATTCCACTGCAGTATTATTTGTCAGAGTAGATACCAATTCCTGCAATGCCCCAGAAGCCTCAAAACTCACCACTGGCAACTTTTCAATCATCTGAGTATCACCAGTACTAAGACGCAAAGCATCTTCCAAGGAAAGATTCATTTGTTCCTTGCGAGAGGCAAAAAAGTTTTGTGCTGTTTTAATATCTTGGGGTCGCAATTCTACCCATTCCCCATTAATTTCCACAAGGGGACTATTTAACGCCACCAGTCGGTCAAATTCCCCCTTAGAAAGGGTTTGTCCCCCAATTGCTAATTGCCATTGGAAATTTAACAGACTCTGTAAACCTACACTCACCTTACCTTTCTTATCTGTTTGGGCACTAATTTTTAAACCCAAACGATTCGCCCAACCCTCTCGATTCGCTAAACTAGGAGGTAACACCACCCCCAAACCGCTATCCTCGAATCTCCATGCCACAGACTTGATAAATTCATAAGCCTGCATGGGGTTAAGCTGACAATATCCGGGTTCTGGGGTTTCTAAGCTAGGGATAATTAAAGGATATAACCGCGAAGCCAAACCCAAACCCCGCAAAAATGTTTCTTGGGGTTGTTCAATGGTGCGATTTTGATAGCTAAATGCTTCTACTGGATGCTGCCAAATTCTAGCTGCATCCACCAAAAATTCTGCATCATCCGCAGCTTGGAGAAAATACTCCAAAGTCCAATCACTCTCCCCCGATTCTGGGGCATTTAAAACAAAACAGGTACGAAAGAGATTTTTCCCCGTCAGTTGGTATTGTAAGGGCATCGTCCAGGCTTTTAGCGCTGCTTCTAATCTTTCTACCCCCACCGCATCAGCCTTCACCGTATTCGACCCTGTAGTTAAAGCTGGTAACCATTGACGCACCGCTGATGGTAAAGCAGCCATCATTCTGGGTTCTAACTGAGACTGGGAACCCAACATTGCCCGTAATTGAGCGTCGATTATATTATTCAGAAATGCCAATATTACTTCCTGGGGTTCTCGCGGTATATCTAGATAAAATGGCGAATCGACGTAAGTAAATTCCCGATTTTCAACATAACTACGACAAGCCAAAGGCATCAATTGGGAAAACTTTTCTAAACGAGTACCATCAGTAGCACTATCTAAAAGTGCCTGCCATCGGGCAATAATAGTACCATCACTTTGCTGTTCAATTGTTGGTAAAAACTTACATCTAGCAATTAAATCCAAACTCCAACGGGCAATTTGCGACCAAAATCGTAAATCTCCCCCCACAAAATTATCTTCTTCTTTAGCAGTACTTAAAGGTAGAGAACTTAGAAGTTTAATCGCGTCCCCTGGCTGAAGACAAAAGCCTTCAATTTGCCATGGTTGTAAATATTGTGGAGATGGATTATCTAAATCAAAAGCAGCTGAATGGGCAGGACTAATTAATACTTTTCCCGCTTTTTTACCTCTTTTCGGTTCCACAATATAACTAGGTAAAGCAAAAATTTGAGAGTCAGTTGGTAAATTTATGTTAGCTGTCCTAACAGCTTTACTACTTACTTTACTCCTTGTTTTTGTCCCTTTTAGTTGTGGTTCCAAAACATTGAATGGTTGAATATTAGCCGTCCCTAACCACTGGATTAACTCCTGTGGTGTCATTGCTAACGGATGAAATGGAACTTCAGTCAATTCACTACCATCAAATTTGTCTGTCAGAGTTCGCCAAGTCTCTCCCCAAACAAATAAACAACCATTTCGATTTTGAACTAACCAACTACCATGTAAAATTGCCATTTGCCAACTACTCTGTTCCGATAATAAATACTTAAATTTGCTGATGACTTATCACAGATTACAATTTATGAGATTAAAAAAATAAATCAAATATAAATGAAATAACCAGGATTTCTGTAAGCGTCACAGTTGAAAGTTAAGTGTTGGTTCCTAGGGATGGGGTAACACACATCTTGCACCCGGGTCAGAAAGCTCCGCAGACGCTAACAGCGGGTTTTGGTAACTTAAAGTGACTGCCGGGGTTTATTGGGAATACTAATTCTATCAAAACCCTAATTTTTCGTTCATAAACCCCGGCAGTCCCTATAACGGGGGGTAGACGACGGTCGGGAGGCTTCACTCTCAAAAGAAGCCGCACTCTCAAAAGAAGCCGAGTGACCCTCGTCTACCGCGTCTACGGAGAGTACCCCAACGCCAGTTCACTCAACGCGCTTAACCCCGTTCGCGTAAAGCCTACGGCATAGCTTTGCTTACCGCGTAGCGTGCGCTTTGCGCTCAGCGTCTGGGCACGAGTTAGTTTCTTTAAGCGGGCGCCACTTGCTACAACGGGGGGAACCCCAACGGACAGTTTGCACAAGTCGGGGAACCCGCCCATGCAACTGTCCTCCGCAACGCAGTGGCTTGGGAACCCCCTACCCTGCGCCGAACACCTCCGGTGAACGGGTATCTCCTCCAAAGAGGCTACACCAACGCAGTTGTTCATTTTGGAAACCAAAAAGACCACACTGTCTCACCTTCTTGTGCGTTCTTCTCTGGGCGCACGTGACTGGCTTTGCAACGCGCTGCCGAGCTTTCTCCATGCTAATTGAGAATGGTACAAGATATAACCTAACCCCGTCCCTACTTTAGAATTCAAAAAAAGGGTTAAAATCAAGATGCTAGTTGCGTAAGTCATCAGAACCTCCGCGCCGAGGAGACCCCTGGCTTTAGACATGGGGGTAAGGCGCGGGGGATTTTATAGAGCCTCCGGCACGCTAACGCGAACGCCGTCCCCCTTTCGGGGTTGGATAAGTAGAGGAGTAGTACTTATCCATTTCCCTGTATGCCGAGAATCGCCTTGCTACAAAGCGTAAAGTTAGCTTAGACAATGTTAAAGGTCGGTAACTATCCAAACAGCACTTCCTTAACCCTTGTAGGGATGTTTAACTGTTCGGTTCTAGAGCAAGGGACTAGTGAAGCAGTGCGGTCTTGGGGGTTTCCCCCATGAGCAACTGCTGAACCCCGAAGGGGCTACGCATCCCTTGGTAGGTCTTGAACTCTTACCTCTAACCTAGTTCAGTTAAGAACTGAGTCTGGTCAGATTAGGGCTTTTCAAGCCCCCGCCTTTAGGCGTGGGGTTTCTGACAATCACTACAGATGTACGTTGTATTTTATCCTGCTTTGTAAAGTATGGACAACCATCCCGGTTGACTCTTACAACTCTTACTTCCTGTTTGATCGGGAGCATGGGAGCAGTTATCCCTCCACAGGCTTTCAAGGACAAGCCATCCTCGATTTTTAATTGTTAAATAGAATAAGCTAGTTTTGCCAAGTTGATCGCGGC